>DJIP01000114.1 GCA_002433675.1 Halomonas halophila
CGAGGTCATCTCGCGACGGGCCGGTGTCACCCGGGGCGCCCTGTACTGGCATTTTCGCAACAAGGGCGATCTGTTCCGGGCGATGCTGGAGCGGGTCCATCTGCCGTTCGAGGATCTGCTCAACCAACTCGACGACTCCTCGGTCGACCACCACCCGCTGGAGGCCATTCGCTTGAGCTGTCATGTCGGGCTGCGTCAGGCCGATACGCCGCGCCACCGCCGGGTTCACGGTATTCTGCTGCACCACTGCGAACGTACCGACGATTTCGATCCGCTGGAAGCCAAGGCAGAGATCGCCAGAGAAACCTGCCAGGCCTTGCTGCGCCAGTTCAAGCAGGCCGAACTCAAGCAACAGCTACGCCCCGGGCTGAGCCCGGAGCGTGCCACCGATCTGTTTCACTACGCCCTGAGCGGGCTGTTCTGGGAGTGGCTGCGGGCGCCCCAGGCCTTCACCCTCAGTGAACGAGGCCCAGCCCTGGTCGATGACCTGATCAGCCTGATCGGTCGCGACTGACCCGTCGTCGCGACCCACTACTCGATCGAAGCGAGCAGCACTCGACACGATTCAATGCTGATGGCCGTGTGAGTGACGATGACCGTGCCCATGGTAGTGGTGCTCGCGCGTCGGCGCCTCGTGGGGCGGCACGGGTTCGTGACGCTCGATCAGCTTGAGCCTTACCAGCCGGGTACGCGCATCGAGAAACTCCTGCTCGGCTACTGAGCGAAAGCTGTCGTGCGCCTCCAGGTACTTGACCAGCACCCGTACTTCCCCTTCCCGCGGCATCGCCCCCGGCTTGCCCTTCAGGCAGATCTCTCGGGTCCCGTCCGAGCAGAGCACCGCACGGCAGCACCCCTGGCCATCGATGAAACCGACCACCTGGACCCGCTCGCCAAGCAGGCAACGGCGGTTGAATGAGGGCCGATCACGATAGCGCTTCAACAGCACCCGACAGAACCGGGATGCCAGCGGAGACGACAGCGCAAAGGCTCCCCACAGCACCACGATGCCCAGCGGCACGATCACGATCGCCAGATTGAACCACTGCAGTATCAGCAGTTCCGCCATCAAGGTGAAGACAGCGGCGAACAGGATCAGCGCGGTCAGGGCCACCGTCACCGGCACCCCGGCAAACCCCAGCGAAACCATCGTGCTGGCCATATGATCGTCGCGCAGGCTGTCACGTTCGAACAGCTGCAGAGGTGCCAGCTTCAGCGCCACCAGAACCCAGTAGAGCGCGACGAGTGGAAGCAGCACCGTGAACAGAATCAGCGGAAAACTCAGGGCAATGTCCCTGATCAACGTAATGTCCATACCACCTCCCGTGGCGTTGCCACATGCGTTCTTGCTACTTGCAGCATAGCGCTCTGGGCCACAAACCTCGACCCGCAAGCCCCAATTTTTCCTTTGACGACAACATGTTGCGATGCACAATATGCTGCACTGCACACTTGCCTCGGCACCGCTATAAGCCTTTAATCTGCAACAAGAAGCCCCCCCGATCACCAGCGTCTCGCCGCTCTTGCAGCATAAAAAAAGCGCCGCCTGGAAAGGCGGCGCTTTGACCTGCATCAAGATCCCATCGATAAGGGAGCGATCGTGTTGACCCGCCCACTCCGTTCAATGGTCGGTGGCAGAGCCCTTGGCTTCTGAGGCGTTCTCGCCCTCATCGTCGTCGGAACCACGCTCTCCGAACAAGCGCTGGGAGAGCGACGCGATCATGGCGTAGAAGGACGGCACGAAACAGCTACCCAGTATCGCCACCGAGGCCATGCCCATGGCCACCGTGGTACCGATGTGGTGGCTGCTGGTGTCACTGGCGCCGGTGGCCATGGCCAGCGGCAGGGTGCCGAAGATGAACGCCATGGAGGTCATCACGATGGGCCGGAAACGCAGCTCCGCCGCGGTGATCGCCGCCTCACGGATGCTCTTGCCCATCTCCTTGCGCTGCAGCTCGGCGAACTCGACGATCAGGATAGCGTTCTTGGCCGCCAGGCCGATGACCACCAATACCCCGATCTGGACATAGACGCTGGTATCCAGGCCGCGCATGGCGATACCGGCGATGCCCCCGAGGAAGGCGAACGGCGTGGCGGTCAGCACCGCCAGCGGCAATGACCAGCTCTCGTACTGCGCCGCCAGGATCAAGAACACCATGACCATGCCGAAGATGATGGCAATGGTGCCAGCGTTGCCCGCTTCGCTCTCCTGGTAGGCGGTACCGGTCCAGCCCATGCCCCAGTCGCTGCCCAGGGTATCCTGAACGATACGCTCCATGGCCTGAAGCGCCTGGGTGGAGGAGTAGCCTTCCGCCGGGCCACCCTGGAACTGGGCCGCAGAGTAGACACCGAAACGGGTGACTACCGCAGGTGCGGCCTTGCGCTCGAGGGTCACGAACTCCGACAGCGGAATCCGCTCGCCGTTGCCGCCGCGCACGTAGACGTTGTTGATATCGTCCGGGGTATCGCGGTACTCAGCCTCGTTCTGCAGGTACACCTGGAAGTTGCGGTTCTGGTAGCTGAAGAAGTTGACGAAGCCATTGCCGAAGGTGTTCGACAGGGTGGCATTGAGGTCGGTCAGCGACACGCCATAGCTCAGTGCCTTCTGCTGGTCGATGTCGGCCCGGAAGGACGGCACATTGACGCTGAAGGTCGAGAACACCTGGTTGAGCGCCGGATCCTGGTTGGCCGCCTGCATCACCTTGAGCGAGGCCTGGTAGATCTCCTCGGGGGTGGCACCGGAGAACGACTGCAGGTAGCCGGTGAAACCGCCGGTGGTGGAAAGCCCGATGATCGGCGGCATATTGAAGGCCATGACATTGCCGCCATCGACCTCGGCACCGATCTGGAAGATCCGGCCAATCAGGTCATCCACCGTGGTCTCGCGATCGGCCCAGTTATCCATGTTGATGAAGATGATGCCGCGCGCGGTGTTGACCGAGCTGGTCAACATGTCATAACCGGCGATGGCCGAGGAATAGCGCACACCAGGCACTTCCTCGATGCGCTTGCTGACCTCGGCCATGTAGGCCTTGGTGCGGCTGAGCGATGCCGAGTCCGGCAGGCTGACCGCCGCCAGGGCGATGCCCTGATCGGTTTCCGGCACCAGCGTCGAGGGTGTGTTCTCGTAGAGCCAGAAGGAACCGGCCCCGACCAAACCCACCAGCAGCAGGGTCAGCACCCAGGCCTTGACCAGCGCCTTGACCGCCATCATGAACAGCCTGGTAACGCCGTCGAAGAAGCGGTCAAACAGGCGCAGCGGCGTGCGCACCGCGCGCATGAAGGCGGACTCCTTCTTGTGCAGGTCGTGCTTGATGAAGATCGCCGACAGCGCCGGGGTGAAGGTCAGTGCCATCAGCGCCGAGAACGCCACTGAGATGGCGATGGTCAGGGCGAACTGCTGATAGATCTGCCCGGTAAAGCCGCCGAGGAAGGCGACCGGCACGAACACCGCCGCCATGATCAGCGATGTGGCGATGACCGGCCCGCCGACCTCCTTCATGGCTTGGATGGTGGCCTGACGAACCGTGATCTCTTCATCTTCCGACAGCACCCTCTCGACGTTCTCCACCACCAGGATGGCATCATCCACCACGATACCGATGGATAGCACCAGGGCGAACAGCGTCAACAGGTTGATCGAGAAGCCGAACACGTAGAAGCCGGCGAAGGTGGCCAGTACCGATACCGGCACCACCGACATGGCGATCACGGTGAAGCGCCAGTTCTGCAGGAAGATGAACAGGATGACGCCGACGATCAGGAAGGCTTCGATAAAGGTGTGGAAGACGGTTTCCACCGAGGCGTCGATGAATAGAGTGGTGTCATAGGGCACCACGTACTCGAGGCCCGGCGGGAAGCGCGCCTCCAGCTCGTTCATCTTTTCCTTGACCATGTCTGCCGTCTGCAGGGCGTTGGCGCCCGGCTGCTGCTGGATCATGATCGGCGTCATGATGGAGCCGTTGAGGCGCGCCTCGACGCCGTAGAAGGAGGCGCCCAGCTCGATCCGCGCCACGTCATCCAGGCGCAGCGCAGAGCCGTCCTCGTTGGTACGCAGCAGGATGTCGCGGAAGTCGTCGGCACTGGACAGACGTCCGCCGGCGGTAATGGTGTAGGTGAAGGCACGCGGGCTGTCGATCGGCGTGGACGCCAGGCTACCCGCGGGCACCTCGGTGTTCTGGGCACGAATCGCCGCCGCTACCTCGGTGGGGGTCAGGTCGTACTCGGCCAGCTTGTTGGGATCCATCCAGATGCGCATGGCGAACTCGCCACCGCCCAGCACCTCGGCCTCGCCGACGCCGGGAATCTGGCGCAGCTCGTCGAGAATGTTCAGGGTGGCGTAGTTCTGCATGTAGATGTTGTCGTAGTCGCCCTGGGGCGAGATCAACGACACCAGCATCAGGATAGAGCTGGAGCGCAACTCGACCTGGACACCCTGCTCCTGCACCGCCTCGGGCAACTGAGACAGCGCGCCCTGGACTCGGTTATTGACGTTGATGGTGTTGATATCACCGTCGGTCCCGATGTCGAAGGCCACGCTCAGGCTCATGGAGCCGTTGTCGGAGCTGGTCGAGTTCATGTAAAGCATGTTCTCGACGCCGTTGATCGCCTCCGCCAGCGGCGCGGCCACCGTCTGTGCCACGGTCTCGGCGTCGGCTCCCGGGAAGGTCGCGCTGACCGACACCGTGGGCGGCACCACACTGGGGTACTGCTCGATCGGCAGTACCCGCATGCTCATCGCCCCGATGATGGTCAGGATGATCGCCAGGACCGAGGCGAAGATCGGCCGCTTGATGAAGAAGTTGGCGAAATTCATTCGTTACCCTCTCCTCGAGCCTCCTCGGCCTCCTGATCGCCCTGCGGCGCGTTCATCGGCGCCTGCTGAGCGGCCTGGGTGGCACTCGCGGCATCTTCGCCCTGACCACCGCTTTCGGCATCACCCTGGCCGGTCTGCTCGGCCGCAGGTTCGCCCTGAGGCGCCGCTGCGCCCTGCTCAGCTTGATCAGGCGCGGCCTGGCCGGCACCCTGCTCCTGTTTCTCGTACCGGGCCTCTTGCATCAGCGCCTCGGCATCGCCGTCAAACGGCTGGGGATCGATCGGGGTACCCGGCTTCAGGCTGCCCGGATCACCGACCACCACACGCTCGCCGGGTTCGACGCCGTCGAGGATGATCTGCCAGGCGCCCGCCAGTTCGCCGAGCTGCACCGGACGCGCCCTGGCGACGTTGTCTTCATCGAGCACGTAGACCTGCGGGCCCATCAGGCCCTGGGTCAACGCCAGCTCCGGCACCGCCAGCACACCGAAGCGCGCCAGTCCCTCGATCTTCACGCGCACGTACTGACCCGGCAGCACCGCGCCGTCAGGGTTGGCAAAGGTGGCCTCCGCCTGGACGGTGCTGGTCTCGGGATCGACACGTGAGCCAAGGAAGTCCAGGTGGCCACTGAGCACGGTAGGCTCGTCCCCACGCGAAGAGAACGCCTCGAGCGAGGCGCCGATGTCCTCGATGCTCATGTCCTTCAACTGACGACGCAGCTCGAAGGCATCGTTCTGAGGCATCTGGAAGCGTACCTCCAGCGGATCCAGCGGGGTGATGGTGGCAAGTTCGGTATTGGGTGACACCAGATTGCCGACATTGACCTCGCTGAGACCGATCACACCGGACACCGGCGCCGTGACCTCGGCGTAGTCCAGATCGAGCTGGGCGCTCTTCAGCGCCGCCTCGGCCTGGGCCACGCTGGCCCGTGCGACGCGCGCGTCGGCCAGGGCCTGGTCGACCTGCTGACGGCTTACCGAGTTCTGGGCTGCCAGCTGCTGGAAGCGATTGGCGTCGCGTTCGGCACGCGACAGCTCGGCCTGGGCGCTGGCCAGGTCGGCCTCACGCTGGGCCACGGTGGCCTCATACAGGTCTGGCTCGATGGTGTAGAGGCTCTCGCCCTGCTCGACCTGATCGCCGGGTTCGAACTTGCGCTCCTCGAGCACACCGGTGACACGGGCGACCAGGGTGACTTCCTGCTCGCTCATCAGCTTGGAGGGGTAGGACTTGTCCAGAGGAATGTCCTGATAGGCCAGCTCGGCCACCTCGATGGCCTTGGCGGGTGGCTGACCACCGGCCTGGCCGGCAGACGGGTCTTCTTCCTGACCACAGCCGACCAGCAGCAATGCCGCCGCCAGTGCGGCCCAGAGGCGGCCGCGATAGATGGTGGTTTTCATCCCTTGATTCCTTCGGGGTAATTGGATCGTCAGATGCCGGATGCTGACCGCCTCGAGGGAGGAGGCGGTCAGCCTGGACGCCAAGGCGTGCGTCAGCCGTCCTGACGCGGCGGTGCGCCGATATCGAGAACCGCGTCGTATTCGTCGGCCTCGCCTTGCTCCGGCAGGGTGAAGTTCACCTGCCCTTCCTCGACCAGGAAGGCGTTGAGCTCGGCGATATCCTGAGCGTCGAGCACCCCCGCCTGACGGTGCAGGCTGAGCAGGTTGATCACGTAGTTGAAGCGGGCATCGGCGTAATCGGCGACGGCGTCATACAGGTTCTGCTCGGCGTTGAGCACGTCGACGATGTTGCGGGTACCGACTTCGTAGCCCGCGCGGGTGGCATCCAGGGCGCTCTGGTTGGAGACGATGGACTGCTTGCGCGCCGCCACCGTGGAGACGTCATTGCTGACCTGGGTGTACAGCGAGCGCACCTGCAGCACGGTCTCGCGCCGCTGGGACTCGAAGTCGTACTGGCTCGACTCCAGCTGATAGGTGGTCTGGCGCACCGAGGCGCTGGTCCGACCGCCGGTGTACAGCGGCATGCTGGCACTCACGCCCACCTGGCTGTTGGAGTTGTAGTCCTCGAAGTTGTCACGCTCGTCGTCGCTGTAGGCGTAGTTGGCGAAGGCTTCCACTACCGGCAGATCGGCGGCCCTGGCCACATCGATCCGCTCACGCGCCACATCGACGCCTGCCTGCTGCGCCAGCAGTTCCGGGTTGCGCTCGATGGCAAGCTCGATCCAGGCATCACGACTGGACGGCTCGGGCAGCGCAATGGGCAGGTCGTCCTGGAGCATCTCGATGCTGTCGTAGCGCTTGCCGGTGAGGCGTTCCAGCGCCTCGAAGGCCACCTGGAGATCACTCTCGGCGACGATCCGATCGGCCCGGGACTGATCGAAGGTCGCCCGCGCTTCCTCGACCTCGGTGATCGCGATCAAACCGACGTCGAACTGCTCCTGGGCCTGCTCGAGCTGACGCCCGATGGCGCGCTCCTGGGCCCTGCGTGCTTCGAGGATCTCGTAGGCGCGCAGAATATCGAAGTAGGCCGACGAAGTATCGATCAACACCTGCTGCTCGGTAGCGGCGAGGGTGTAGGTCTGCTGCTCCAGCTGGGCCTCGGCCACGTTCACTTCACGGCTATTCAGGGCGTCGTAGAGCTTCTGGGTTGCCTGCAGGTTGAGGCCGTAGCTGAGGTAGTCGTCATCGCTGCCGGTGCCGCTGAAGCCGGACTGCGACTGGGTCTCGAAGATATGGTTGTAGGCCGCCTCGCCGGAGGCACTCACCTGAGGATTGAGATCCGCCTGCTCGACGTTGATGCCTTCTTCTGCACTGCTGGTGGTGGATCGCTCGGAGGCCAACTCGGAGTTGTTGTCCAGCGCATCGCGGGTAATGGTCAACAGATCGGCGGCCTGGACCTGGCCCATCATCAGGGCGGCGACAGCGGCACACAGAAGGCGTCGGCGAGAAGGAACCCGCGAGGTCAAAGTGACGGGGGCTGGTCGGGAAGGCGTCATTGATAGCATCCTCGGATCTGTTGCTCGGCGTTGTCCACAAGTCCCTTTGACCAGGCCACAGAGACATCACACCAGGGACGCCGCGCGACGCGAGCACGACCTCCCTGACACACTGTCCTTGCCATTTCCTGGGCGCCTCGACTTCCTGGAAAGCACCGGGTGGCGTTCGAATCTAGGGGTATTCGATATACATACATTGTCGCATGTTTGGCGTCGTATTCTACCGCCCTTCATGCAAGGATGGTGAAAAATTCGCAATTCCGCACTATATTGCTGGCTAAACCACAATGCTGCGCTGCAACATGGCCAATATCTCCCTCCCCTGCAGGACCATCACCAGGAGCCACCATGGACACTCTGAGACTGGTCACCTTCCGAGAGCTCGAGATCGCGGTACGCGTGTTTCATCCCGAGGCCCCCAGAACCGTCATCGCCTGGCACGGACTGGCGCGCCACGGCGGTGACTTCGCTGCCCTGGCCCGGGAGCTGGGCCCCGAATGGCGAGTCCTGGCACCCGACACACCGGGGCGAGGGCTGTCGAGCTGGTCGCTGTATCCGGCCAATGACTACTTGTACTCCCACTACATGACAGTCGCATTGGCGGTCATGGATCACTTCGAACTCGACCGGACCGCCTGGATCGGCACCTCCATGGGCGGCCTTCTCGGCATGCTGCTGGCCGCCGATCCGTCCAGTGCAGGTCGCATCGAACGGCTGGTGCTCAACGACGTCGGTCCGGAACTGGTGCCGCAGGGCCTGGCCGAGCTGGCCACCTACTTCACCGTCCCCCACCGTTTTTCCCGCTTGAGCCAACTCGAGGCGGAGTTACGCCGCCACTACGCCGGCTTCGGCATCGATGACGAGGACGCCTGGCGCCAGCTCACCCTGGAGAGCGCCCGCCGCCTGCCGGACGGTAGCTGGACCTACCACTACGATCCGCGCATCGGTGAGCAATTCCTCCACGACACGCCCCGGGACACCTGGGCCGACTGGAAGGCCATCCGCTGCCCCTTGATGGTCGTGCGTGGCGAAGACTCGCCGCTGCTGTCCGAGGATATCGTCACCCGCATGGGTGAGGCCCAGCCAGAGCTCGAGACGCTGGCGGTCCCGGGCTGCGGCCACGCACCGATGCTCGACCGACCGAGCCAGGTCGCGCCGATCAAGGCCTTTCTCGAGAAGAGTCCCGCCGAGCAGCCTCACGAGCCGTCCCGGGCGATTACGCGCCCCTGGTGGCGGCGACTTTTGGGGCTCGGCGCCTCCTGAAACGGCTCTGCCTAGTCACCTGAAAATGGTTCCAGCCGCGTGATCGTTCGCAGCACTGCCGCGTGATAACCACGGCCGAACAGCAGCAGGTGATTGAGCAACGGATAGAGCTGGAAGGCGGCTTCGCGCCGGGGCCAGTCGACGGGGGCTCGCTCGCGCCCCTGAGCCTGCCAGTAGGCCTCGAAAAACGCCTCACCCGGCGCGCCGAACAGTGTCAGCATGGCCAGATCCACCTCCGGGTAGTGGCGATAGACCGCCGGGTCGATCAATGCCGGGCCCCGCGAACTGTGGATGACGTTGCCGGACCACAGGTCCCCGTGCACCAGGCTCGGGGCCTGGTCAGGCAGCCACGCCTTAAGCTGGTCGGCCACCTGCTCAAGGCGGGCAAGTTCGCCGCGCGACAGCAAGCCGCGGCCGTGGCAGGCCTCGCCCAGAGGTACCAATCTGCGCTCACGCTGGAAGGCGCGTCCATCGTGAAGCGGCGCATTGGGCTGGGGTGTTGCCCCGCATGCGTTGTCGTGCGCCCAGCCGTGGGCGGCCTCGCAAGGGGCATGCAGCTCGGCCAGTCCTCGACCCAGCGCCGTCCAGTCGGCGGGGCCCGGCTCCAGTGCTTCCATCACCAGCCAGGAGCCGACCTGGCCTACCACCGCGGGTATCACCAGCGAGCTACCGGCATCGCTGAGCGCGGCGAGGCCATCGGCCTCTCCTGCCAGGCGTTCTGGATCGTCGCGTTTGGCCACCACCGCGCCCTGGGCTGTCTCGATCCGCCACACCTCGGCCATATCACCGCCCGACAGGGCACGTGGCGGTGCCGTGGCGGCTAGCCCCAGCGTCTCGAGGGCGTCATTGAGTTTCATGCTGACTCCTGCTGGCTGCTGGCAGATTCGCCGGGCGCAGGTTGCGCGTCACCACCCGCGGGTGGTACACCCGGCTCGACCATCCCCCAGCTTACGCAAGGAGACCCCATGTACAAGCTTGCCTTCTTCGTGCCCAGAGACGACGCCGAGGCGGTCAAGGAAGCCGTGTTTGCCACCGGTGCCGGACGCATCGGCGAGTACGAGGCCTGCTGCTTCCAGACCGCCGGGCAGGGCCAGTTTCGCCCGCTGGAAGGCGCCGACCCGCACATCGGCCAGGTAGGCGAGCTTGAGCGGGTAGAGGAGTACAAGGTGGAGCTGGTGTGCGAGGACGAGCTGATCGGCGCCGCCATCTCCGCGCTCAAGCTGGCCCATCCCTACGAGGAAGTGGCCTACGACGTCTGGCGGCTGGCGGATCTGTGACGCGAACGGCGTCAGGCCATCGACCCGTGGCCTTTCGTACCGAGAGGCCGTACCGAGTGACCGCGCCGAATGACCGCGCCGAATGGCCCCATCAAGAGGCCGTATCGTGCGGCGGCCCCCGGGGGCGATCCTGGACGCGCCCCCGGCTGGCCTTGAAGCGCGCCCTCAGGCGCTGCCGAAGAAGCTCTTGCGCTGATCCGGCGTGATGTCACTAATATGCAGCGGGAAGGTCGCCGTTTCACGATCCTCGAAGAAGTGACGCAGGGTGCGCTCGATGGTGGGAAAGGCCAGTTCGCCCCAGGGCACCTCGTGCTCCTCGAACAGCGCCACCTCGAGACTCTCGGGCCCGGCAGCGTAACTACCATCGAGCTCGGCGAGAAAGATCATGAACACCTGATTGATATGGGGCAGGTCGATCATGGTGTAGAGCCCCGACAGCGCGACCTCGGCGCAGGCCTCCTCGCGGGTCTCGCGCCGGGCGGCGTCCGGAGTGGTCTCGCCGTTCTCCATGAATCCCGCCGGCAGCGTCCAGTAGCCTTCACGCGGCGCGATGGCGCGACGACACAGCAACACCCGTGAACCGCAAATCGGCAGTGTGCCGGCCACGATACGCGGGTTCTGGTAGTGGATGGTGCCGCAGTCGTCACACAGGTAACGCGGACGGTCGTCCCCCTCGGGGATGACGAAACGGACGGTCTGCCCGCAATGGCTGCAAAAATTCATGGGCTGCAATCGTTCATGTCGCTCCCGGCTCGGGAATGGAGGACGGGCTTGACGCCACTGCACGGGGCTGGGTACAAGGAGTGAAACCCTGCGGATCCCCCATGTTAGAGAAACTTCGCAAACGCCTGCAAGCGCATTCCCCCCGCCGCCTGACGCTGAAGCTGCCTGAGGCGGCGGTACTCATTCCGCTGGTCGATCGGCCCGAACCCGGCCTGCTGTTCACCCGCCGCGCGAGCCACCTGTCGACCCATAGCGGCCAGGTCGCCTTCCCGGGCGGTAAGCGGGAAGCTCACGACGCCGACCTGCTGGCCACCGCCCTGCGCGAGTCCGAAGAAGAGATCGCCCTGCCCCCCGGGAAGGTAGAGGTGCTCGGCCAGCTCTCTGATGTGCTGTCGTTGCATGGTCTCAAGGTCACCCCTTTCGTCGGGCTGATTCCGCCGGACCTGCCGCTGGTCCCTGACCAGGGGGAACTGGACGCGATCTTCGAGGTGCCTCTGTCGCACTTTGTCGATGACCACCGCACCCACACCGACGTGATCCCGGTGGACGGCAGCGACATCTACGTGCCGAGCTATCTGATCCCCGCCGACCAGGGCGACGACTACGTGATCTGGGGGCTATCTGCCATGATGCTGGTGGAGCTGCTGGCCAAGGGATGCGATCTGGACATGAGCCTTTCTCGCCGCCCGGAGGGTAGACTACGCCATCTGCCTCCCAGAAGAGCGCCAAGATGACCAGGCACGCCCCGCAATGACACGACGAGCACCGACCCCATGAGCTACCCCGATCCCTGCCCCCTGCCGCCGCAACGGATGGAGGAGCTGGTAGACGCCCTGGTGGAACGCGGCTTCTATGTCGGTGAAGCGATGATCGACGCCGAGCTGTGCCAGGCGTTGCACGCCGAGGTCGAGGGTCGAGCACGCCAGCAGGCCCTGGCCCGGGCCGGCATCGGCCGCGGATCCGACTTCAATACCCGTGAAGACATACGTGGCGACGCCATCCACTGGCTCGATCGGGAAACCCTGGCCCAGCGCCGCTATCTCGACGCCATGGGCGAACTCCAGCAGAGGCTCAACGAGAGCCTGTTTCTCGGCCTGTTCGAGTACGAGGCGCACCTGGCCCGCTATCCTGCCGGGGCCTTCTACCGTCGCCATCTCGACAGTTTCCGGGGCCGTGCCAACCGCGTGATCTCGACGGTCGGCTATCTCAATCCCGACTGGCCGGAAGATGGTGGTGGCGAGATGGTCATCTACGATGAACAGGCCCCCCACAGAGAGCTCACCAGGGTCGCCCCCAGGGCCGGTACCCTGGTGTGCTTCCTGTCCGAGCAGGTGCCGCATGAAGTACTGCCGACCCGCCTGCCCCGCGCCAGCATCGCCGGCTGGTTCAGACGCAATGCCTCGCTGGGTGGCGTGGTAGACCCGGCTCGTTAGGGCTTCATGACCATGCGCCACGACAGCAACGACGCAAAAGCCTCCAGCGCCGAACCCGGAACCGAAGAGGCACGCCTGCGCCAGCAGGTAGAGGCGCTCAACGAACGGGTACAGCAGCTCGAACAGGAAAAGCGCCATTATCAGTGGCTGGCCGAGAGCACCACGGACCTGATCTCGCGCCACGACCACAACGGTGTCTTCCTCTACGCCTCCCAGGCCGCCAGGACCCTGCTTGGCTATGACCCCGACGAGTTGATCGGAGTATCGGCCTACGACCTCTTCCACCCGGACGATCTGGTGGCGCTGCTGTCCAAGTCCCCTCGTATCTACTATCACGAGGGTTTCTACGAGCAGACCTACCGTTTTCGCACCCGCAACGGCCACTACATCTGGTTCGAGACCACCAGCCGCACCCGCCGTGATCCCGATACAGGCGAACTCACCGACGTGCTCTGTGTCTCCCGCGACGTCAGCCGGCGGGTCGAATCCGAGGCGCGCCGCGAGCGCCTGGCCAGGGTGGTGGAATCGACCACCGATTTCGTGCTGTTCTGCGACAAGGACGAACGCGTGGTCTACTGCAATCAGGCCGCACGCACCCTGTTCAGGCTCGACGAAGAAGGCGCAAGCACGACCATTGCCGAACTGCTGGTACCAACGTCGGCACTAAGATGGCGCGAACAGGTGCTGCCCGCCGTCACCCTGGAGGGGCGCTGGAGTGGCGAGCTGGCGCTGGCGTCCCCCTCAGGCGAGATCCCGGTACTCAGCGTGGTCCAGTTGCACCGCGAACAGGGCGGGCAGACGCGACTGTCGATCCTCAATCGCGATCTCAGTCTGCGTCTTGAGGCTGAGGCCCAGGCGCGTCGCCATCAGGAGCAGATCACCCACGCCAATCGCCTGGCGAGCCTGGGTGAGCTGGCTACCAATATCGCCCACGAATGCAATCAGCCGCTGGCGGCGCTGGGCAACTACGCCAGCGGTGCGCTGATGCAGCTCGAGCGCGACCCCGACCAACCTGCCCACCAACTGGCGCTGCCACTCAACCGCATCAACGACCAGATTCAGCGCCTGTCCGAACGCTTCAAGCATATCCGTCGCTTCGTTCGCCGCGGCAGTCTTCACCTCGCGCCCCAGGATCTGGCCGAGATCATTGGCCAGGCCTGCGACCTGTGCGAGCCGCAGTGTCGGCAGGAAGGCGTCCAGCTGGAATCACGCCTGGCACCAGGACTCGGCCACGTCATGGCCGATGCCATCGGACTGGAGCAGGTACTGGTCAACCTGATCCGCAACGCTCTCGACGCCTGCCGCGAGATCCCCGCTCCGCCCAGGCCTCCGGCTATTCGCCTGGAAGCCTACCCTGTTGGCTCCCGTGAATGCTGCGTGGACATCGTCGACGACGGCCCAGGCGTGGCACCAGAGCAGCGCCAGGGCCTGTTTACGCCCTTCGTCAGCGGCCGCAAGGACGGCCTCGGCATGGGGCTATCGATCAGCCTGTCGTTGATCGAGGCCATGGGCGGCAACCTGGAGTTGATCGATGACAGCGATCCACCGAGCGGGGACGTTCTCCCCCCCGGTACCCCTGCAAGGCGGCCAGAAGCGCCTGACGCGCCACACGGTGCGCGCTTTCGCATTACCCTGCCCACCGCCTGAGGGCAGGCGCAGGCGATGGCCTGCACCACCGATGCCATTACACGCGCCGCTGCAGTCAAGACGCCAAGCGCCAGCCAGGCGGCGATCAGGCACCAGGCTTTGTACGAAAACCCGGCGACCAGGCATCGCCCGGCACGGTCCCCTTTGTTCGGGGGATCGGCTAGCATAGGGGCCTGCCCGCGAGACGCGCCCAACCAGCGAGTGACCATCATGCCCGTCGACACTGCTGACCAGCCCTCCATCGCCATCATCGACGACGACGATGACCTGCGCGAGTCGCTCGCCTGGTTGTTGCAGTCAGTGGGGCTTGGCAGCCAGGGCTACACCAGCGGCGACGCCTTTCTCGCCTCGTCACGGCACCATGAGGTGCTGCTGCTGGATGTTCGCATGCCCGGCCTCAGCGGGCTGCAGGTCCAGCAGCGGCTGGCCGAGCGAGATCGTTGTCCGCCCCTGATCATGATGACCGGGCACGGGGACGTGCCCATGGCGGTCGCCGCACTGAAGGCGGGAGCCTTCGACTTCATCGAAAAACCCTTCAATCAGCAGCAATTGATCGATGTCATCCAGCAGGCGCTGGCCTACCACCAGCGCCAGCAGCGGGCCCAGGCCGATCTAGAGGCATTGCGGCAGCGATACGCGGGGCTGAGAGCCAACGAACAGGCCATTCTGGTCGAGGTGGCCCGCGGACTTACCAGTCGCGAGATCGCCGAGACATTGACGCTGAGCGCCAAGACCGTGGAGGTCTACCGTCAGCGCATCATGAAGACGCTCGGCGCCGATAGCCTGGCGCATCTGGTCAGGCTGGCCGTCGCGCTAGGATTGGTGACAGCGCTGCCCAGGCAGGATAGCGACGCCGACCGAGATACCGGCGCCCCGTCATGACTCAGGTGACAAGGGCAGATAGAGAGGCCACCAAATGGCGGCCCGCACCGTTCGACATGCAGCAGGAAGTGAAGCAAAGCGGTTCAGGCCGACCGTCGTAGCTCGTCGTCCGGGCCTGCAACGCTCGGGCCCCTCAGCCGTGCCAGACGGCTGGACAGCGGCTCCAGCCCGAGCGCCTGGCGACGTCGATCGACGTCATCCGGTCGTTCGATGACGCTGGGTACGGGCCAGCCGTCGTCGCCGATCTCGAATTGGGTGCCGTAGCGCTGGGGACGCCCGGTCAGGACCCGAATGCGATCCTCGAGGAAGGCCAGCTGCCACCCGGGCGCCTGGCCGGCCGCAACCGCCTGAATCAATGCCGAACAGCAGCGCTGCATGAACTCCACGTCGAAAACCGCGTGCATCGCGATGTACCAGGCCGCTTCACTGCCGTCGTCGCCGACGGTGTCCTTGCCCGGCCAGCCGTGGCGATCGATGACCGCAGACAGGCGCTCGGCGTTGGCCTGATGCAGCGCACGCACTCGCGGATGATAGTCGGCGGACGGGATCTCCCCGGAGGCCGCGAGCTCGTCCAGTAACGCCCTGTCCTGCTCGGCCAGCGCCACCATCTGCTGGGCCAACATGGTATTCATCGTGTTCATGCAACGCACCTCATTTGCAGGCCAGCTTGCCGACAACTACAGCGTCCTCGGGTTACCCTTCGGCATCAATAGTCGATCCGCCGAGCACTGCGTAGGAAAATGCCGACGCCAGAAGCATATTTCAGTGAAGAATCACGTGTCTGGCTGTCCGTCATCGGACAACATCGGTCCATGCTAGAGTCAAGCCAAGGCCACAGATATCCCTCCCCGGAGGCATGTTTTCCCAGGCAGGTGGCTGTCTGCAGATCATTTCTACGAGGAATAATGGATGAACGCGACCGATCGTCAGTACCTGCGCCGCTGCATCGACCTGGCCAGGGAGGCCCTCGAGGCTGGTGACGAGCCGTTCGGCTCGCTGCTGGTGGACCCGCAAGGGCAGGTTCGCTTCGAGGATCGTAATCGTGTTGCCGACGGTGACGCGACCCGCCACCCTGAATTCGCCATCGCCCGCTGGGCGGCCGAGCACCT
>DJIP01000223.1 GCA_002433675.1 Halomonas halophila
GTCGCTGGCCTACTTCGCCTACCGAAAGGGTCTACCGCTGGCGTTAAGATCGGCGCTGTACCCCTTTATCGGCGATCGCATCTTCGGGCCTGCCGGGCACCTGTTCGACATCTTCGGCGTGCTCGGCTGCGTGTTCGGTGTGGCCACCTCACTGGGACTCGGCGTCAGCCAGATGGGCGTGGGACTGGAAAAGCTGTTCGGCATCGACGATGGCCTGCCGACCCAACTGGCCCTGATCGCGGTGATCTCGACGCTGTCGATCATCTCGGTGGTCAGCGGCGTGCAGAAGGGCATCCGCATCATCTCGGTGCTCAACATCTGGGTATCCGCGGTGGTGATCGGCATCTTCCTGTTCGGCGGGCCGACCCTGTGGCTGATCCAGACCTTCGGCGAAACGCTGGCGGACTACGCTACCGAGGTCATTCCCATGGGCCTGTGGTACGCCGAGCAATCCGGTACCAGTGAATGGCAGCAGGCCTGGACCATCTTCTACTGGGGCTGGTGGCTCGCCTGGGCTCCCTTCGTCGGACTGTTCATCGCACGCATCTCCAAGGGCCGTACCCTGCGTGAATTCGTCCTCGGTGTACTGCTGGTGCCGACACTGCTGGCCTTTGTCTGGCTGGTCATCTTCGGCGGCAACGCCATCCATCAGGAGCTGAACGCCACCGGTGGCGCCGGCACCGCCGGCATCATGGAGATGGTGCGCGCCTGGGATCTGCCCTCTGCGCTGTTCGCCACCGCGGACGGGATCGTCGGCTCTGGCGTCTTCGGCTGGGTACTGTCGGCCATGATGGTGTTCTTGCTGATGAGCTGGTTCATCACCTCATCCGACTCCGGCACCCTGGTGCTGACCACCATCCTGTCGCTGGGCGATGACGATCCGCCCAAGCTGTTTCGCGTCTTCTGGGGTGTGGTGATCGGCCTGGTGGCCGCCGTGCTGCTGGTGGTCGGTGGGCTTTCCGCCCTGCAGACCGCCCTGATCGCTGCCGCCCTGCCGGTCAGCGTGGTCATCCTGGTCATGACCCTCGGCGTGCTGCTCTCGCTGTTCCGCGAACCGGGCGATCCCTATCGCCAAGGGTTCCGACTGCGCCCGCGCCGGCGCTGACAGGCCGCCCCGTGCCCACATCGGGCACGGGGTACTGGGCCCACATCGGGCACGGGGCCCCGGGCCCCGCCTCTCTCTATCCTCGTCCCCTCATTCTCTCCCCCTCTTTTTCCTCACCCCTCTCTTTTTCTCCCCTCTATGTCTCCCCTTTATGCCTCTCTTCACCTTTGCCATCACCATGGCGAACGCATCCACGCCCAACGCATGCCCTGCTTTGCGTCAGTGCGTCTTTTCAGCCCCGATCTGGCGCCCGCTCAGCGTAACCGCCCCGGGTCTCCCGAGGTGGCACCCTCACCACGATGCACCGCGTCCAGCAGCCAGTCCCTGACCGGTTCTGTCACCGCGCTGCGCTGGTGCTTGACGCTCAGCCAGTAGCCATAGTCTTCCCGCGTGACCTGCGGTCCCAGCGCAGTGAGCTGGCCGGTGACCAGATACTCCTCGACCAGGTTCGACCAGCCCAGCGCCACGCCCTGATGCGCCAGCGCCGCGTTCAGCAACAGCGCATAGTTGTGGTAGGCGAAGATGTCCTCCGCCGGGGGTGGAGTGAGCCCCGCATGGCGGCACCACTGGGCCCAGTCGAGCCAGCGCGGATTCCTGATGTCCTGGTGCAACAGCGAGAGCCGTGAAAGGTCCTGTGCTGACAGGGGGCCGGAGAGCCCATGCGCCTGTGCATAGTCTGGGCTACACACCGGGAACACCGCCTCCCGGGCCACCAACTGCCCCTCCTCCTGGGGCAGATAAGGCCCGAAACGAATCGCGATATCGGCGGCCAGCAGCTGCGGATCGTCCGAGCGGTCGATCGGCATCAGGTGAAAGCTGAAGTCGGGAAAGGCTCGCTTGAGCGCCGGTAGCCGGGGCAACAACCACAGGTGGGTAAAACCCGCGTCGGCTGCGATGACGACCGTTGGCGCGGGCCCCTGGCCGTGGCGCATAAAGCGCTCACAAGTGTCTCTGAGGCTAGTGAGACTCGGCGCGATCTCGCGGTAGAAGCGCTCGCCCTCGACGGTCAGACTCAGCCGGCCGCCGTGCCGATCGAACAGCACCAACCCCAGGTATTCCTCCAGTACCCGGATTCGCTGGGAGATGGTCGGCTGGGTGGTACGCTCGGCCTCCGCGGCGGCGGTCATGGAGCCGAGTCGGGCCGTGGCCTCGAAGGCGATCAGCGACTTCATGGAAGCGGGGTTGAGGTTCATAGGCAGAAGATGTGATGGGCCGGGTAGTTTGCAGGGACGCCCCTGGGGTGACAGACAGCGGCAGACAACGTCAGAGAGCACCAGTCATCCAGCCCGAGCCAGGCTGTTGGCGAGCGCACCGTGAAGGGCGCAGCGTTCTGGAGGAGATATGGTGAGGGAATTGGCAGGGAGTGCCAAGTCGCCTCATGTCTCCCACCTTCCTGTGTGCCAGTCAGATACCCGAGTAGCTAGCCACCGGGTACGACGCGTACAATGCGCCCTCCACTTTGGTCGAAGCCCTTTGCCGTGCCGGCCCAAGTCTCTCATTCATGTTCATCCCGCGAGTTACTCCGCCGTGCTCTCTACCGCCAACATCACCATGCAGTTTGGCCCCAAGCCGCTGTTTGAAAACGTTTCTGTCAAATTCGGCCAGGGCCACCGCTACGGTCTGATCGGGGCCAACGGCTGTGGCAAGTCGACCCTGATGAAGATCCTCGGGGGCGACCTCGAGCCGACCAGCGGCCAGGTGATGAAGGACGCCACCACTCGCCTGGGCAAGTTGCGCCAGGACCAGTTCGCCTTCGAGGACGAACGTGTCATCGACACCGTCATCATGGGCAACGAAGAACTCTGGAGCGTGACCGCTGAGCGCGAGCGCATCTACTCCCAGGCCGAGATGAGCGAAGAAGACGGCATGGCGGTGGCCGACCTCGAGGTCCGCTACGCCGAGCTCGACGGCTACACCGCCGAGGCTCGTGCCGGTGAACTGCTGCTGGGCCTGGGGATTCCGCTCGAACAGCACGACCAGCCGATGAGTGTGGTGGCACCGGGCTGGAAACTGCGCGTACTGCTGGCTCAGGCACTGTTCAGCGACCCCGACGTGTTGCTGCTCGATGAGCCGACCAACCACCTGGACATCAACACGATTCGCTGGCTCGAGGACATTCTTCGTGCGCGCTCGTCGACCATGATCATCATCTCCCACGATCGCCACTTCCTGAACAGTGTGTGCACGCACATGGCGGATCTGGACTACGGCGAGCTGCAGCT
>DJIP01000304.1:0-137 GCA_002433675.1 Halomonas halophila
TTCTCGAGGCGGGCAAGCAGCGGCTGGCCGGGGATACGGCTCGTCAGGCGACCTCGCCGGAGGTCAAGGAACTGCGTTCGGAGGCGACAGCGCTGAAGGAAGTCGTTGCCGACCTGACCCTGGAAAACCGCCTGCTC
>DJIP01000304.1:469-2768 GCA_002433675.1 Halomonas halophila
AAAAAAGCATGATCGGGGATGGGGAGTACGAGGCATGAGGTATTCCGCATCGGAAAAACTGGAGATCATCCGCACTGTCGAAGCCTCGCATTTGCCGGTCCGCCAGACGCTGACCGTGCTCGGCATCCCCAGCACGACCTTTTACCGCTGGTATGACCGGTGGTCGGATGGCGGGCTTGATGCGCTGGAAGATACTGCGCCACGCCCGCGCTCTGTCTGGAACCGGCTCCCGGATGAGGCCCGGGCCAACGTCATCGAGTTCGCCCTGGAGCATGAAGATCTGACGCCTCGCGAGCTGGCGGTGAAATACACCGACGAGAGGCAGTATTTCGTCTCTGAATCATCAGTTTACCGGATCCTGAAAGCCGAGGATTTGATCACGGCACCGGCGCATATCGTGATGAAGGCTGCAAACGAGTTCAAAGACAGGACCACGCGGCCCAACGAGCTGTGGCAGACAGACTTCACCTATCTCAAGGTCATGGGTCACGCCAGAGGCGTGCCTCCGGCACGACGGCTGGTTCTACCTTTCGACCATCCTCGACGATTACAGCCGGTACATCATCGCCTGGAAACTCTGCACGACGATGAAGGCCGAGGACGTGACCGCCACGCTCGACTTGGCGCTGAAAGCCTCAGGCTGTGACTGTGCAACCGTCGTCGCCAAGCCAAGGCTGCTCAGCGACAACGGATCGTCTTACATCGCCGGCGACCTGGCCGATTATCTCGAGGACAAGGGCATGGACCACGTTCGCGGTGCGCCATACCATCCGCAGACCCAGGGCAAGATCGAGCGNNCAGGACCACGCGGCCCAACGAGCTGTGGCAGACAGACTTCACCTATCTCAAGGTCATGGGTTGGGGCTGGTTCTACCTTTCGACGGTCGTGTCTCGGAAGTGGTGGAAATTGAAAGGCAGCGTAATCTCCGGGTGACTTGCAACCCACCCAACCGGCGGCGCCAACCGCCAGGGAGATCACGCTATGAACGAGATTACCGACACTACGAGCTTTGCGCCACCGGCTGACGAGGCGGGTTTCGACCCGATCGAGGATCGCCTTCGGGCGAATGTCCGGGCCACGATCGAGGCGATGTTCGAAGAAGAGCTCGAGGCTTTCATCGGTCGTTGCCGCTATGGCCGCGGGGACGGTGTGCAGAAGGGATACCGTCATGGGCACCGCGAGCGGCAGCTCACTGGCACCTTCGGCACCGAGACGGTGCGGGTTCCGCGCGCCCGGATCGAAGACGAAGCGGGCAAGGTCACCGAGTGGCGCTCAGAGGCGCTGCCACGCTACAGGCGGCTGACGAAGAAGGCGGAGGCCCTGATCGCGGCGGTCTACCTGGCGGGCACCAACACCCGGCGCGTCAAGCGGGCGCTGTTTGGCCTGTGCGAAGGCGCCGTGAGCAAGGACGTGGTGAGCCGGGCCTGGCGGAAGGTGAAGGTCGACTGGGACGCCTGGTCCGACCGGAGCCTGGCCGATGAGGACATCGTCCGGCTCATTCTGGACGGCACCGTCATCAAGACTCGGCTGGACCGCAAGGCCACGAACATCTCGGTGCTGGCGGCGATTGGAGTGCGCCGTGACGGGCAGAAGGTGCTGCTTTCCATACGAAACATGGGGGGCGAGAGCACCGCGGCCTGAAGCCAGTTCCTGTCCGATCTCGATGCGCGCGGCCTGAAGCAGCCCGAGTTCGTCATCGTCGACGGCGCTCCGGGCCTCGAAGCCGCCCTTGTCTCTCTCTGGGGCGATGACCTGCCGGTCCAGCGCTGCACTGTTCACAAGCACAGGAACCTCCTGGCGCATGCCCCCAAGCGCCTCCACGACGAACTGACCGAGGACTATCGCGACATGATCTATGCAGACACCGCCGCCGGGATCGAGCTCAGGCGGAAGATGTTCCTGCGCAAATGGCGCCTCAAGTGCCGCGCAGTCGCCGACAGCCTCGAGGAAGCCGGTGATCGCCTCTTCAGCTTCACCCGCCTCGATCCGTCGCAGTGGAAATCGGCCCGCACCACAAACGCGATAGAGCGCCTGAACGAGGAATTCCGCCGTCGGATCAAGACCCAGGCCGTGCTGCCCTGCGCCGAGACCGTGCCGATGCTGCTCTGGGCCCTGTTGGCCTCCGGGCAGATCCAGATGCGCAAGGTCGACGGCTGGCAAACCCTCTCTCAGCCCCTCGAGCCGATGGCACTTGACCTCGCAGCCTGAACGGAGCCAATTTCACGAGCCCGGAGCAGGCTGCCAGGTAATTTCCACCACATTCGCGACACGACCGCCGCTGCTTGCCCGCCTCGAGAA
>DJIP01000110.1:0-3034 GCA_002433675.1 Halomonas halophila
CAGCGATTCATTGCCTCGCTGAACGTCTTCGTAGGTGGTGACAATCTTGTGGGCGCCCAGCACGGTGACCATGGTGGCAACGGGTAACAGCAGCAGCTTGTGCGTGCGGGGCAGCGAATGGAGGATTCGCATCATGGTAAAAGGGCCATAGAAAAATTGATGAAGGTAAATATATAGGCTATTGCACCATACCCCATGAAGTATGGTATGCCTAGACTGTATGGCCATACAGCGAATGGCGCATCGCCCGGTGGTTTATGTGACCGGGGGCGCCAGGAATGGATGAAGCTGTGACAAAACCTTGTTCGAACGCTGTTTATTAACTGTTGTTCATTGGACCCTTAGCGTTGAACAAATGCAACCCCCCGGTAAGTCGTAGTGCTTTCTACTCCCCCTGAAGGACGATAAGTCTCATTTTGTTGATATAAGTCCAACGACTGGCCTGGCACCGAACACAAGGGCCCATGCAGGGTGGCTCGCATCGTGACTTTGATCGATGGGAAGTCGTGCCATTGGCGCTGCCGGCTGGCATGCTCAACGGATATCGTCAAAAGGATTCAAGCATGTCGCGCGTCACGCTCGCACAGTGGCAGATGCTGGCCGCCGTGGTCGACCATGGTGGCTTTGCCAGGGCCGCCGAAGCCGTTCACAAGAGCCCTTCGACCCTCAACCATGCGGTGCACAAGCTGGAGGAGCAGTTGGGGGTCAAGGTGCTGGAACCGGTGGGGCGCCAGGTGCGGCTTACCGAGGAAGGGGCCTTGCTGCTACGGCGTGCCCGCCAGCTGCTCGAGAGTTCCGACGCGCTGGTGGATATCGCCGCTCGCCTGAGGGAAGGCCTGGAGGCCGAGGTGGTGCTGAGCATCGACCAGATATTTCCCTCGGACGCCCTGGCCCAGGCGATGGAAGCCTTTTCCAGTGCCTTGCCGCAGGTCAGGCTGCAGTTGCACGAGTCGGTACTCAGTGGTGGGGTGGAAATGCTCGAGGATGGCCGGGCGGACCTGGTGGTGTCAGGGGTGGCCACGCCGGGCTATCTGGGCGAGCCCCTGGTCAGCGTGCCTTTTATCGCGGTCGCTCACCCGGACCATCCCCTTCATGCGATGAGCAGGCCGCTGGACCTCAGGGACCTGGAGCACCATCGTCAGATCGTGGTGAGGGACTCGTCGCAGAGGGCGGCCCGTGATTCGGGCTGGCTCAAGGCCGAGCAGCGCTGGACCGTCAGCCATATCGCCACCTCGGTGGAGATGCTCGAGCACGGGCTGGGCTTTGCCTGGTTGCCACAGACCCGCATTCGCGACCAACTGGCCGGTGGTCGTCTCAAACCGTTGCCGCTGCAGGCCGGTGGCACGCGAGAGGTGCCCATCCAGCTGTATCATCGCGACGCCGACCGGGCAGGGCCCGCCACTAGAGCGATGGCGGAGCATCTGCGTCAGGCGGTCCGGGATCGCTGTTGTTGAAATCTGGTGTTGAGATCTGGTGTTGAGGTCTGGGCACGGTAGGGGAGGGGTTCGAGAAAATCGAAAGGTTGGCGGCAAAATGTGCGCTTGTAGTCGATTCCTTCCACCGTATGCTGGGCACTCCAAGGCGTTTCACGGGAGAGACCGTATGGGACTGTTGATCGATGGGGTCTGGCACGACCAGTGGTACGACACCAAGAGTACCGGCGGCGAGTTCGTTCGAGAGTCCGCCCAGTTACGCGACTGGGTCAATGCCGATGGTGCGCCTGGCCCCGATGGCCAGCCAGGCATCGAGGCCGAGGCAGGGCGTTTTCACCTGTACGTGTGCCTGGCCTGTCCCTGGGCCCATCGCACCTTGATCATGCGCCGACTCAAGGGGCTCGACGCGCTGATCGGCGTCTCCCACACCAGTCCGCTGATGGGTGACAAGGGCTGGAGCTACAACGAAGCCGAAGGCTCCAGCGGCGACCCGATCAACGGCGTGAGTTTCCACCATGAGCTCTACACCCTGACCGACCCTCGCTATACCGGTCGGGTGACCGTCCCGGCACTGTGGGACAAGCAGCGCAAGCGAATCGTCAACAACGAGTCGGCCGAACTGGTCAGGATGTTCAACTCGGCCTTCGACGAGTTGACCGGCAATCGCCTCGACTTCTACCCGGAGTTCCTGCGACAGACCATCGACGAGATCAACGCCGACGTCTACGACAACATCAACAATGGTGTCTACAAGGCGGGATTTGCCACCGATCAGGCGGTCTACGAACGTCACGTTTCTGCGCTGTTCGCCTGTCTCGACCGGCTCGAGGCGAGGCTTGCCAATCATCGCTATCTGGCAGGGGCCTGGCTGACCGAAGCCGATATCCGTCTGTTTACCACCCTGGTGCGTTTCGATGCCGTCTACCACGGCCACTTCAAGTGCAACCTCTATCGCATCGAGGACTATCCCAACCTGTCGCACTACCTGCGCGAGATCTACCAGTGGCCGGGTGTCGCCGAGACGGTGAACCTGGATCATATCCAGCGTCACTATTATATGAGCCACGACACCATCAACCCCAACGCCATTGTGCCGCTGGGGCCAGTGTTGCGACTGGATCGGGACCACGACAGGGAGCGCCTGGCCGGCGAGGGCGTCTACCAGGGCTGAGTCAGAGGCTGGCGGAGGTGATCTGCTGTCAAGCCCTTGGTGGGGGGGGCCTGGACCGTTGCGTGAGCCGGTCCAGGCGGCTTTGCTAGCGTGCGTGCCTGGCCAGCCAGCGATCGAGGGCGTTGGCAAATTCCCGTCGATCACTGTCCGAGTAGCCCTTGGGTCCGCCGGTGTGTTCGCCGCTGGCACGCAGGGTCTCCATGAAGTCGCGCATCTGCACACGTGCCTTGATGTTGTTGCGATCCAGGGTCTCGCCCCGGTTGGTCATCACCATGGCCCCCTTGTCCAGCGCCTCCAGCGCCAGCGGAAGATCGGCAGTGACCAGCAGGTCACCGGGTGCGATGCGGCTGACGATCTCGTTGTCGGCGGCGTCGAAGCCGTGGCTCACCGCCATGGCCTTGACCCACTTCGAACTGGGCAACGGGATCTG
>DJIP01000110.1:3419-5765 GCA_002433675.1 Halomonas halophila
CGAGCGACTCTGGGGCAGGCGTCGGCGTCGACCCATAGTTGGGGCATTGGTCTCTCCGGAGCAGAAAAAGGGGGCTCGATCATAAAAGGGCTGGTCAGAGCCATGAGTCGATGGTAGCATGCGCCCTCCTCGCATGTGTTGACCCCACCATCATGACGCAGCGACCTCCGACGCCCAAGCGGCCTCGAGAGTTCAAACAGATGCTGCAACGCGCAAGACGCGTTTGAATTGTGAAGATGGAGCACCCGACGTCGATCCCGACGCCCGCGGTGCAAACGGTCGCCACGATGGCTCCACGCAGTTGCGTGAGCCGATGCCAGGTGCGACCGGCGTCCCCGACTCCGAATGTTGACAACAGACTTGTTGACCTTGCTCTACCACGAGTAGAGCGACGTATTTCTGTTCGCCCCGAAGACGGGCGCGTCAGGGACGCCAACCACGTTATTTTGCCGGTAACCCCGGCCTACCAAGGTGTGATTCATGACCTCGACGACTGTCGCTTCACCGTCTTTTGGTGATCTGGCCCTGCTGCCTGCCGTTCTCTCCGCCATCGAGACCCTGGGCTACGAGACTCCCTCGCCCATTCAGGCGCAGACCATTCCAGCCCTGCTGGAAGGCCGCGACATGCTGGGCCAAGCCCAGACCGGCACCGGCAAGACCGCTGCCTTCGCGCTCCCCATCTTGTCTCGTATTGAACTCGATCGGCGTGAGCCCCAGGTGCTGGTGCTGGCACCGACCCGCGAGCTGGCTCAACAGGTAGCCGTCTCTTTCAGCAAGTACGGCCAGAACCTCAAGGGTCTGGAAGTCGCTACCCTGTGCGGCGGCCAGGAATACCGTGAGCAGCTCAGCGCGCTGCGTCGTGGCGCCCAGGTGGTGGTCGGCACCCCCGGCCGCGTCATCGATCACCTGGATCGTGGCAGCCTCAAGCTTTCCGGCCTCAACGCTCTGGTGCTGGACGAAGCCGACGAGATGCTGCGCATGGGCTTCATCGACGACGTCAAGCGTGTTGTCGCCGATACCCCCGAGAACGCCCAGCGTGTGTTCTTCTCGGCGACCCTGCCCACCGAGATCGAGCGCATCGTCAATCGCTACCTGGTAGATCCGGTCAAGGTCGCCATCGAGGCGCGTACCACCACCGCCGAGAGCATCGAACAGCGCCTGGTGCGCGTCGATGGTGGCGCCAAGCTGGAAGCGCTGTCGCGTATCCTCGAAGTCGAGCCGGTGGACGCCGCCATCGTGTTCGTGCGCACCCGTGCCGCCTGTACCACTTTGATGGAGCAGCTGTCTGCGCGTGGCGTCAACGTCGCCAGCCTGTCCGGTGATCTGGACCAGAGCCTGCGCGAGCGCACCATCACTCGCCTCAAGCGCGCCAAGGTCGATGTGCTGATCGCCACCG
Source organism: Halomonas halophila (assembly GCA_002433675.1). GTDB lineage: Bacteria > Pseudomonadota > Gammaproteobacteria > Pseudomonadales > Halomonadaceae > Halomonas > Halomonas salina_B. The sequence continues at coordinate 4,816 of DJIP01000110.1, forward strand.
ACGTGGCCGCACGTGGTCTCGACGTGCCGCGTATCACCCACGTCATCAACTATGACCTGCCCCAGGATGCCGAGGCTTACACCCACCGTATCGGGCGTACCGGCCGTGCCGGTCGCAACGGCGTGGCGATCACCTTCGCCGGCTTCCGTGAAGGCCGCAAGGTGGGTTGGCTCGAGCAGGCCACCGGCCAGAAGATGGCGGTCATGGAACTGCCCGATGAAGCCGCCATTCGTGCCCACCGCGATAACGTCTTCCATCAGCGCGTGATCGCCGCCGTCACCAAGGGTGCCGAAGAGCAGCGTGCTCTGGTCGAGCGTCTGGTCGAGGAAGGCTACGATCCGATCGAGCTGGCCTGTGCATTCTCCGCCATGGCGCGCGCCGACGAGGCACCCATCGGTCGCCTGCAGGCACCGCGCAAGGAGCGCAATGAGCGCGCCCCGCGTGACGGTAAGCCCCAGCGTCGCCGCGAGAGCCGCGGACCCAGCGAGGGCATGACCCGCTACCGCGTCTCCGTCGGCCACAAGGATGGCGTCAAGCCTGGCCAGCTGGTCGGTGCCCTGGCCAACGAAGGCGGTATCGAAGGCGCCCGTATCGGCCGCATCGACATCCGTAACGGCTTCTCCACCGTGGAGCTGCCCAACGGTCTGCCGGCCAGCATCCTGGCCAAGATGGCACGTGCCCGTGTGGCCGGTCGTCCGCTGGAAATCAGCGAAGACCGTGGCGGTGATCGCGCTGAACGTGGTGGCGAGCGCAGCGGCGAGCGTGCTCCCCGCCGTCGTCGCGATGACGAGGCTCCGGTGCGTCGCCAGTCGCGCGCCTGATCGAGGCAGGGGCCTGAGCCACCCGTTGGTACAAGGCCCCTGGTGATCCGATGACGCATCGGATCACGACAAGGCAAGTTTCGTGAACGGGCCGGTGGATATCCACCGGCCCGTTTGCGTGTGCATGTT
>DJIP01000247.1:0-2284 GCA_002433675.1 Halomonas halophila
CGGACCCGACCAGCGAAGACGACATCGTGCTGACGCTGGGCTACGAGGTCACCGACAGTGACGGCGACGCGGCCACAGGCAGCCTGGTACTGACCATCGATGATGATCGCCCTGTCATAGAAGCCGCTGTCGATGATGACGCGGAAAGCATGGTCGAGGGCGGTACTCAAGGAGGAAGCTGGAGCGGCGGAGTCGGCGCAGACGAAGGCAACGTCGTGGTAAGAATACCTGGCGTCACCGATGCCTTTGCTCTGGGAGAGGAGATCTCCACCGGCACTGGTACCCTGGTGGTTGCGCCGGACGGTACCTGGAGTTTCGCGGCAAAGGGGGGGCTTGACCAGTCGCAGGACCCCTGTCTGGAGTTCACGATCGAAGGTACCGATAGTGAGGGTGATTCAGCCAAGAGCAGCATAAAGGTTGTGATCACAGACGGCGCTGGACCCGCAACCCCAGACTCGGACGGGGATCCCTCCACTGAACCGGTATCCGTCGCTGTCAACGAAGATGGGTTGGCCACGGGCAATGCGGGGGGGGAAGGGGATCTGGAGAGCTCCAGTGACAGCGCGAGCACCAACCTCGGCTTCGACTATGGGGCTGATGGTGCTGCCGTGCAGGGGGCTTTCCGCTGGGACCTCGACGGCTTGCCTGAATTGACCAGCAGAGACTCTCCAGTCGAGTTTGTGGTGAGTTCAGACGGCTTTACCGTGATGGGCAATGACGCTGCTGGTGAGCGTGTCTTGACCATTAATCTGGTGGATGCCGAGACCGGCGACGTGGTGGTCTACCTGAGCAAGGATGTAGACCATCCGGAGGGCGGCCAGGAAAACGACCTGGCGCTCGAGCTGAGCTACACCATTGCCGACAAGGACGGCTCGACAGCGAGCGGGACGCTTGAGGTGGTGATAAATGACGACACGCCAACCATCACCGGAATCGATCCAGAGGGGTTCATGTCCGTGACGCAGGTGGCGCCGCGAGCAGCCGCGCTACCGCTGTTGGCGGAAGAGGATGAGCTGCCCTGGAATCTTGGCGAGCCAGCGTCCAGTGCTGACGGCTCCTACGCCACTGCGCTCGACGCCTCTGGCCATATGCTGGATCTAAGAGAATTGCTTGAAGACATCGACGATCTGGAAGGTGGCGAGAAGGTGCTGGCCATTGCCGATGGCGACGATACCGTGGTCCACGTAAAGCTGGATGGGGGGCTCTTGCAGGATGGCAGTAACGCGGATGTTCAGGTGACGCTGCCGGGGGTGGCCATGGACGGAAGCAGTGATGACTTCCTGGCCAGGTTGCTGGAGAGTTCACAGCCAGATATCGAATGAGCGAGTGACAGTGCGCCCGGCTGTTGCCGGGCGCACTGGTAGCCTGACGGTAGTCATCGGCGACGAGATAGCGCTGTCAGGCCGGCATCTGTCGGTCGGCGACATGTTGAGGTGGCGCCAGTCGCTGGACCATCGCTGCCACCATGCGGCTCGAGTGATCCGCCGCCTGTTCCAGGAATTCTTCGAAGGACAGGTGGTTGTCCCCCTGCCCGGCGATATCGGACAGGGCGCGAATCACCACGAAGGGGCAGCCGTAGAGGTGGCAGGTCTGGGCAATCGCTGCCGCCTCCATTTCTGCCGCCAGCATGGTGGGAAAGCGGGTACGGGTGCGCGAGACAAGATCCGGGCACGCCATGAAGACGTCTCCGGTGGCGATCAGGCCCTCGACCACCTTTACCTCAGCCATGCCTTCGACGCAGTCCCGTGCCACCTTCACCAGGCGCTCATCCGGGAGGTAGGCCGCCGGCATGTTGGGCACCTGGCCATGTTCGTAGCCGAATACCACCGCGTCCACATCGTGGTGGCGTACCTCGCTGGACACCACCACGTCGCCGATCGAAAGACCTTCGCCGAATCCGCCCGCGGAACCCGTGTTGATAATCGCCTCGGGCTGGTAGTTGTCGAGCAGCAGCGTCGCCCCGATGGCGGCGTTGACCTTGCCGATACCAGACTGCAGCAGTACGACCTCGACCCCATGCAGGCGACCGATGTAGAAGGTGGAGCCGACATGGGTACGGGTCTTGACGTCTTCCAGCTGGGCCGCCAATTGGGCGACTTCCTGCGCCATGGCTCCGATGATGCCAATGCGTTTCATGCTATTCCTCTTGAGGTAGAGCCTCGGCTCAGGCGAAGACCTGATGCCACTCGTCACGCTTGGCAAGCAGGCCTTTTGCCAGCTCCTGGGCGCCCTCCAGGCTGTGTGATGCGGCCCAGCCGCACTGCATCTCGTTGCAGGCAGGGAC
>DJIP01000247.1:2664-4145 GCA_002433675.1 Halomonas halophila
TCGTAGTCGTCGTGGTTGATCATGGCGATGTAGAAGCCGGTCTGGCAGCCCATGGGGCTGATATCGACGACCTTGTCCGAGTGGTTGCGCGACAGCTCGGCCATCAGGTGCTCCAGGGAGTGCAGGGCAGGCATCTCCATGTGCTCCTTGTTGGGCTGGCAGATCCGCAGGTCATACTTGTGGATGCGATCGCCGTTGGCGCCGGTCTTGATATCTGCCAGACGCACGTAGGGGGCGCGAACCTTGGTGTGGTCGAGGTTGAAGCTCTCGACATTCATCTTCTTGTCGCTCATGGAGTATCTCCGTGATCCGGTGTTCGATGGGCGCGATGCTACGTCAATTGTGTCCATCGCGCATGGATGTCGCTAGTGCAGGTTCAGGCGTCTGGGGTTTCGCGATGCTGGCCGTCATGAATGTCCGCGGCCATCAAGGTATTTTCCAGCAGGCTGGCTACCGTCATCGGGCCAACGCCACCCGGCACCGGCGTGATGTGACCAGCACGCCGGGCGGCCTCGTCGAAGTCAACGTCGCCCACCAGGCGCCCATCTTCCTGGCGATTGATGCCCACATCGATGACGATGGCGCCGTCACGTACCCATTCGCCTTTCACCAGTCCTGGTTTTCCGACCGCAACCACCAACAGTTCCGCCTTGCGCACCTGGGCCTCGAGGTCACGGGTGAAGCGGTGGCAGACGGTGGTCGTGCAGCCCGCCAGCATCAGCTCCAGTGCCATCGGCCGTCCTACGATATTGGAGGCGCCGACCACGGTGGCGTCGAGGCCTCGCACCGCCAGGCCAGAGTGGTGCAGCAGCGTCATCACGCCCTTGGGCGTGCAGGGGCGCAGCAGCGGCAAGCGTTGGGCCAGCCGTCCCAGGTTGTAGGGGTGAAAGCCGTCCACGTCCTTGCTTGGCAGGATGCGCTCGAGGATAGGGCGGGCGTCCAGGTGGTCGGGCAGCGGAAGCTGGACCAGAATGCCATCGATAGATGCGTCGGCGTTGAGCTGGTCGACCAGCGCCTCGAGTTCCGCCTGTGAAGTGGAGGCGGGCAGGGCGTGCTGAACGGAGGCAATGCCGGCCTGCTCGCAGGCGCGATGCTTGTTGCGTACGTACACGTGGGAGGCGGGGTCTTCACCGACCAGCACCACAGCAAGCCCCGGGGCGCGCTCGCCGGCATCGAGCCGAGCCTTTACCTGACGGGCAACCTGCTGGCGTACTGTGGCGGCAATGGACTTGCCATCGATGAGCTGGGCGGTCATGGGCTTCCCTCGGTCAGAAGTGGGTGTGCAGGATGAAATTGGCGGCCACGGATTTTCGCACGCTCCGTCACCCAGGCAAAGCGTGAGCCCGAATGACAGCAGGAATGTCTCGGTAGCCTGTTGACTTGGCGGGAAAGTTCCGTAGAATACGCAGCGCTTGCAGAGACTGCTTCGGCGGTTTGCATGGCCGAGCGGCTGGCCGGCGGGGTGTAGCGCAGTCTGGTAG
>DJIP01000224.1 GCA_002433675.1 Halomonas halophila
GCACTATCCACTCGGCCCACTTGCTACTTTCACCCTTCTCGCTTTCTCCTCCTCGTGGCGCCGTTACATCGCGCTGTCTGGAGCCGATGCCCCTGCGGGACCCAGGGTGCTACCGCAACCTGCGCTCAGTGCCTTTGTACCGCCAGCCACCGCATCGAAGGCTCACCGTAAAGTGCTGGCGATCGGATACTGCCAATGCTATATATTAGCCTGCTCTTATTCGACAATTAGTTGAATTCTCTAGCGTTCCATGCCCGGCATCTTCGGCCCAGCGGATACAAGGCAGCAGACAGAAGAACCCTGCTCGTCTCGAGCAGCCGCCAGGGCGAGCAGGAATGGCCGGCAGGAAATCGACGCAGAGCAGTGGCTGCGTCCCTCGACACCCACCAGGACCTGACATGAACTACCGACTGATGTTTCAGCTTACGGAATCCCTGAACACCAAGTCCCTCGAGCCACTGTTGCTGAAACCCACGCCACTGGAAATGCCGGAGCACCAGATCGACTCCTTGCAGGAAGTTCCAGCCACCGATGATCTGATCGAGCTTCCTTTCACGGCGGAGGAAGGCGAAAAAACCAGCCTGGTCTTTGTGCAAGGCAGGGTTGTCTCCACCAAGAAGACCTTTACCATCTCCGATGGCGGTGAAAGCGCCAGGTGCCTGGTGACCTGCTTCATCGAGCCCAATCGCGTGGTGCAACAGGGCACAGGCGAACTGATTCTCGAACCCACCATCAACAACATCGAAGAAATGCTCTGATCTGCGATGCAGCAGGCCGTCGGTAGCGCCTGCAGGATTGCACGTGCGCCGACAGCCTTTCTTCGACACCCTGCAGACACGTAGCCGGCCGAGTCGACACCTCGTTGTAGCTCCCGCGAAGACCACCGACGAAGCGTCGCAGGCATCACCTGCAGGTAGATGTCGTCAGTGCTGCTCTGGCTGTTCCTGCAACACCAACCACGACCACCAGAGGACGCTTATGCGCAACAAGGCCACCGCGGTCGTCCAGTGGATACGGCGTGAGGCTGGGCCGCTGCTGGTCGCCAGCATCTTCCCGCTGCTGCTGATCGTCTACTTTTTCAAGGAAGGCTTCTCGATCAAGGTGCTGGCACTGTTTCTCGCCCTTCCGCTGGTGGTCTACCTGTCGCTGAGTGTCGCTATCTGGCTGTGGTTCGTGGTCAGAAACCGAGACTCTCGATAAGGACTCCGGGACGCGCGGATCACGGTGGCCAAGGTGCTTCGCGCACTCGACGGCTTCTTCTTTGCAAGGCCAAGGCCAAGGCCAAGCCCCATCTATCCCAACTGATCGCTGCCACTCAGCGCGGTCAGGAGGTACTGATCGGCAAGAACGGTAAGCCGGTAGCACGCATTGAAGCAACGAAAGATCAAGGACTTGACCTGGGTGGGCTCTACGGACGGACCAAGGGCCGTATCGAGGCAGAGCCTGGCTGGGATGCTCCGCTGAAAGAGGACGTCATCGAAGAATGGTTTGATGGAAATCATCCATGAAGCGCTACCTGCTCACTATCAATCTTTAGCTCTGGCCGGCTGAACGGTTGCCCGCCGAAGGCCTGATAAAGCGCTACGACCCGGCTCGCCGTTATATCGCCCTGGTCGATGAGCTGCTGCCATCTCGGTAGTGCTCGGCAAAGCGCCGCCTGGCCGAGTCCGATATTTGCTCACCCCCATCGAAACGCCTCTTCATCACAGACGAAGCCTACCTTGCGGTGTTGGCCTATAGATGATGCCCGTCTACGACCAGACACTGTGGTCATCCGGTGATGATGATCCCCGCCGGCGCATCCATTAGGCTATGCCGAGACGTCCCGACGATGGCGATGCGTGTTCTGCTCAAGCTAACGCCGTCACCGCCTCGGGCTGCCACGCCTTCACGCAGTACAGAGAACTCGCCATGACCGATACCACCGCCGCCTCGGGCTTGATCGTCCTGCAGGGCAACCGTATGGAGGATCTGCGTGATCTGACCCTGAAGTGGCTGGGGCGGCGCCCGCTACATCCGCTGGCGCGCACCCTATTTCTGGTGCAGAGCAACGGTATCGCCCAGTGGCTCAAGACCTCGATCGCCGAGCGCCAGGGTGAACCGGGCTACGGCGTCTGCCTTGGCACCGACGTTGCCCTGCCCGCGCGCTTTCAGTGGCAGGCCTATCGCGCGGTGATCGAGGCGGTGGAAGGCTCGGGGCAGGTGCCGACCACCTCCCCATGGGACAAGAGTCGCCTGCGCTGGCACCTGATGAAGCTGCTGCCCGAAGCCCTGGACGACCCGCTGTTCGAGCCGCTGGCACGTTACCTGCGTGAAGACGATGAGCAGCGCAAGCGTTACCAGCTGGCCGAGCGCCTGGCCGACCTGTTCGATCAGTACCAGGTCTATCGCGCCGACTGGCTCACCGCCTGGGAAGCCGGGGAAGACGTGCTCACCCTGCCCGGTAACCGCGTCGCAGCGGTCCCCGATGACCAGCGCTGGCAGCCGGCCCTGTGGCGCAGGATCAGCGACGCCCTGCCTGCCGACCAGCGCCACAGTCACCGCGGCGCCGTGCACCAGCGCTTCAAGCGGGCCGCCGAACAGCTGACCCGCGAGGTCGAACGGGGCGAGATGGCCTGCCCCCCGGAAATACCGCCGCGTATCGTGGTGTTCGGCATTTCGTCGCTGCCCCAGCAGACCCTGGAGGTGCTGGCCGCCCTGTCCAGCATCAGCGAGGTGGTGCTGTGTCTGCTCAACCCCTGCCAGTTCTACTGGGGCGAGATCATCGAGACCCAGGAGGTCCTGCGCCGCCACGTGCGCCAGCGCCGTCGCCAGGGCATGCCGGCGGAGCTTCACCACTCGCTCGAACAGCTGCATCTGCACGCCCATCCGCTGCTGGCGGCATGGGGCAAGCAGGGCCGCGACTACCTGCAGCTGCTCAGCGAACACGACCACACCGACGTGGAGGCGTTGAGCGCCCTGCTCGACGACTCGGTGGATCTGTTCTTGGCGCCGCCCACCGACACCCTGCTGGGCCAGCTGCAGGACGACATCCTCAACCTGCGCCCGCTGGCGGAAACCCAGGCCGAGTGGCCAGCGCTTGATCCAGAGCACGACCACTCGATCCGTTTCCACGTCTGCCATAGCCCTCAGCGCGAGCTGGAGGTTCTGCACGACCAGCTGCTCGAGGCCTTCGCCGAGGATGCGACTCTCGAGCCCAGGGACGTGATGGTGATGGTGCCGGACATCAACGACTACGCGCCCTATATCGATGCGGTATTCGGCCAGTTCGCCCCGGGCGAGAAGCGCCACCTGCCCTACCACGTGGCCGACCAGCAGGAACGCCATCGCGAACCCATGCTGGTCGCACTGGAGACCCTGCTGTCGCTGCCGCGTCTGCGTTTTCGCGCCAGCGAGATCCTCGACCTGCTGGACATCCCGGCCATCCGCACGCGCTTTGGCCTTGGCGAGGGGGACCTTTCCACCCTGCAACGCTGGATTCGCGAGGCCAACGTGCGCTGGGGCCTCGATGCTTCCCAGCGAGCCGAACTCGGCCTGCCGGAACACGACGAGCTGCACACCTGGCGCTTCGGCCTGGAGCGCATGCTGATGGGCTACGCCGTGGGCGAGGCCAGCGACGACGGCGAGGACTGGGGCGACATCGTGCCCTATGACGAAGTCGCCGGCCTCGACGCCACCCTGGTCGGTCCGCTGTACCGCCTGATCATGACCCTCGACGAGGTTCGTCAGAGCCTGCTCGAACCTAAGACGGCCAGCCAATGGGACCAGATCCTCAGGACCATGCTGGAGCGCACCCTGGCCCCCGGATCCAGTGCCGAGGAGGCATTGCTCGGGCGCATCCAGGCGGCGCTCGAGACCTGGCACGAGGAGGTCGATTCGGCCGAGGTCGGCATCCGCCTGCCGCTGGCGGTGGTGCGTGAAAGCTGGCTTTCGCGCATCGACCAGCCCCAGCTGTCCCAGAGCTTCATGATGGGCCGCATCACCTTCGCCACCCTGATGCCCATGCGCGCGATCCCCTTCCGCCACGTCGTGCTGCTCGGAATGAGCGACGGCGCCTACCCGCGCCGCGCCGAGGCCATGGACTTCGACCTGATGGCCATGCGTGGGCACTATCGCGCCGGCGACCGCTCCCGGCGCGACGACGACCGCTACCTGTTCCTCGAGGCGCTGCTGTCGGCGCGGAACCGGCTGACCATCAGCTGGTGCGGACGCAGCCCCCAGGACAACGGCGAGAAGCCGCCCAGCGTGCTGGTCGGCCAGCTTCGCGACCACCTCGGCAAGGGCTGGCACCTCCCCGACCAACCGCCCCACGAAGCCCGCTCGCTGGCCGAAGAACAGCAGATGGCCGAGGCCCTGCTCACCGCCCTGACCACCGAGCACCCGCTGCAGCCCTTCGGCGCCGGCTATTTCCTGGCGGACTCGCCGCTTTATACCTATGCAGACGAGTGGCAGACCCTGCACCAGCGTGATTCACGTCACCCGGATCCCATCACGGCCACCTCAGCCGATGAGGCGCTGCCACCCTGGCGCCCCGAGGGCGCCATCGGCCTGTCGCAGCTTTCCGGCCTGCTGCGCGATCCGGTCAGCGCCCTGTTCCAGCAGCGTCTGTCCACCAGCATGCGCGACGAACAGACGCTGAGTGACGACGACGAACCCTTCGCCTTCGCCGGCCTTGCCAGATGGCAGCAGCGCGAGGCCCTGGTGCAGCCGCTTGGCCAGCGTCTGGCCCACGACCGCACCTGTGATCCCGCCCTGCTGATCGAACGCCAGGTCCAGCGCCAGCAGCGCGCCGGCCACTACCCACCGCCACCGGTGGGCCCGGTGATCCGCCGCCAGTTGCTGGAGCGAATCCCCGACGCCCTTGACCACTACCGCGAGTTGCTCGAGCGCTATCCGCGCTCGCTGGAGCGGGCGCCGCAGCTTCGCCACGACAGTCGCCTCCCCTTGCCCGACTCGAGTGAGACCCTGGTGCTGGAGGACGCCCTGTCCCACCTGCACGCGACCGACTCTGCTCCCTCCTCCGGGCCCAGCGACGAGGGCGATGCGGGTGCGGGTGAGGTCGCCCGCATCGTGCTGTTGACCAGCCAGATCCACCAGGGCGAGCACTTTCACTGGAGCCAGATTCTGCGCCACTGGCCGGCGCACCTGGCGCTGCAGTGCCTCTACCCGAATTCACCGAGCCATTTGGTATCACCCAGCGGCGTGCTGGATATCCCCGGCATGTCCCGCGAACAGGCCGCAAGACGCCTGGACGCGCTGATGAGCTGCTGGCTCACCGCCATGCAGGGCGCCACGCCCTGCCACCCCGACATCGCCTTCGCCCTGCTCGAGGAGTACCCCGTGGCAGAGGATACGGCCTGGCCGCCGGCGGACGCCCAGACCTCAGCCACGCTGCGCAAGGCCTGGGAGCAGGCCTGGGAAAAACTGCCGGAGCGAAGCCCGCTGCTGCTGCGCGAGTTTCCAAGCCTGGAGGAGCTGATCGGCGCCAAGGGCTTTGTCGAGGCCTGTCGTGAGCTCTACGCCGACCTGCATGGCTGGATCAGCAGCGCTCGCAAGGGCTCTCACAAGGACTCTCACAAGGGCTCCGACAAGGCATCGGGCAAGAGTAACGCCACCACCGGGAAGGAATCCTCATGAGCCAGCCGTCCGACCTTTTTTCCACCGACGACCAGCCGCCTTCCCGGGACAACGCAGACCAGACACCGCTGCCCTTGGCGCTGCCGCTGCAGGGCAGCCAGTTGATCGAGGCCAGTGCCGGCACCGGCAAGACCTTTACCATCGCGCTGCTCTACGTGCGTCTGGTGCTGGGCCACGGCCAGCCCGACAACCCGGCCAGTCGACGCGACAATGGCTTCAGCCAGCCGCTGGTGCCGCCGGATATCCTGGTGGTGACCTTTACCGAGGCCGCAAGCCAGGAGCTGCGCGATCGTATCCGGGCGCGCCTGGTTCAGGCCGCCGAGGCCTTTCGCGCCGGCGACAGGGACGACGGCTCGACCACGGCCCCGGACGACGGCCTCGCCGAACGCGACCCGCTGCTGGCCGCACTGCGCGACGACTTCGAGCGCGACGCCTGGCCCGCCTGCGCCCGGCGGCTGATGCTTGCCGCCGAATGGATGGACGACGCCGCCATCTCGACCATCCACAGCTGGTGTCAGCGAATGCTCAAGGAGCACGCCTTCGACAGCGGCAAGCTGTTTCGCCAGGAGGTGGTCAAGGATCTCGGCGAGATGACCCAGGAGGCGGTTACCGACTACTGGCGCACCCGCGTCTACCCCCTCGACGAGCCTCTGGCCGCGTCCATGGTCGAGCTGTACGGCTCGCCCCAGGGGTTGAACAAGGCGCTGCGCAATCTGCTGAGCCGCGAGGACGCCAGCCTGGTCTTCTGCGGCGAGCCATTGGCCGCTGGCGATTTCGGTGCCCATCTCGCCCAGTTCAGCGACGCCCGAGAGAGCGCCGACAGGCTGGAAGACGCCGCCCGCCGCGCCTACCTGGATGACAAGGAGGCGGTGCACGACTGTCTGCGCACGCTGCGCCCGGCGATGCACGGCGGCAGCTTTCGCGGCAAGGATGACGACGAGACCTTCGACGGCTGGCTGGAACAGCTCGACAACTGGGGACGCGGCAAGCTGCCCCTTGCCGAGGCGAACTTCGTGCAGAAGCTCGCACGCTCAAAGCTGCGGGTAAAAAAGGGCACCGAGGTGCCCGAGCTTGGCCTGTTCAAGGCCCTGGAGGCGTGTCGCGATAACGACGAGCAGGTCGAGACCCTTAAGCGCGAGCTCTACCCCCAGGTGCTGGCGGATGCCCGTGACTGGGTCAGCCGGCGGCTATCCGAGCAGCTCGAGGCCAACGCCCAGATGGGCTTCAACGACATGATCACCGGGCTTGCCGGCGCCCTGGACGGCGACGGTGGCGAGACTCTGGCACGGCGCATTCGCCAGCAGTTCCCGGTGGCCATGATCGACGAGTTCCAGGACACCGATCCGGCCCAGTACCGCATCTTCGAGCGGGTCTATCGTATCGGCGATGCGCCCACCGCAGAGCCAGACACCCAGCACGACCTGGATGGGCCAGGCGCTCCTGAGCATGACGCCACGGCGCTGATCCTGATCGGCGACCCCAAGCAGGCGATCTACGGCTTTCGCGGCGGCGACATCTACACCTACCTGGGCGCCCGTCACGCCACCCGCGGGCATCACCACAGCCTCGACACCAACTTCCGCTCGAGCGAGGCCGCCGTGGCGGCGGTCAACCGGCTGTTCGCGTTTGCCGAGCGTAGCCTCCCCCGCGCGGCCTTCCGCTTCGCCGCCGACGACCACAATCCATTGCCCTTTCAATCGGTCGGCGCCAATGGTCGCAAGGAGACCCTGTGCCTGGATGGCAAGCCCGCCGCTGCGCTTACCGGCTGGCTGATCGCCGACGGCAACAAGGACAACGGCTGTCTCAACAAGGAAGGCTACCTGCGCGAGGCCTCCCGCCACTGCGCCGACCGCATCGCCGACTGGCTCAATCAGGCCAGTCCTGGCGAGGGCATTCCAAGCGCCGGTTTCGCCATCTCAACGAACGCCAGTGACGACAACCTCAAACCGCTGAAGGCCGGCGATATCGCTATTCTGGTGCGCGATCGCAGCGAGGCCAGCGCCATCCGCAACGCCTTGAGCGAGCGCGGCCTGGCCAGCGTCTACCTGTCGGATCGTGACAGCGTCTTCGCCACCGCCGAGGCCCGCGACCTGCATCACTGGCTGAAGGCCATGGCCAACCCGGAGTCGGTGTCGACCCTGCGCACGGCCCTGGCCACCGCCACCCTGGGCCTGGGGCTGGCCGAGCTTGACCGGCTGCAACGCGACGAGACCGCCTGGGAGCGGGTACAGGAGCGTTTTCTTGGCTACCGCCTGCGCTGGCAGCGTCGGGGCGTGCTGCCGGCGCTGCGTCAGCTGCTGCACGACTACCGGATCCCCGAGCGACTGCTCGGCGCCCACCAGGGCCAGCGTCGTCTGACCAACCTTCTGCATCTGGCCGAGTGGGCCCAGCAGGCCAGCGATACCCTGGACGGGGACCACGCCCTGATTCGCGTGCTCGCCGAACACCTGGACGACCCCGGCCACGATGAGCAGATCCTGCGCCTGGAAAGCGACGCCGACCTGATCCAGGTGGTGACCATCTTCAAGTCCAAGGGTCTCGAGTATCCGCTGGTGTGCCTGCCATTTCTGTGCACCTACAAGGAGATCAGCGGCCAGTCCGGCACGCCCCTGTACCACGTCGACGATCAACCACTGCTCGAACTGGCGGCCAAGAAGGAGATGGCCAAGGAGGGCTTTGAGCTTGCCGACGACGAACGGCTGTCCGAGGAGGTACGGCTTCTGTACGTCGCCTTGACCCGAGCGCGCCACGCCACCTTCGTCGGCCTTGCCCCGCTGAAGCTTGGCAACGCCAAGAGCGCCACCCTGCACAAGTCGGCGCTGGGCTACCTGCTGGCCGGCGGCGAGGCGATCCCTGATCTGACGAATCTGCGCGAGCGCTGGGAGACCATGAGCGAGGGCTTCGACGCCATCGCTCTGGACGCCATCGACGCCAGCGGTGATAGCCCCCAGATCCAGTACCGCCCGGTCACCAACGAGCTCGCCACCAAGGGCGCGCGCACGCCCAGCCACCGGCCCTTTGCCCCCTGGTGGATCGCGAGTTACTCATCGCTTGCCCAGAAGGGAGCCACCGCCCCCGAGACACCCGAGGCCGAAGTGCTCGAGGAAGAGCATCTGGACGCCCGCCTGGTGCCCGCGGCACGAGAAGCCGGCGCCCCCCAGCCCGGCACCCTGCACGCCTTCCCGCGGGGCCCTGGCCCTGGCACCTTCCTGCACGGCGTACTCGAGGCGCTGGCCGAGCACGGCTTTGACAGCGCGCTTGACGATACAGGCCTGCTCGCCCGTCTGGCCCAACGCTGCCGCCGCCGGGGCTGGGAAGAACACAGCCAGGCGCTGACCGACGGCATCCGTCGCTGGCTGACCACGCCGTTGACCTCGATCACACAAGAGTGCCCCGACGGCGAGGTTGCCGACGATGGTCCGGTGCTGGCGAGCCTTGAGCGCTACCGCGCCGAGCCCGACTTCTGGTTCGCCACCCATGACGCCATCACCCCGGCCATGGACAAGCTCACCCGCCAGCATCTGTTTCCCGGAGAGCCCAGGCCCCAACTGGGCTATCAGCGCCTCAACGGCCT
>DJIP01000390.1 GCA_002433675.1 Halomonas halophila
CAGGACATCGCCGAGTTCTTCAGCGAGCACGTCGGCGAGATCGACGGTCAGAAGGTCTACGGACACATGGACTACGGCCGTCGCGATCCGTCGCTGGGGTGGCGCTTCCATGACTCCTGGCTGTCCATGGCCGGCATGGGCAGCCCCGGGGTGCCGTTCGGCAATCCGGTAGACGACTGGGGTATTCGTGTCGATGAAGAGAGCCATCCGGTGGGGGCCAGCGTCAGCCGTGGTGGCGCCACCAATTCACCGGCCTCGGTGTTCGCCGTGACCAAGATGGTGGAGTGGCTTCGAGACTACGCACCGCCCGAAGCCCAGGGCATGACCTTCGGCGAGGCCGGGCCGGTGCCGGCCCAGGGCAACGTGGCCCAGCAGATGTTCTGGTACACCGCCTTTACCGCCGACATGGTCAGTCCTGAGGTAGCGGTGACCGACGATGAGGGCAATCCCAAGTGGCGCATGGCGCCGTCTCCCACTGGCCCGTACTGGGAAGAGGGGATGAAGGTCGGCTATCAGGACGTGGGCGCCTGGACCTTCTTCGATTCGACGCCGGAGGATCGGCGCAGCGCGGCCTGGTTGTTTGCCCAGTTCACCGTCTCCAAGACCGTCTCGTTGGAGAAGCTGATGGCGGGGCTGACGCCGATTCGTCGCTCCGACATCTTCTCCGACCAGATGACCGAGATGGCGCCGAAGCTGGGCGGCCTGGTGGAATTCTACCGCAGTCCCAACGAGTCCAACTGGACGCCTACCGGCACCAACGTGCCTGACTATCCGCGCATGGCGCCGCTGTGGTGGCAGAATCTGGCTCCCGCGGTCAATGGCGACATCTCGGCCCAGGAGGCGCTGGATAATCTGGCCGGTGACCTCGACAACATCATGGCGCGTCTGGCGCGGGCCAAGGTGTTTGCCACCTACGCACCGGTGCTCAATGAACCCAAGGACCCCGAAGAATGGTTGAGCCAGCCCGGCGCGCCCAAGGCCAAGCTGGATAACGAGATGCCCCAGGGCACCACGGTGCCCTACGAGCAGATGATGGAGGAGTGGATGTCGGCCGGTACCCGCGAGTAAGCCGGGGGGCTGATGCGCCGGTGGCTGCGCCTTGCATTTCCACCTTCGTGCATAGCTCCTGATGTGCAGGACGCCGGGCCCTCGCTGGAAACAGTGGGGGCCCGGCCCGTTGTGGGCTGGGCAAGACAGCGTGTGCAGGACAGTGCGGGCAAGACAGCGTAGGCAAGACAGTGCAGGCAAGACAATGCGGGTCGGATAGAGCACGAGTCGAGTAAGGCGAGTGTCCGCCAAGCGTTGGCGGCGGCGTCGAAAGACGCGCAAAATTTTGCCGAAACGTTGCGCGTGCGTTGGTACCATAGCCGGCGTTTGTCCACCGCGGAGCCCTCCATGTCAGACCCCTCGTCCTCTTCCTCGCCCGTCGCCCCATCGGCGGATTCCTTGCCTCGGCTGGCGCTGGTCGGTGCCCAGATGCTGTTCGTGGCCTTTGGCGCCCTGGTGCTGGTGCCGTTGCTGACCGGCCTCGATCCCAACGTCGCCATGTTCACCGCCGGTATCGGCACCCTGGTGTTCCATCTGACCACGCGTCTGACGGTTCCCGTGTTTCTGGCGTCGTCCTTTGCCTTTATCGCCCCTATTCAGGGCTCCATCGCCCACTTTGGCGTTTCTGCCACCTTGGGCGGGCTGATCGCTGCCGGTTTCGTCTACGTGGCGATCTCCCAGGCGGTTCGGCTGAAGGGCACGGGGTGGCTGCATCGGCTATTGCCGCCGGTGGTGGTAGGACCGGTGATCATGGTCATCGGCCTTGCCCTGGCACCGGTGGCGGTGAGCATGGCCACCGGCGAGAACAGTGAGACCATCGGTTACACCCAGGCCATGGTGCTGTCCATGTCGAGCCTGCTGGTGACACTGATCCTGGCGGTCTTCGGTCGCGGCCTGTTGCGCCTGGTGCCGATCATGGGGGGTATCGTGACCGGTTACCTGATGGCCCTGCTGATGGGGGTGGTCGATTTCAGCCCGGTCCGGGAGGCGGCCTGGCTGGCGCTGCCGTCCTTCACCGCGCCGAGCTTTCACTGGGCGGCGGTGCTGTTCATGATCCCCGTCGCCATCGCGCCGGCGGTGGAGCATATCGGTGACATGGTGGCGATCGGCTCGGTGACCCGACGCAACTATCTGGAGAAACCGGGCCTTCACCGCACCCTGTTGGGCGATGGCCTGGCCACCATCTCGGCGGCGTTGTTCGGCGGGCCGCCCAACACCACCTACTCGGAGGTCACCGGGGCGGTCACCCTGACCCGCGCCTTCAATCCGATGTTCATGGTGTCCGCCGCACTGGTGGCCATCACCCTGGCCTTCGTTGCCAAGCTGGGGGCGGTATTGCAGACCATTCCTACTCCGGTGATGGGCGGGATCATGACCCTGCTGTTCGGCTCCATCGCGGTAGTCGGCATGAATACCCTGGTGCGCGCCGGCAAGCCCCTGACCGCCCCCCGTAACCTGGTGGTGGTCTCGTTGATCCTGGTGTTCGGTATCGGTGGGATGCAGTTCGGCGATGGCCAATTCGCCTTGCAGGGGGTCAGCCTCGCCGCCTTGATCGGTATCGCCCTCAACCTGGTGTTGCCCCGGGCCAGCGAGGACGAATGAACCCCGCCATGACGATGGCCCGGCGTGACAGCCGGGCCATCAGCTGTTGGCGACAGGACGCATGACGATCATGCCCTGTCGTCGTCTTTCATCAATGGTGCAGCTGCTCTCCACCGTCGGAAAAGGTGGGGGAAATCAATGGTGCAACTGCTCGCCGCCATCGGAAAAGGTGGGGGGAATCAATGGTGCAACTGCTCTCCGCCATCGGAAAAGGTGGGGGGACAGGTGTTATCGACAGGGCACTGACAATCATGCCCTGTCTAAGGCCTCTAACAATGGTGCAGCTGTTCGCCGCCATCGAAAAAGGTGGGGGACAGGTGTTGGCGACAGAGCACTGACAATCATGCCCTGAGCATCAGTGATGCAGCTGCTCCCCACCGTCGGAAAAGGTGGGGGGGCAGGTGTTGGCGATAGGGCACTGACAATCATGCCCTGTCGTAGTCTTTCATCAATGGTGCAGCTGCTCGCCGCCATCGGAAAAGGTGGGCGGAGTATTCGCACTGACTATCACGCATTCCTGATCGCCCAGGTTGCGAAACCGATGGGGCAGGCGTGAGTCGAAGTAGTAGGCGTCGCCGGGGCCGAGCAGACCTGTCTCGCCGTTGACGGTGATCTCGATCTCGCCGGCGATGATGACGCCGCCTTCCTCGCCGTCGTGTTCAAGCATCTCTTCACCGGTATCGGCACCGGGTGGGTAGCGCTCGTGGAGCACCGACATGCGTCGGTCCGGGCGCCTGGCTGCGACAAGCCGCCAGGACAGGTGGCCATCACCGATCTCGGTAAGCTCGGCGGCGCGATAGAAGGGGCTGGGGTGATTAGGTTCGTCACCCGCGAAGAAGGCGCTGATTGATACCGGTAGCGCGTCAAGAATCTTCTTAAGCGAGCTGACCGATGGACTCACGTTGTTGAGTTCAATCAGCGAAATGGTGCTGTTGGTAACGCCGGCTCTTTTCGCCAGTTCACGTTGAGAAAGCTGCTTTTCCTGTCGCAGTTGGCGCAATCTGGCGCCGACGTCGAAAATGTCTTCCATCCTGTTTCCCGTCTCGGCAAAGCCGATGTTGTGCATAATGATGGACACATGATACCCGCTAACGTCTCTGTCCGACATCCCCGACGCGCACTGTCTACCCCGATACGCTCATGGCAGCCTGCGGGTGGCTAAGGCATCATGGAGGATGCTGTCGACGACCAAAAAAAGAGGTGCAATGGTGGCGAGGCTGGACGCGAAGGAGATAAGCGGCGTGGTACTGGCGGGAGGCCAGGGGCGACGCATGGGGGGAGTCGACAAGGGGCTGGTGCCGTTTGACGGCAAGCCGCTGGCGGCGCACGCCGTTGCCTGTCTGAGGCCCCATGTGGCTAGCGTGATGATCAATGCCAATCGCCACCTGGACGAGTATGCGGTGCTTGCCGATCGAGTGGTCGAAGACCACCAGGCGGGCTACCACGGTCCCTTGATGGGCATCTATAGCGGCTTGATCGCGTCCTCCACGCCCTGGGTGGTGGTGGTGCCCTGTGACAGCCCGGCACTGCCCGCCGATCTGGTCCCCCGTCTGGTGGCGGGGTGGCGAGAAGGGCTGGATATCGTCGTCGCCCATGATGGCGAACGGTTGCATCCTGTGGTGGCGCTACTGGCGCGTCACCTGCATGAGGATCTGGCGGCGGTGCTGGAGCAGGGCGAACGCAAGATCGACCGCTGGTACGATCGTCACCGCTGGGATCGGGTCGACGTCAGTGACTGCGCTGCGGCCTTCGCCAATCTCAACACCGAAGAGGAAAG
>DJIP01000206.1 GCA_002433675.1 Halomonas halophila
CGAGGACCGGGTGGTGGTATTCGACGAGGCCGGCACCACCCGCGACGCCATCGAGATTCCCTTCGAGCGGCGCGGCAAGCCCTACGTGCTGGTCGATACCGCCGGCGTGCGGCGGCGCAAGAACGTCACCGAGGTGGCCGAGAAGTTCTCGATCATCAAGACCCTGGACGCGATCAAGGAGTGCCACGTCGCGATCATGGTGCTCGACGCCCGCACCGGTCTGGTGGAACAGGACCTGCACCTGCTCGACTACGTGCTGACCTCGGGCCGCGCGCTGGTACTGGCGGTCAACAAGTGGGACGGCCTGGAAAGCGAAGCCAAGGACAAGATGCGCGCCGAGATCAAACGCCGTCTGGGCTTTGCAGATTACGCCGAGCTGCACTTCATCTCGGCCTTGCACGGTACCGCGGTGGGCGATCTGTACCCGTCGCTGGAGCGCGCCTTCGCCTCCGCCAACAGCCACTGGTCGACCAACCGTCTGACCACGCTGCTGCAGGACGCCGTCGAGCAGCACCAGCCGCCGATGGTCCACGGCCGCCGGATCAAGCTGCGCATGGCCCACCAGGGCGGCAGCACCCCGCCGATCATCGTGGTCCACGGCAACCAGACCGACAAGCTGCCCGAAGCCTACAAGCGCTACCTGACCAACACCTTCCGCAAGGTGCTCAAGGTCCGTGGCACGCCGATGCGCTTCGAGTTCCGCTCCGGCAAGAACCCCTACGACCGCCTGGCCGAAGCCTCCGACAAGGAAAAGGCCAAGAAGCGCGAACTGGGGCGCACCAAGGAGGCGCGCAAGAGCCGCCGCTAAGCGTTACCGGCGTCACTCGCCGCTCTTTCGCCCCTGGTGTTGAACGACAACGCCCGGTCCCTCGCCAGAGGAACCGGGCGTTTTCGTGCACGCATGCTGGCGGCTGTCGAGACCATGTCCCGCTCGCTGCTGAGCCTGGCCAGCAAGCCTGCGGCAGCGCCTCAGGCTTGCTCGGCCAGACGACGAGCCCCAACCCAGTCCAGCGCAAACTGGTAGGCACAGCGGCCACTGCGCCCGCCTCTCATGGTGGCGAAGCGGGTGGCCGCCACCGGCGCCTCTTCATCCCAGTCCTGCGGCTGGCCCAGGCGCTCGACCCAGTGGCGACAGGTATCCAGATAGGTCTCTCGGTTGAACGGATGAAACGCCAGCCACAGCCCGAAGCGGTCGGACAGTGAGATCTTCTCCTCCACCGCATCGCCGTGATGCAGCTCCTCGCCGTCCGGGGTCAGGTGGCTCTGCTGGTTGTCGCTCATATGCTCCGGCATCAGGTGGCGCCGGTTGGAGGTGGCGTAGATCAGCACGTTCTCGGGAGGGCCGGTCAGGGTGCCGTCGAGAACACTCTTGAGCGCCTTGTAGGCGTCGTCGGAGCCTTCGAACGACAGATCATCGCAGTACACCACGAAACGCGCCGGTTCATGACGCAGCTGCTCCACCAGCAGCGGCAGTCCGGCCAGGTCGTGGCGGTCAACCTGAATCAGCCGCAGGCCTTCGTCGGCCAGGGTATTGAGCAGCGCGCGCACCATCGATGACTTGCCGCTGCCTCGAGAGCCCCACAACAGCGCGTGATTGGCCGGCAGGCCACGCAGAAAGGCCCGGGTGTTGGCCAGCAGCTCACGCTTCTGGCGCTCCACCCCAACCAGGTCGTCCAGGCTCAGGGCATCCCGAGGCGGCACCGGCACCAGTTGCCCGCCGAGGGCATGGCGCTGCCACAGCGCTGCGACGTCGCGACTCCAGTCCACCACAGGGCGGGGCTCGGGCAGCCAGGGTTCGACGCGATCGAGAAGGGCCAGCAGGCGCTGGGCGAGTTGAGTGTCCATCGGGGCAGGTGTCCTTGTAACGAATGATGGCCGCCGGTCAGGGTCTGTCGCTGGATAGCGACCGGCCGTGCACTACCTTTGCTGTTGACCCTTCCAGCAGTCCGGGTATCTTGGGCAACACTGTATAAATTGCTGCGCTCGATATCCAGGCCGCCGGCGGTGCTCGGGGTCCTCATTGACGGCCAGTCAACTCCGGCCTTCGATCTTTCATAGAGAGGACTCCGGCGGCAACCTGCCTATCATCGCTCGCAGTATTTATACAGCGCCCCCCGGCCCTTGCAGCGCGGGGACTGACTGGCACCGATTCTACACGCTCGGGCTCGACCCCGGCGGATCATGACAAGGAGACCCCCCATGCGCTGGATGAAGGCCGTGGGCGCCTGCGCCCTGATGGTTACCGTTGCTGCCTGTTCCACCTCGCCTACCGGTCGTTCCCAGATGCTGTTGCTGGACGAGCAGCAGCTCAGCCAGATGGGGGCCCAGGCCTTCGACCAGTACCAGCAGGAGCTGCCCACCGTGGACGGGCGCCAGCTCGAGTACGTGCAGTGCGTGACCCGCAACGTGGTCCAGGCGCTGCCGGAAGACCAGCGCAACCAGAACTGGCAGGTCAAGGTGTTCGAGTCCGAGGACGCCAACGCCTTTGCCCTGCCGGGCGGCTACGTGGGGGTCAACACCGGCCTGCTCGACGTCGCCACCAACCAGGACCAGCTGGCCACCGTCATCGGCCACGAGATCGGCCACGTGCTGGCCCACCACGCCAACGAGCGCGCCTCCACCGAAAGCGCGACCCAGCTTGGCATGTCGGTGGTCGGTACCGCCCTCGGCTCCCAGGGTGTCACCGGCAGCGACCAGTTGATGGCGGCCATGGGCATGGGCGCCCAGTACGGTATCCTGCTGCCGTTCTCGCGCAGTCACGAAAGCGAGGCCGACACTATCGGCCTGCAGCTGATGGCCGACGCCGGCTTCGATCCCCGTGCCAGCGTCCAGCTGTGGCAGAACATGAGCGCCGCCGGCGGCGGCCAGCCGCCGGAGTGGATGTCCACCCACCCGGCACACGGCAACCGTATCGCCGGGCTCGAGGCGGGCATGAACGACGCCATGGCCCGCTACGAGCAAGCCCAGGCCCGCGGCCTGACGCCCAGCTGCAAGGCGCCCTGAACCAGAACAGCCCAGGCCCGTGGCCTGACGCCCAGCTGCCAGGCCCCCTGAACCAGATCAGACCCTGCCCTGCAGCCTGTCCCCAGGCTGCTGGCAAGGGGTCATCTAACGCCGAGGCCGCTATTCTTCGAGGCCTCGGCACCCGTCACTTTCACTCTCAGTTGGTGCCATGAAACTCACCTCCACCAGGCTCGGCCTGATCCTGCTTGTCGTGCCCATTGTGGTGTTGTTGACCCTGTTCTTTGTGGAACTCGGTGATATCCGCCAGTGTGAACTGGTCGATCAGGGCCACTGGAACTACCTGGCCGGGCACTGCGGCGACACCCCTTCGCCCTTCGTTCCCTGGATCGTACGCAGCCCTTGGCTGGTCAATGGGGGCCTGCTGGTGTCGGTGGTCGGGCTTGGGCTGTGCATGCTGGGGCTCTACCGCCGACGCGGCTGAAACGCGGCGCGCGGCGGCTGGCTGACGATGGCTGGCTGACGGCTCCTGACCGACGACTCCCAGCGACATTGACGCCCAACGACAACGGCGCCCCATGGCAGTGAGCCAGGGGCGCCGTTGTCGTTGCTGCCGGCGTTACGGTGGAAGCGACCTCAGCCTGCGTCGAGCTCGGCCCGCAACTTGTGATGAACTGGCCCGGTGTCCGGCGTGACGCCACGCCAGCGCTCGAAGGCCGCCGCCGCCTGTTCCACCAGCATGCCGAGACCATCGCTGGTACTCGCCCCGCGCTCGGCGGCCCAGGCCAGAAACACCGTCGGCTCGGCACCGTACATCATGTCGTAGGCGACAGCCCCCTCGTTGAAGAGATCCTCCGGCAGCGGCGGCAGGTCACCGGCAAGGCTTGCGCTGGTGCCGTTGATGACCAGGTCATAACCCTCGCCGACGGCGTCATAGCCGCCGCCCTGGATGGGGCCCAGGTCGGCGAAATCCCGCGCCAGCCCCTCGGCCTTGGCGGCGGTGCGGTTGGCCAGCCGCAGCGAGGCGGGACGCCGCGACAGCAGCGTCTCCAGCGCGCCGCGCACCGCTCCCCCGGCGCCCAGCACCAGGATACGAGCACCCTCGAGCCTTACCTGCTGGCGCTCCAGGTCAGCCACCAGGCCAATACCATCGGTATTGTGACCCTCGACGCTGCCATCGGCCTTGCGCGTCAGGGTGTTGACCGCCCCGGCCCGCTGCGCCTGCTCGCTCAGGCTGTCGCATAGTCGGTAGGCGTCTTCCTTGAACGGCACCGTCACATTAGCGCCGCGCCCGCCCTCGGCGACGAAGGCGCGCCAGGCTCCGCCAAAGTCCTCCAGCGGTGCCTCGATAGCGGTGTAGCGGATAGCTTCACCGGTCTGCTCGGCGAAGGCCGAGTGAATGGCCGGAGATTTTGAATGCCCCACCGGATTGCCGAAAACACAGTAGCGATCGGTCATCGTTCGGTTTACCTCATTTGTGACGGTGAGTGGTGCCGGGGTACTGGCGTCAGGTCCGGCTCTGGGCCTCTTCGCCAAGCCAGTCCCGGGGCACCAGATAGGCATCCAGCGCCGCCTCGGGAGAGCCGGGTTGCGGCCGGTAGTCGTACTGCCAGCGCGCCAGCGGCGGCATCGACATCAGGATGGACTCGGTGCGACCGCCGCTCTGCAGGCCAAACAGGGTGCCCCGGTCCCAGACCAGGTTGAATTCCACGTAGCGACCTCGCCGATACAGCTGGAATTCACGTTCGCGCTCGCCCCAGGGGGTATCGCGACGACGTTCCACGATGGGCAGATAAGCGTCCAGGAAGCCATCCCCTACCGCGCGCTGAAACGCGAAGCAGCGGTCGAAGCCGCCCTCGTTGAGGTCATCGAAGAACAGCCCGCCGACACCACGGGTCTCGCCTCGGTGCTTGAGGAAAAAGTAGTCGTCGCACCAGCGCTTGTAACGGTCGTAGACGTCGTCACCGAACGGCTGGCACAGGTCATGCGCCACCCGGTGCCAGTGACAGGCGTCTTCAAGCTGGGGGTAGTAGGGCGTCAGATCGAAGCCGCCGCCGAACCACCATACCGGCGCTTCGCCCTCGGCACTGGCGATGAAGAAGCGCACATTGCCGTGGCTGGTGGGTACGTGGGGATTACGCGGATGCAGCACCCAGGACACCCCCACCGCCTGAAAGCCACGCCCGGCGAGTTCCGGACGTGCTGCGGTAGCCGCCGGGGGCAGGGTCGCGCCGTGAACGTGGGAGAAATTGACCCCGCCCTTTTCGAACAGCGCGCCTTCCTCGATGACCCGGGAACGGCCGCCGCCGCCTTCCTCACGCACCCAGTCGTCTTCACGGAAGCGGCCTTCGCCGTCGGCCTCGGCCAGGGCCTCGCACAGGCGATCCTGCAATTCCAGCAGGTAGCGCTTGACCTCTTCGAGATTGGGCTCGGACACGTCTGCTCCTGTTGTTAAAAAAAAGCGATGAGTAAAAAGCGATGAGTAAAAGCGATGCGTAAAAAGGTGCGCCCAGGGCCGGGCCGAGAACCATTCAGTGGCGTAGGGTCTCGCGGCTTAGCAGGTCACGGATGGTGCTCGGGCGAGGATTGCCGCCCAGCGCCCCCGGCACCACTGCGTCCAACTCGTCGCCGAAGATTCGCCGAATGTCCGCTTCGCTCATGGCCGGCGCTTCCCCTGCCCGATTGGCCGAGGTGGACACCAGTGGCCCGCCGAAGGCACGACACAGTGCCTGTACGCCGGGATGATCGCTGACCCTCAGCGCCACCTTGTCGTGGCAGCCTCGTACCAGCGACGGGGTGCGGCCATTGTCCGGCACCAGCCAGGTGTTGGGGCCCGGCCAGCTTGCCACCAGAGGCGCGTGAAGGTCGGCGGGCAAGCCCTCGAGCCAGGGAGCAAACTGTTCGATGGTGGCGGCGATCAGGATCACCCCCTTGGCCGGGTCACGGCGTTTCAGGCGCAACAGCCGCGTCAGCGCCTCTTCGTTGTCGGGATCGCAGCCCAGGCCCCAAACGGCCTCGGTGGGATAGGCAATGACGCCGCCACGACGCAGGACGTCGACGACGGGCACGAGGGAGGAATCGGAATCACTCATGGGGTCGTTATCTGAATCGGTACCGAATCGAAAGATCAGGGTAGGAGTATCGTTTGGCCATGCTAGCACGGCGTCGGGACTTGCGTCGCACGCCACTGTCGCCGCCGGCGTAGGCGATCCGCCCGGTCCCCAATGGTCATTGGCACACCCTGCGGCCGGGCCTCGTCATCGATCGGCTAGCCCCTGCCACCATCCAGACGCACCCAGCCGCCGGCCACCAGCCCGGCCTGTCCTGCGATCTCGAGCAGCGTCAGTTCGCGCTGGCAGGCGGCCACATCGCAGCCCGCCAGCCCCATCAGATCGTCCACCCCCAACGGAGTGGCGCTCAGCAGGTCGAGCAGCTGGCGACCGGGCACGGACGCGGGCCTTGCTGCGGAGTTCTCGGTAGCACTCTCGACGCCACTCTCGGCAGAACTTTCGGCAGCAGGCTCTTCAGAACTGTCTGCCGTGTTCTCTATAGCGCTGTGCGGGGTAGCGCGTCGCGGCCCCCAGCACGCCAGTTCCTCGAACAGGTCGTCGGGGTGTCTGACCAGAGCGGCGCCCTCACGGATCAACCGCAGGCAGCCCCGGGCCTGGGGCGAGTGGATGGAGCCGGGTAGCGCCAGTACCTCCCGCCCCTGCTCGCCGGCCAGGCGAGCACTGACCAGCGAACCGCTGTGCTCGGCGGCCTCCACCACCAGCACACCGCAGGACAGCCCGGTGACGATGCGGTTGCGCCGGGGAAAATCCCCCGAGCGTGGCCGCGTGCCGGGAGGAGACTCCGCCAGCAGCAGGCCACCGTCGTCGCGCAGGCGTCGATACAGGGCGCCGTGCTGGCCGGGATAGACCACGTCGACGCCGCCTGCCAGCACCGCGATGCTGCGCCCCCCGAGATCCAGCGCCGCCGCCTGGGCGGC
Organism: Halomonas halophila; assembly: GCA_002433675.1. Lineage (GTDB taxonomy): Bacteria > Pseudomonadota > Gammaproteobacteria > Pseudomonadales > Halomonadaceae > Halomonas > Halomonas salina_B. The sequence goes on from DJIP01000206.1 coordinate 6,950, forward strand.
ACCGTCGATGCCGAGCGCCATGCCGCTGACCAGACACCAGCCGGCCTCCGCCAGCGCCACCGCAAAACTACGCGCATTGACCAGCCCCTCGCGGGTGGGACGCCGCGAGCCCACCAGGGCAAGCCTCGGCGGTAGCAGGGCGTCGAGATCGCCAAGCGCCCACAACAGCACCGGCGGGTCCGGAATCTGGTCGAGCAGGGCCGGCCAGCGTGGATGATCGGGATGCAGTAGATGACGTGAACCAGGCCGCGTATCAAGGTTGCATCCGTTGGTACGCTCTTCACCGATGCCTTTGGTACCTGGGCTAGCCTGGCTGGGGCGGGTATCTTGGGGGCCCTCAGCCAGCCAGGCCTCGGCCTGCTCGATCAACGCCGTCAGCGGGCTGCGCCTGGGGTGATCCAGCCACAAGCGTAGTTCCGCCGCCGCCCCGGGCGGCAGCCGGGCCAGCCAGCCGCCAGGCCAATCGGGGTTCAACTGGCAAAGCTGAGCCAGCCGTCGCGGGCCCACCTGGGGCAGCTCTCTCAATACCATCCAGCGTGCGAAGCCAAGTTCCATACCGAGCCCTCCCTGGCCGAGTGCCGGCAGTATAGGCAGGCAGGCGGGGCACGCCTTGGCGGTCTTCGCCGTCTCGGCTTCAGGCGGTGCGCGACGGCGATTCTGGCATGTTATAGTAGCGACCTATCACGCTCATTGGCGCCAACGACTATGGTCACCCCCGGCGTCGTCCTAGAATGAGCAACACGAACCGAACGAATAACGGTGGTACCACAGCATGGCCAGACTCCCCATTCTCGAGTTTCCCGACGAGCGGCTGCGCAACAAGGCAGTGCCCGTCGAAAACGTCGATGACGAGGTCCGCCAGCTGGTCGATGACATGCTGGAGACCATGTACGCCGCACCGGGTATCGGCCTCGCCGCCACCCAGGTGGACGTGCATCGCCGAGTCATCGTGATCGACGTCAGCGAAGATCAGTCTACCCCGCTGGTGCTGATCAACCCCGAGGTCACGCCGCTGGGGGACGAACGGGAACCGATGCAGGAAGGCTGCCTGTCGATCCCCGAGTACTACGCCGAGGTACCGCGCGCACTGCGGGTAAAACTGAAGGCCCAGGGACGTGACGGCGAGACCTACGAGCTCGAGGCCGACGGACTGCTGGCCCACTGCATCCAGCATGAACTCGACCACCTCGAGGGCGTACTGTTCGTCGACTACCTGTCACCGCTCAAGCGTGACCGGGTGATGAAGAAGATGCAGAAGCGTCATCGCCAGATGCAGGGCGCCTGAGCCGCTGCGCAGCTCTCAAACCGCCGCCATCTTGGCCCAGAACTAGCCGTTGACCCTGCCACACAACCGCCTACAACGAAGACCGACAGCGTGAATCACGTTGTCGGTCTTCGTCGTTTCGCCCGTCTCCGTTACTATTGTCCCCGCATTCTTCGGCCAAGGCCCTGAACATGACCCGATCGCTGCGCGTGATCTTCGCTGGCACGCCCGACTTCGCCGCCGAGAGTCTCTCGGCGCTGCTGGCCAGTCACCACCAGGTGATTGCCGTCTATACCCAACCCGATCGCCCCGCCGGGCGCGGCCGCAAGCTGACGCCAAGCCCGGTCAAGTCGCTGGCGCTGGAGCACGGCCTGCCGGTGTACCAGCCCGAGCGACTCAAGGACGAGGCCGAGCAGCGCGCCCTGGCGGCGCTGGACGCCGACGTCATGGTAGTGGTGGCCTACGGTCTGATCCTGCCATTGCCGGTACTCGAGGCACCGCGCCTGGGCTGCCTCAACGTCCACGCCTCGCTGCTGCCGCGCTGGCGCGGTGCGGCGCCGATTCAGCGGGCAATCGAAGCCGGCGATGACGAGAGCGGCGTCACCATTATGCAGATGGACGAGGGCCTGGATACCGGCGACATGCTGATCATCCGGCGCACCGAGATCCTGCCCACCACCACCGGCGGCGAATTGCACGATCGCCTGGCCGACATCGGTGGCAAGGCCATGGTCGAGGCCCTCGACCGACTCGCCAACGGTGAACTTGCCGCCACGCCACAGCCCGAGCAGGGCATCACCTACGCCTCCAAGCTCAGCAAGGCCGAGGCCGAGCTGGACTTCGCTCAGTCCGCCGCGACCCTGGCCGCCCGGGTGCGCGCCTTCAATCCCTGGCCGGTGACCTGGTGCGCGCTGGGCGATGAGCGCCTGCGTGTCCATCTGGCCGAGCCGGCCGACGACGGCGAGCCCGAGGCCCCCGGCACCATCACCCGCGCCGACACCGAGCTGCTGGTGGCCTGTGGCGCCGAGGGCCGCGAGCGCCTTCGCATCACCCGGGCCCAGCTGCCCGGCGGCAAGGCGCTGGCGGTATCCGAGCTGTTGCGCGCCAGGGCCGAACGCTTTCCCCAGGGCACGCTACTGGGACGTCCTTTCCCGGAGACCTCCGCATGAGCGATTCTCAACCCCCACGCGATCGCAAGCCGCCCCACCATGGCCGCCGTCACGCCAACGCACGGCGCGACATGGGCGACTGTGTCCGCGCCGCCGCGGCCAAGGCGCTGGTGCCGGTGATCACCGGCAAGGGCTCGCTGGCCACGCTCGACGACCATCAGGTGGTGGCCCGCGACCGTGCCCTGTTCAAGGCCATGTGCTTCGGCGTCTGCCGCACCCTGCCACGGCTCGAGGCACTGGCCGCCCAGCTGCTCGAGAAACCGTTCAAGAGTCGCGACGCGGACATCCAGGCGCTGCTGTTGCTGGGCGCCTATCAACTCCTGTACCTGCGCATCCCGGCCCACGCGGCGGTGGGCGAGACCGCCGGTGCCGCGCGTCTGCTCGGCAAGGCCTGGGCCACCCGGGTGCTCAACGGCTGTCTGCGCCGACTGCAGCGCGAGTCGTCGACGCTGGAAGCCGAGGTCGACCGTGACCCGGCGGTGGCGCTGCTGCACCCGCGCTGGTGGCTCAAGTCGCTGCGCCAGGCCTGGCCCGATGACTGGCAGGCGATCTGCGAGGCCAATAACCAGCCGGGACCGATGACCCTGAGGGTCAATCGTCGCCACAACGACCGCGAGCAGTATCTGGATATCCTCGATGGCGCCGGCATCTCCGCCAGGCTGTGCGCCCACGCCCCGGACGGGCTGGTGCTGGAGACCGCCCGCGACGTGGAGGCCCTGCCCGGCTTCGCCCAGGGTCATGTCAGCGTCCAGGACGAGGCCGCCCAGCTGGCCGCGGTGCTGCTTGGCCCGGTGGTGGCGCCACGGCCGGGGGCGCGGGTGCTCGACGCCTGCTGCGCGCCCGGTGGCAAGACCGCTCACCTGCTCGAGCTGTTCGACGTCGACCTGCACGCCATCGACTCCGATGCCGCGCGCCTGGCGCGGGTGGAAGACACCCTGACTCGCCTGGGCCTGTCGGCGACCCTGGCCCAGGGCGACGCCACCGAGCGTGACTGGTGGGATGGCACCCCGTTCGACGCCATTCTGCTCGACGCCCCCTGCTCCGGTAGCGGCGTCATCCGCCGTCATCCCGACATCAAGCGCCTGCGTCGGCCCAGCGACATCGCCCAGCTGGCCCAGCTGCAGCGCGCGTTGCTCGACAATCTGTGGCCGCTGCTCAAGCCCGGCGGCACCTTGCTCTACGCCACCTGCTCGGTGCTGCCGGAAGAGAATCGCGACCAGATTCGCGACTTTCTCGCGCGCACCCCGGACGCCAGCGAGCAGATGCCCGACGGCATCGCCTGGGGCCAGGTTTCCGGGGCCGGACGCCAACTGTTACCGAAGGTCGACAGCCATGACGGCTTCTTCTATGCCAGACTGGTGAAGGCGGGCCGCTAGTCCGACCAGGACGTCGGCCTGGCCGCCCGTGACCTATGCTTCTCCAACAGGGAGTCTGTATGAGCCAACACGTCTACAAGCAGATCGAGTTGACCGGTTCCTCGGAAACCAGCATCGAAGATGCGGTGCAGCGGGCCATCACCAAGGCCTCGGAAACCGTGCATGACCTGCGCTGGTTCGAGGTGACCGATACCCGCGGCCATATCGAGAATGGCCGGGTGGCCCACTGGCAGGTCACGGTCAAGGTCGGCTTCACCCTCGACTGACCTGCGAGGCTGATTCGACCCGGAGACCCACGGGACTTGCATTGCACAAGTCCTGCGGTGTTTCCTTTCAGCACAGGGCGGGACTCTCCCGCCCTGTTGTACTGTTCAGAGCTCGGGTATGCTGGCGCTATGCTGCGATGCACCATAGGCTCTGAACCCCTCTTCGGACACGACGACGATGAAGATCATCATTCTCGGCGCCGGCCAGGTTGGCGGCACCCTGGCGGAGCACCTGGCCCGCGAGGAGAACGACATCACGGTGGTGGACACCGACGGTGAGCGTCTGCGCGAGCTGCATACCCGGCTCGACATCCGCACCGTCTCCGGGGCGGCCTCCTACCCCATGGTGCTACGCCAGGCCGGCTGCGAAGACGCCGACATGCTGATCGCGGTGACCAACTCCGACGAGGTCAACATGATCGCCTGTCAGGTCGCCCATACCCTGTTTCGTACCCCGACCAAGATTGCCCGAGTGCGCGCCACCGCCTACCTGGCGCGCAAGGGACTGTTCGCCCACGAGGCGGTGCCCATCGACGTGCTGATCAGCCCCGAGCAGGTGGTCACCGACCATATTCGCCGGTTGATCGAGCACCCCGGCGCCCTGCAGGTGCTGGAATTCGCCGGTGGCCTGGTCCAGCTGGTGGCGGTCAAGGCCTTCTACGGCGGTCCGCTGGTCGGCCAGGAGCTCGGCTTCCTGCGCCGTCATATGCCCAGCGTCGACACCCGGGTGGCCGCCATCTACCGGCGCAACCGTCCGATCATTCCGCGTGGCGACACCGTGATCGAGGCCGACGACGAGGTCTTCTTCATCGCCGCCCGGCGCGATATCCGCGCGGTGATGAGCGAGCTGAGGCGACTGGATCGCGACTTCCGCCGGGTGGTGATCGCCGGCGGCGGCAACATCGGCGAGCGCCTGGCCGAACACCTCGAGCACAGCCACCAGGTCAAGATGATCGAGCACAGTCTCGAGCGCTGCACCCAGCTTTCCGAACGCCTCGACCGCACCGTGGTACTGCACGGCAGCGCGACCAGCAAGCGCCTGCTGGAAGAGGAGAACATCGAGGACTGCGACATCTTCTGCGCGCTGACCAACGACGACGAGGTCAACATCATGTCGTCGATGCTGGCCAAGCGCATGGGCGCCAAGAAGGTGCTCACCTTGATCAACAACGCCGCCTACGTGGATCTGGTCCAGGGCGGCGAGATCGACATCGCCATCTCGCCCCAGCAGGCCACCATCGGCAGCCTGCTGACCCATGTGCGCCGCGGGGACATCGTCAACGTCCACTCGCTGCGCCGCGGCGCCGCCGAGGCCATCGAGGCCATCGCCCACGGCGACAGCCAGTCCTCCCGGGTGGTCGGTCGTGCCATCGGCGACATCGACCTGCCCGGTGGCTCCACCATCGGCGCGGTGGTGCGCGGCAAGGAAGTGCTGATCGCCCACGACGACGTGGTGGTGGAGAGCGGTGACCACGTCATCCTGTTCGTGGTCGACAAGCGCAAGATCCGTGACGTCGAACGCCTGTTCCAGGTCGGATTGACCTTTTTCTGATGGGCGCGCCCCCCGCCCCTGCCGCCATACCAAGGAGAGCCGCCGCATGAGTCCGATGCCGACCGGGCTTGAGACGACGACCCGTCCCGACATATCCCCCGCCTGTTGCCGTCAGCCAGGGGGCAAGACGCCATGAGCCTGAGGATGATCCTGCGCATTCTCGGGCTGCTGCTGATGATGTTCAGCCTGACCATGGTGCCGCCCATCGCCATCTCGCTGCTGTTCGGCGACGGCACCTGGGACGCCTTTCTGATCGCCATCGCCATCACCGTGATGACCGGCGCGCTGATGTTCCTGCCCAATCGTCGTGCCCGACGGGAATTGCGCACCCGCGACGGCTTTTTGATCGCCGCCATGTTCTGGACGGTGCTGGGGCTGTTCGGTTCGCTGCCGCTGATGCTCACCGGCAGCACCGCACTGTCGTTCACCGACGCGGTGTTCGAGTCGTTCTCGGGGCTGACCACC
>DJIP01000278.1 GCA_002433675.1 Halomonas halophila
TCCGACGTCGCTGTCATGGAGGCTTCCTGGGCTGTCTTTGGAGAGAATCGGCGAGCATCAGCGACTGGCAGGACAGCGCTGGCAAGTGACAGGTTACCAGAGCCCAGGTCGCCGCTTCAGCAAAGTCGAACTACGCTTAACGGGACAGGCGGGCAACCGGTCTGCCTCGCACGCGCCGCTGCGACGGAGGAGGGCACATGTCGGGACTTCGCGCGCCCGATATCGGGCCTATCGTGGGGCACACCACGGCACGTAGCTGTCGACTGTGGGTGCGCGGTATCGCGCCCAGTGATGACGGCGTCGACCTGACCGCGTCCTTGCGTACCGTGGGCCTGCTGGCGGTGGTCGAGGACAATGGCTCGCCTCGCCTGATCGACGGTGATCCGTCCCGCCCCCACGCCTACTATTTTCGTCTGCACCGGGAATTCGACCGCACCGGGACTTTCGAACTGGGGGCCGAAGAGGGGCTGGGAGCGATCGATGGCGTGGCGCCGCTGGGCCAGCCCGATGGCGTGGTGCCGTTGGCGCCCGATACCCGCTACAAGGTGCGTGTCGCGACCCTCACCCTGGATGACACTACGCCCGATGTGGAAAGCCTGAGTGACGCTCAGATCGCTGCCAGGCTGCCCGACGTCAACGGCATGGCGTCGCTGCTCGCCGACCTCGATGGCGAGCATTGCGAGGCCGAATTCACCACCTTCGCCGCCGCAGTGGAGCCACGACTGGCCTTTCTGCTGGGATCCTGTCGCTATCCCGGTACCCTGTGGAAGACCAAGGAAGCCGATCGCATCTTCGGCCCCATGGCCAGCCACCTCCGGCGCCGAGGCAGTCGGCCGGCGGCGCGCTTCAGCCTGCTGGTGGGCGACCAGATCTACGCCGATCAGTACAGTCGCTTCGTGCCGATCGGTCGCGCCGAGACCTTCGCCGAGTTTCAGGACCGCTATCGCCAGGCCTTTGGCTCCCCGCAGATGCGACACTTCCTGCGCCAGGCACCGGTGTACATGATCCTCGATGACCACGAAATCGAGGACAACTGGCATCGTGACCGGCTCGCCGCCAAGCGCGAGCTGTTCAACGTCGCCATTGGCGCCTACATGAGCTACCAGTGGTCACACTGCCCGCGCAGCTTCGGGCGTCATCTGCACTATCACTTCGACTGCGGCGGCTATCCCTTCTTCGTCTGCGACACCCGTACCCATCGTACCTACGGTCGCGAGAACCGGGTGATGGACAACCATCTGCTGGGACGGCCCAGCATCGACCCCCAGCATCCTTCCCAGCTGGACGTGCTGCTCACGTGGCTGAGCGACCAGCAGGCCCGCTGCGGCGCGACGCCCAAGTTTGTCGTTACCTCCACGGTGTTCGCGCCCAGCCCCTTGGATGAAAGGCTCGATCCGGCCCTGGATGGCCATGACGCCCAGGCGCCGACGGATCTGGTGCGGACCAACCTCTCCCGGCGGGCCGAAAGCGATAGCTGGTCGGGGTTTCCGGCCACCCGCAAGGCGCTGGTCGAACATATCGTCGAGGCCGGCATCGACAATGTGATCTTCCTCAGCGGCGACGTGCACTGCGCCAATATCGCCGAGATGGTGGTGGAAGGGGGCGGTGGCGAGCCGCGACGGCTGTATGACGTCACCTCCTCGGCGCTGTACTGGCCATTCTTCTGGGCCGACGGGGACCCCAACGGCTTTGTCCACGATTCTCGTCTGCCCGGTCAGGTGGATGGCTTTCCGCTGTTTGACGGTGACGTGACGCTGCACTACCGAGCCTTTGGTTTCTATCAAGAGGAAAACTTCTGCCGCCTGGAGCTGGACCGTACTCACCACCGTCTGCGGGTCAAGGTGATCGATCGCTACGGCGAAGACGTCAAGGTGACGGGCCCGGAAGGCAACGTGGTGGCCTATAACGACCTGGCACTGGTGCCCTGGTAGCGCGGGATGTGGTCGATAGCCGCAATGTCGAAAGCGGGTCTGAAGAGCACTGGGCTGAAGAGCGCTGACGTGCCGGCCGCCGAAGGGCGAGCGGTCCAGACAACAGGTGCAAGAGCAGGTCCTTTCCTGGAGAGATGGCGGTGAATACGACGAACCCCATGCTGGCGGGATTGCTGTTCGAGGAAACCATGCGAGGCCATTTTTCGCTCGGAAGCCAGGCGCCCGAGCGCGGTGAACGGCTGGGGCATACAGAAGGCACCGAACTGGCCCTGCACGCCAAGGTCCAGATCGATGACATGGGCGCCTTCCTGGCCGACGACCGCCACCACGGCCGGCTGGGTGGTGTCGTCGATTTTGCCCCGCTGGGCCTCGGACTGGTGATTCTCGAGGGCGACTTTCAGCTGTTTTCCCAGGGCCCCGGGGCGGGGCGTCAGATGGTCTACGACGCGGTTCTGGAACTGGATGAGCGGCGACTGTTCCTGCATGGGGTGAAGCGGGTCAATGACGATCCCGGGCCGGATCTATGGCGCGATACCACCACCCTCTATACCACCCTGCACGAGGGCGAGAGCGCCACGGGCGATGTACTCGGGGCAGGCATCCTGCACCTGGGCGTGGCCGAGTTGATGGCCATGCTCAAGACCCTGACGCCGACGGGCCAAGGGGATCTGCGCACGGTGGCGGATTTCGGTCGCTTCTTCTTTGGTGAACTGTGGCACCTCTATGCGCCCTGGGTCATTCGCCGGGAGCCCGAGGCATGAACTACGACGCCATCGTGGTGGGGTCAGGGTTCGGTGGGGCCGTGGCGGCCTGCCGGCTCGCCGAGGCTGGGCTCAAGGTGCTGGTGCTCGAGCGCGGCAGGCGCTGGGAGCGCGAGGACTTTCCCCGAGGGCCGGATGATGACTGGTGCTTCGATGTGGACGCCCCTCGGGAG
>DJIP01000045.1 GCA_002433675.1 Halomonas halophila
CGTGCGCTGCTGATCGTGTCGGCGGTGTTCTTTCTGGTCAGCGCCTGGGGCTCCGGGGTGGCGACCGGCTCGCTGGAGTTCGTGATCTACCGGGTGCTTGGTGGCATGGCGGTGGGCGCGGCCAGCGTGATGACGCCGGCCTACATCAGCGAGGTGGCGCCCGCCGAGCGGCGCGGACGACTGGCCACGATCCAGCAGGTGGCGATCATCTCGGGGCTGTTTATCGCCTTCGTCAGCAACTATGTGCTGGCCAAGATCGCCGGCGCATCCACCGCCAGTCTGTGGTTCGGCTTCGACGCCTGGCGCTGGATGTTCTGGATCGAGATGCTGCCGGCGGCGATCTTTCTGCTGGCGCTGCTGGGTATCCCGGAGAGCCCGCGCTTTCTGATCAGTCGCGGACGCGACGACAAGGCGACACGGGTGCTCGTCACCCTGCTCGGCGAGCAGGCGGGGCAGGCCAAGGTCGCCGAGATCAAGGCGTCGCTGAACGCCGATCATGTGCCGAGCCTCAGGGACCTGATCAACGCCACCAGCGGCAAGGTGCATGGCATCGTCTGGGTCGGCATCGGGCTGGCGGTGTTCCAGCAACTGGTCGGGATCAACGTGGTGTTCTACTACGGTGCGGTGCTGTGGCAGGCGGTGGGCTTCTCCGAGGGTGATGCCCTGCTGATCAACGTGATCAGTGGTGCGGTGTCCATCGGCGCCTGTCTGATCGCCATCGCGCTGATCGATCGCATCGGTCGCAAGCCGCTCTTGTGGGCAGGTTCAGTGGGCATGGCGCTGACCCTGTGCCTGGTGGCCTACGCCTTCTCCACCGCCAGCATGGTCGAGGGAAAGCTGGCACTGGCCGGTGACATGGGGGTGCTGGCGCTGCTGGCGGCCAACGCCTACGTGCTGTTCTTCAATGTGTCCTGGGGACCGGTGATGTGGGTGATGCTCGGCGAGATGTTCCCCAATCAGGTGCGCGGTTCGGGGCTGGCGGTCTCGGGGCTGTTCCAGTGGCTGGCCAACTTCGCCATCACCATGACCTTCCCGATCATGCTGGCCGGCATTGGCCTGGCCGGGGCCTACGGTGTCTACGCCTTCTTCGCGGCCTGCTCGGTGGTGTTCGTGATGAAGTGGGTCAAGGAGACCCGTGGACGGGAGCTCGAGCAGATGGCCTACGAATAAGGCATGCGCTCGAGCGTGACGTGACGGCCAGCGAGCATGTTGGCCATGGCGAGCAGGCGCGGTAGGCCTGCGAACAAGGCGCCAGTCACCCTGATGGTCAGGACCCCGGCGAGATTCACTCGCCGGGGTCTTCTCGTATTCGGCAACCGACAACGCGCGGTAGCTGCCGTCTGTTCGGTAGGGGGAGCGCCGACAGGGAGTCGACTCAGGCCGTGGGTGGCAACTCCAGGTCGCTGCCGAGTACCGAGTCGCCGGGCTTGATGCCCAGGGCGTCGGCGGTACCGGCGAGCACCGCCTGGGCGGCGCGAAAGGCGTCCTGGGGGCGCCGCGTGCGGATCGCCTCCATCAGCTCGCGGTGACGCTCGAGGCTGTCCTCGGGGTCGCTGGCGCTTTCGTTGGAGGTCTCGATCAAGAGATAGATCGAGGGGCGCAGGATATGCGAGAGCTGGGACCAGACGATATTGCGGGTGGCCTTGAAGATGGCCACGTGGAAGGCGATGTCGTGATCGCTGTGCAAGCGCTTGGCCTCGCCCTCGGCGGCGTTCATGGCGCTTTCCATGCCCTCGAAGGCCTCCTCGATGGCGACCAGATCCCGGGCCGTCGCGCGGCGGGCGGCGGTCATCGCCACGTAGGGCTCGACGTCGAGGCGGAAGCTCAGGATCTCGCGCTGGATCTCGGGATTGGGGGCCGCGTAGCGGGTCATCCAGTCGGTGACCGACGGGTCGAGGATGTTCCAGGCCTCGACCTCGCGCACCTTGGAGCCGTGGCCGGAAATGCGTTCGATGATGCCCACGTCCACCAGCTGGCGCAGGTCGCTCCTGACCGCCGAACGGTTCAGCGCAAACTGTTCGGCCAGATCGACCTCCTTGGGCACGAAGTCGCCGGGGCGATAGCGTCCGCCGAAGATGGCCTCGGCCAGGTAGTCGGCCACGCTGGGGCGTTTGCTGTTGCTGCGAGATGGGACGGCCACTGACGTGCTCCTGGCGAATGCAGTGACGATGCTAGCGAATGTGCAACATAGTGACAATGCGCCATAGTGACAACGGAGCATAGCGACAACGGGACACAGCGATCACGGGGCACAGCGATCACGGGGCACAGCGACAACGGGACACAGCGACAACGGGGCACAGCGACAACGGGACACAGCGACAACTCGGCAAGTGGCAGCGCTGGTGGGCTCGCGGCCAGGCAAGTCCAGAGAGGGGCGAGCCTCCCTAGAAGCCACTCTCGCGGATTACCACCGAAGCGAGCCAGGTAATGAACTGGCCGACCAGGCTCTGACGCTCGGCGTCGATGTGCAGTTGACCAGCGGCCTGCCTGCCACCTGCCCAGGGGCGGTCCAGGCGGGCCTCGATTGCGATCAGCGCGCGTTCAAGACGCAACTTGCCGCGTTCTTCCTGGTCCTCGTAGGTGGACAACGGACCGCCGTGGCGTGCCGCCAGCAGGGGGTGACTCAGGTGCTCGGCGCGGGTGGCACCGATGGCGGTGACGTGTCCAGTCAGCGGTCGGGTGTGGCCTTCCACCAGAAAGCGCACCCGAGCACCAGCACTCAGGCGGTGGACCTCGTCCTGAGGCACATAGGCATCGATGACCCAGGTCGAGGGGTCCACCAGCACGCCCAACGGCTCCCGGGTGGCGATCCATTGCCCTGGCGTCTGTTGACGATCGAAGCGTTGCCATTCGCCGGCGAAGGGGGCGTTGATGACCAGTCGCTGCTGCTCCCGCCGGGCGGCCTGGCGTCCGCTTTCGCTGACGCGGTGTAGCGCCAGGGTAGCGCTGTCGCGATGGCGCCCATCGTCGGCGTCGAGCAGCCCCGCCAGTTCGGCCTCCAGCAGGTCGAGCTCGCTGTCCTGGGCCAGCTCGCGACGTCGGATATCCGGCTCGCTCAGCCGCACCAGGGCCGCCTCCCGCTCGACCCGCCCGGAGGCGGCGATGGTCTCCAGGCGTGCGGGAAACGGCGAGTACAGGGTCAGCTCGCGCTCGGCGTGGAGCACGCCAGGCCCGCTGACGCGGGTCTGCAGGGGCAGGCAGGCCAGCAACAGCAGTAGGCCGAGGGCCAATAGCCAGGCCAGGCGAAAGCGCCGGGGGACGGCGCGGCGATGGGACCACCAGTGCTGCAATTCTCGGGTGACGGGCATCAGGATGAACCAGGCTATTTCAACGGCGAACAGGACGATGCCCAGCGCCTTGAAGAACAGATGATAGACGGCCAGGGCGATGCCGAGGAACAGCACCAGCCGATACAGCCAGGTGGCGAAGGCGAACAGCACCAGCGAACGTCGCTGGTGATGGGGGAAGGGTTCCGGCCAGGCCTCGTCGAGCCCCAGCAGTCGCCGGCGCAGCCACACGCGGGCCTGGGCGCCGGCGCGCTCGTGCAGGTTGGGGAAGTCGAGCAGATCGGTCAGCACGAAGTAGCCGTCGAAGCGCATGAAGGGACTTGCGTTGATCGCCAGGCTCAGCACCCAGCTGGTGGTGGCCAGATACAGCAGTGCCGAGTTGACGGCGCCCGGCTCGGTCAGCACCCAGCCGAGGGTCGCCAGGCCTGCCAGGCCAAGCTCCACCAGCATGCCCGCCGACGAGATCGCCAGCCGCGATCGGCTGCGCCTGAGTTTCCAGCTCTCGCCGGTGTCGGTGTAGAGCATCGGCCACAGCACGATAAAGGCGACGCCCATATGCGCCACCTTTACCCCCAGCCGGGTCGCCACCAGGGCATGGCCGAGCTCGTGGCAGGCCTTGGCCACCACCAGTGCACAGGCGAAACTGAGAATGCCTGACAGCGAGAAGGCGTCCATCACCGCGTGGGTAAAGTGGTCCCAGCGGCGCACCACCAGCACCAGCCCGAGCAGTCCGAGCAACAGCACCGCCGTGACCATGCCACGGCTGAACAGCCAGGGCAGGGCGCGCACCACGGCGCCGAGAAAGCGCTGCGGGCGCACCAGCGGCAGGCGAAAGAACAGATAGTGATGCAGCCACCAGGACAGCTTGCGCCAGGCGGCGCCCGTGTCGGCCTCACGGGCCATCCGGTCGGTCGCGTCGGGTCCAGCTCTGAGCAGACGGTGGTGCTCGAGAAAGTCGACCAGTTTGAGCACCTGCTCGAGTGACGGCTGCATCGGCGTCTGGGCGGCGATCTCGTCGCGAATCCGCGCGGGGCTCGCCCCCCAGCGCGCCAGACACTCGAACTCGAGCCAGCCGATCCGGTAGAAGCGATTGGTCACCGGGTCCTGGATCGACCACTGGGGCTCGCCATGGCGATCACGACCCGCATCCACCAGCACCAGATCCTCGCGCAGCGGTGGCGGCGGACGATCCGCCCGTTCATCGACGCCGGCGGTGTGATGGGCCATCGTCGCGCTAAAGGGGCTGGCGTTGCCTTCCGTGGGTGAGCCAGCCGCGCTATGGGAAGCCCCCAGACCATGGCTTGCGGGTGTCGCTGAGGCCATGGCTACCACCCCGTCCAGGCGCGCAGGGCCGACAGCGGCCGGCGCAGCAGGTAGTAGCCGAGACTGACCTCTTCGCCGTAGACCTTGGCGGTGCCGTGCAGCCCCAGGCGTACCTTGTTTACTGCCGAGTCGGTCTGGGTATCGTTCCCCTGGTCGAGGCTCTGTCCAGTGCTGTCTTTCGCTTCGGTCGGCGCCAGTTCCGCCAGCAGGCGATAGGCGGCGACGCCATCTGCGTCGGTCGAGGCTTCGTAGCTGGTCTGGGTGAGTCGCGCGCCGATCGGTTCCAGCGGCCGGGCGCTGAGGAACACCTTGACCTCGGCCCCGGGGGCCAGGGTGATGGCGTCGGCGGCGGCCAGCTGGATCTCCACCGCCGGCTGATCGGGGTCGGCCAGGCGCAGGATGCGCTCGCCGGTGGCGACGGGGCGTCCTTCCCAGTCGTCGGGATCGCTGTAGACCGCGACCCCCGCCGTCGGAGCGGTCACCAGGGTGCGTTCGAGCCTGGCCTCCAGTGCCTCCAGTTCGGCCTGGCGCTGTGCCTGCTGGCGCCTCAGGCGGCTTATGTCGGCGAGCCGCGAGCGGTCGTCGAAGGCCAGGTTGCCGGCGGCGTCGAGCTCGGCGCTGGCCACCTCGAGCTGACGCCTGAGTACCTCGGCGCGGCCTTCGAGTTCGCTACGGTCCAGGCGAAACAGGGGGGTGCCGGCCTCGACGCGTGAGTTGGGCTCTACCAGCATCTCGGCTACCACACCGTCGAGCGGGCTGGTGATGGCGGCGCTGTCCAGCGACACGATCTCGGCCGGGGCCAGGGCCGACTGGCGTACCGGCAGGAACATCGCGGCGATCACCGCGACCAGCAACAGCCAGCCGAGCCGACGACGCGGTAGCTGCCAGGCGCGTCGGCGTGGCGCCAGGGCCTGCCAGCAGTAGCGCCAGGTGGCGGCCAGGCCACCGAGCTGCTGGCGCAGCGCCTGGGGCGGTGGCTGCTCGAGCAGAAACAGCGCCCAGGCATGGTCGGTGGTCGACTTTCGGTCGGCGTCGACGCCGCCGGGACCCAGCGGCACCAGCCACAGCACCTCTGGCCACCACTGGGCCCAGCCCTCGGCCAGGTCCTCTGGGAGTTCCAGTTGATCGCGCAGCAGCAGTCTGGGGCCATCGATATCGTGTTGATCGAGCAGCCAGGCGCCGAGCCTTTCCACCCAGTTGACGAAGGGGGTGCGCTCGGTGGGCGTGGCCAGCCCCGAGACACAGCGCAGCCTGACCGCACCCCGGGCACGGCCCTCCAGTACCAGTGCCTGACGAAAGCGCAGCAGCGGATAGGGGTCGTTGGCGATGGAGAAGGCCAGGGTGGTGCGCGAGTCGGCGTCCAGCGCGCGATCTCGCAGGGCCAGGCTCAATGACGCCAGCGACGCCGGGCGTGGGTGTTCGCTGGCGCTCATGGCGTGCCTTCGTCGCTGTCCTCTGTGGCGGGCGCTTCGGCCACCAGGGTGGCACGCCCGGTCATGCCCGGCATCAGCTCGTCATGGGCCTGGTCGAGGCGTGCCTCGAGCTCGACGGTCTGGGCCACCGCATCGATGCGGGCACTCACCGCGCTGAGCGTGGCGGCGTAGCGCTTGCCGGTCTCGCTGACGTCAAGACTGACTGGCTGGCCTTCGCCGAGCTCGGACAGGTGCGCCGAGGGCGCATTGAGCCGGACCTTGAGAGGACCATCACCGACCAGATCGGCGATCGGCGTACCGGCGGCCATGGTCTGAAAGGGCTTGACGTGAACCGCTGCGATGCGCCCGGCGAAGGGCGCCTTCAAGGTACAGCGATCGCGCTGGACGGCGGCAAGGTTCAAGGCGCTCTGGGCCTTGTCGACCTCCGCCCGGGCCAGCGCCACCTCGAGATCGCCCACCGCGTCCAGGCGGCGCAGGCGGTCCTTGGCCTGGCTGTTGAGCCGGGCCACGCCGAGTTCGGTATTGGCCACGTTGACCCGAGCCTGCTCGATTCGGCAGTCGAAGCGGGCCAGCACATCGCCCTCGGCCACCGTAGCACCCAGCGACACGGCTAGCTCGTCCAGGGTGCCTTCCATGCGGCTCGACAGGGTCGCCTCCTGCTGGGGGGCCAGCAGGGCGCGCATGGTCAGCTCGCTCCGGCTTTGCTGGGTCGATTGCTGTGCCGAATGCTGGGTCGGCTGCTGGGTCGATTGAGGTGCCGACTGCTGGGCCGATACCAGCGCCGACAGCCCGAGCAGGGGCAGTGCGAGGCCGAGGAACATCCCGACCGAGCGCGGGCGAAGACGACTAGACGGCATCGGTGCCCCCTTCATCGGCGCCTGTCCCCGGCTGTGGGCGACGCGGCTCCAGGGTGGGCCCGCCGGCTGGCGCCGGTGGCTGGCCCGGGTGAGGCGCAATGATGCCCTGGCGCTCGTGGGTGGTCATGATCCGCTCGATCTCGCCGGCCAGGGTCTGTACATCGTGCTGGGCGACGGTCTCGGGCAGCACGTCCAGGCCCACCGAGTTGAACAACCGGCCCCAGGCGGCCTGGGCGCGGGAGTAGGCCGCCTCGCGCTGGTACTGGGACAGCAGGTAGCGGCTCTCGGCGCGAATCACCTCGAGCTCCGAGCCGATGGAAGAGGAGGCCGCGGCCTTGGCGTAGGCCAGCAGGTCCTCGTCCACCTCGAGGCTCTCGTCGCTGTACTCGAGCTCCTCGCGGGCCAGGTGGTAGCGCAGGGCGCCCACCCGGACCTGGGTCAGTACCGCCATGGACAGCGCGGTACGGCGCAGGTCGTCGGCATCACCCTGGGTGTCCTGGGCTTCGTTCAGATCGGGATAGGACAACAGCTTCAACAGGTTCAGGGACACGTTGACGCCGGTCTCGGTCCAGTCGTTGTTGTACAGGTAGTCGTTGGAGTCGTACTCGATGCCCGCGCTGACCGTGACGTTGGGCCACAGCCTGAGCTTGGCGGCTTCCAGGTCGTTCTGGTTGACCCGCTTGCGGTACCACTCCTCCATGATCTCCGGGCGGTGCTGCAGCGCCAGCTGTTCCAGGCGCTCGATATCGCTGACGTCCGGGGGAAGATCCGGTTCCGGTTCGTCGGCCAGGATCAGGCGGGTACCGGGGGGCAGCGACATCAGTGCGGCCAGTTCGGTCTTGGCCAGCTCCAGATCCTGGCGGCGCGCGGTCAGCAGGGTGGTGGAGTCGAGCAGCGCGCGCTGGTAGGCCAGTACCTCCTGGCGTGGCAGCAGTCCCTGGCGCTGGGCCTCACGGGCGGCGGCCAGCGCCCGCCAGTAGGCGTTGCGTACGTCGCGCAGCACGTTCTGGGCGACCTTGCGCCGACGTTCCTCGGCCATCAGCATCTGGTCGGCCTTCTGCTGGTTCTCGTAGTAGGCCAGGCCGAAGTCGAGCAGGCTCCAGGACAGGCCAAGGCCCGCGGTGGAACGGTAGCGCTGCTCCGAGGTGGAGGGACGCAGGCTTTCCTCGCCGTCCTCGATACCGATGGAGGTGCCGCCGGAGTCGTTGCTGCGATCGCTGTAGCCGGCCTCGGCGACGATGCGTGGCAGCAGTTCATGGCGCGAGACGTCACGCAGGTTCGAGGCCAGGGCGCTTTCCATCAGCTTCAGGCGATAGTCGAGGTTGTACTTGAGTGCCCGGGCGGCGGCCTCGTAGAAGGTGACCGGCTGATTGAGCGGCTCCTGCAGTCGATACATCTGGGCCTGGTCGCTGATCGCCCGCTGACGGATCTCGGTGGCGTCGAAGGGCTGGGGCTCGAGGCTGGAGCAGGCACTCAGGGTCAGGCCGGCGGTGACCGCCAGCGTGGTGAGCGGTAGTCGATGCATGCGGTGTCCTTGTCGTTCGAATCTCACAGGTCCTGCTCCCCTCGCAGCGGCGCGGTGGAGCCGGCCATGGCCGTCAGTTGTGCGCGAAAGCCTGCAGCGACCCTGGGAGAGGCGCCGGAGGTCTCGTCTGGCCCGCGCCAGTCGTCCTGGGCCAGCGCTGCCGGCGCGAGGCGATCGCCCTGGTCACCATCGGCGATCCATTCGGCCCCCGGCGGCAGCTCAGGCCGGCCGTCATCTGCCGCGTTGCGGTTCGGCGCCTCGGCCGAGCCAGGTTGAGCGTCGCTCGGCGTCGAGCTTCGCGTCGGAATCGTCGGTTCGCCATCGGTACCAGTGGCGTTGTTCAGCAATTGTTCACGGGTGGGAGCGTAGAGGGAGGGATCGGCCAGCAGGCCATCCGCCGTCAGGTCGGTGCGGCCGTGGCGACCCAGCAGCAGCAATTGATCCTGCTCGGCGTACAGGCGACTCAAGGCTACGCCGCGTAGCACGTACTGGCCTGGCACCTCACCCAGGCCGTTGGCCAGCGACGGGATCTGCATCTCCAGCGGCCGGACCAGCCAGGGCTGGGCGCCGTGGGACAGGCGCAGGTAGTCGAAGACCTCGCGGCTGTTGCGTTCGACTTCCGGGGTGACATAGACCACCGGGTCGACATCGCCGAGGGTGGCGCGCGACTGGCGCCCATCGTCCGGGCGCAGGAAGTGGGGGCCGGCGCCATCCCTGATCGGAATATAGGGAGCGGCGATATCCAGGGTCAGGGTCAGGGTGGCGGTGTCGCTGGCGCCGGCCTGGTCGCTCAGGGTGTAGACGAAGACCTCCTGCAACAGCGGACCCAGGCCGCTGGCGCGCAGTACCTCGCTGTTGGTGCGGTCGATAAAGTAGCGGTAGCTGCCGTCCGCCTCGATGATCAGGGTGCCGTAGCGGCCCGCCAGGCGCTCGCCGGGCGCCGCGCTGACGCCATCCTGTGCCACCAGGGTGACCCTCTGGGTCTCGCCGTAGCGCTCGGCGTCGACGTCGGTGTCGTTGGGCAGCACATTGCCGGTGGCGTCGGGACGGCTCGCGCCTCCGCCGATGTCCACGGCGTCGCCGCTGTCGTCGCGGGCCGTCGGTGTATCGTTGCGCCCATCGATGATGATCGTCAGGCTGGCACTGGCGGGACCGCCCCAGCGGTCCTCCAGCGCATAGGTGAAGACGTCGACCAGGGTCTGGCCGCTTTGACGCAACGCCTGGACCTCCGGGTTGTCGTCATCGACCTGGTAGCGGTAGCTGCCGTCGGCCTCCATCACCAGGCTGCCGTAGCGGCCCTTGAGTGCCTTGCCGAGGGTGCCTTCGGTGCCGCCGGCACTTGGGTTATCGCCGGTGCGAACGCCGGTCACCGTCAGGTTGGGGCCGAGCAGGTTGACGCCGAGGTTGATGTCGCCATCGACGTCGCTGTCGTTGTCGAGCACGTTACCCACGGCGTCCGCCCCGGGCGTGGCGTTGTCCCGGCCACCGGCCTCCACCGCCAGGCCATCGTCGGCGCCGGGCACCGGCGCCTGGTTCTGGCCGCGCACGAACACCGTCAGTTCGGCCAGGTCCACCAGTCCCGCCAGATCACGGGCCTCGTAGGTAAAGACGTCACGGCGAAACTCCAGCGGGCCAAGCCCGAGGATCTCGGCGTTGGTCTGGTCGACCGCGTAGCTGTAACTGCCGTCGGTGGCAAGCGTCAGGGTGCCGTACTGGCCTGTCAGGGTTATCGTGCCGGCGCTGGGGGTGGACAGGGCCCCGCCTGCGGCCTCGGTGCCGGGGCGGGCGCCACTAACGGCCAGTTGGTCACCGGCGTCGATATCACTGTCGTTGTCGAGCACATTGCCGCTGGGATCACGGCCGGTGCCCTGATCGCTGTCGGCCACCGCCAGGGCGACGTTGTCGGCGGCCACCGGGGCATCGTCGCGTCCCTCGATAGTCACGGTCAGACGCGCCGTGGTAGTGGCACCCAGGGGATCGACGCTGCGGTAGACGAAGACCTCGGTGAGGGTATCGTTGGCGGTTCTTAGGGCCTCCACCGCCGGATTGCTGTTATCGACCACGTAGGAAAAGCTGCCGTCGGCGTTCAGGGTCAGGGTGCCGTAGCGTCCGGCCAGCGGCTGGCCGGCGTTTACCGTGGTGGTGTTGAAGCGGACCTGATCGACACTCAGTGTCTGTCCATCCACGTCGTCGTCGTTGGTCAGGACGTTACCGCTGGGGTCGTCACCTGGGGTGGCGTTGGCGGTACCCCCGGCCTCCACCGCGATGGCCTGGTCGGCCACCGGACTTGGCGGATCGTTGGCGCCGGTGACGGTGACGACCAGCTCGGCCAGGTCCGCATTGCCGGCGGTGTCGATCAGTCGGTAGGTGAAGGTCTCGCTCAGGGTGGCGCCTGCCGCCAGGGCCTGTACGGCGGCGTTGTCGCCGTCGACCACGTAGCGGTAGCTGCCGTCGGCGTCTACCGTGAGCCGCCCGTACTGACCATCGACGCTGGCGCTGACGCCACCGAGGCTGGTCATGGCGCCGCCGGCCGCCTCGCTGCCGGGGCGAATGGCGCCGATGGAGAGCGCACCCTGGTCGATGGTATCCACGTCGGCATCGACGCCATCGCCGTCGTCATCAGCGATCAGATTGCCGGTGCCGTCCACCGCTGGTGTGGCACCGTCGGTGGATGGCGCCTGGGCGCTGGTGGTGTTGTCGGTGGCGACGGGGTTGTCCTGGGCGCCTTCGATGGTGATGGTCAGCACCGCGATGTCATCGAGTCCCTCGGCGTCGGTCACCAGGTAGCTGAAGGTCTCGCTCAGGGTATCGCCCACCGCCAGGGCTTCGACGGCTGTGTTGTCGTCATCGATGACGTAGTTATAGCTGCCATCCGGATTGATGGTCAGGGTGCCGTAGCTGCCGATCACGTCGGTGGCGCCGGTGACCTCATCGAAACTGCCGAGGAGCTCATCGCCAGTGCGGATACCGGTGACCGCCTTGGTCTCGCCGTTGAGGTCGACGTCGGTATCGTTGGTCAGCACATTGCCGGTGGCGTCCTGGCCGGCAGTGGCGTTGCCGATACCGCCCGCCTCGATGGCCACGCCACTGTCGTCGACGCCCACCGGGGCGTCGTTGGCGCCTTCGATGGTGATGGTGATGGTGGCCTGGGAGGTGGCACCCGCGCGATCGCTGATTTCATAGACGAAGGTCTCGTCTAGCGTATTGCCGCTCAGCCTCAGCGCCTCGACGGCGGCGTTGTCGTTGTCGAGCTGGTACACCGCCGAGCCGCTCGAGGAGATCACCAGGGTGCCGTAGGTGCCGACGATACGGGTGGGCGAGGCGGGGTCGCTGTTGACCGCCTGCAGTGAGCTGTCGTCGGGGCCCGCCCGGACCACCGTCAGCACGTCGGGATCGGCGTCACCGGTGTCGGGGTCTTCGTCGTTGCGGATGACCAGGCCGTTGGGGTCGATGCCGCCGATATTGAAGCGCCCCCCGGCCTCCACGGCGGTGGCGCTGTCGTCCTCGGCCAGAGGAACATCGTTGACCGCGATGACCTCGATGGCCAGTGTATCGCGGTCGGTCAGGGCGTCGGCGGGCTCGCCGGGGATGCCGTTGCCGCTGTCGGGGTGATCGCCGAAGTTGCCGTTGTCGCTGGTGACGAGGGTCAGGGTATCGTCACCGTTGAAGTTGTCGCCGCCTTTATATTGGAGGGTGGCGAGGGCGGCATTGATCTCGTCGACGCTGCCGGTGAGGATCAACTCGCTGGTGCCACTACCTGACACAGTGGCGCCGCCGGCGTTGGATGCGTTCAGTGTGCCGTTGTTCACACTCAACGTCGTGGTCAGGTTCTGGGCCCCGCTGGTACCGGGTGTCAGGGCGTCGGGGTCGGCAATCGAGATGCCGGTGATGGCAATGTCGGTGTCTTCGTTGCCGGAGACCGGCGAGGCCGGCAAGGTGTGGACCGGCGCATCGTTGAGTTCGACATAGCCGATATCGGCGTCGAAGGTGGTGTTGCCGTCGACGGCGCCGGTAACGAGCGACAGGCTGCCGTCACCGAAGGTGCCGCCGTCGGAATCGATGCGCGCCTTCAACTCGCCGGCACTGTCGTCGGTGAGGCTTTCGCTGGCCGAGATGCGGTAGCTGCCCTTGGGCAGCACGCCGAAGGCGTAGTTGCCGTTTGCGTCGGTGACGGTGTCAAAGGTGAGATCCTCGGCGTCGTCGAAGTCGCCGTCGTTGTTGCCGTCCCAGGTCAGGGTCACACTGACGCCGGCCAGGCCATCTTCACCGACAGCGGGTGTGGTGCTGTCGTCGGCGCTGAGGGTGTCATTCCACAGGGTGCCTTCGACAAGTCCGAGACTCGCCCCGGCGCTGAGCACATAGTCGTTGAGCCCGCCGCTGCCGTCGGCATCGGTACGCTCGCCCGATGGCGTGCCGTCGTCGCCAACATCGCTGCCAGCAAAGCCATCGAAGCTGCCGTCGTCGGGCAGGCTGGACCAGGCAAGACGGGCCTCGGCGGCGGTGGCCGCCACTACCGCATCGTTGGGTACCTCGACGCTATAGGACACGCTGACCTCGCTGCCCGGGTCGAGTTGCGCAAAGGTGAGCTCGATTCCACTGGCGGTGGCGCTGGCCGTGACTCCGGCGGGCAGGCCGGCGGGGGTGTAGCTCTGGCCATCGATGACCACACTGTCGATGACATAACCGCTGCCCGAGGGAGGAAAGGCGTCGGTCAGCACCACTTCGTAGGCGGGCATGCCACCGTTCTGGGTAAAGGCAACGGTGACGCTGGCGGTACCGGTGTTGTCATCCGGGGCCGGGTCGAAGTCCACCACCGTCTTGGTCATTTCTTCGAAGGACGGCTCGACGATTCGTTCGTAGATTTCTTCGCTCTGGAAACTGGTGCCGTCGCGGCTTTCGGTCACGACCATGCCAAGCTCTGTCCCTGCCTGGTTGGTCGAGACGTTGTCGACCCGCACATTGAACTCGAGCGAAATGCCTTCCTTGTCGAGGTCATTATCGTCGTTGGTGATAGTGCCCAGGTCGATGGTCAGGGTGCGTCCATCGCCGCTGATGGTGTAGCGGGCAGGGTCTAGCACACCGGTCGGTTCGCCGCTCAGGTCGCTCTGTATGTACCCGGCCTCGGGGGACTGGCCATTGCCCTCGACGGAATCGGCGCCGGTGTTCAGGTTGCTTGTCAGACCGTCACCGTTGGCGATGAAGGCCATCCGGATCTGGTTGGCCGTCTCCGGGAGAATGGTGAGACCTTCATCGACCTGTATCGTCAGTTGATAGTTGTCCGTAGTGCCTTCGGGCAGCAGCGCCACCACCCGGTAGCGGATGATTTCCCCCACCGCGACGTCTTCACGGGTGTCGCCGGTCGGGTCTGCAGCAGCGGTGCTGTCCAGCCCGCCGACGCGGGACACCTGCAGTGTCTGAGCGATCGGGATCGCCTGGATATCGATCTGCCGATAGTCGTTGAGGGAGCCATCCCCCAGTTCCCCGTTGGCCCCTGTACGTTCGGAATCGTTGCTGGAGCTGGTGTCATCGAGACTGGTCCAGTCGACCCGGGCCTCGGAGGTGAGGTTCGCCAGATCCGCGGCAGTGGCGCCCACGGTGCCTCCGATGGTCAGGGTGATGGAATGGTCGGTACGCAGGTCGAGATCGAATCCACTCTTGAGGCTGAGTTGATAGCCGTCGGTGTCGTTGCCGGTGATCTCGAAGTCACCCACGGTGGGCCCGTTGGCGTCGCTGAAACTCACCGCCTCAAGGCTGACGCCGTCGAGTTCAGCAGGTAGCTGGACAGACAGGCCCAGGTCGAAGGCGTCGACCCCCGAGGTGTTCGAAAAGGTGACGGCGTACTCGATGGCGTCACCAGAGTCGACTCCGAGACCCGGGTCGGAAGGAGTGGTCAGCGCCTGTTCGATGCTGACCGTGGGTTCCACCAGGGTGGTGGTCGGGCCCGTACCGGGCTGACTGACGTCACGATCCACGGCGGTGGCGCCGTTGATCTCGTCGCCGTCGACGTCCTGATAGCTCAGGCTGGCCTTGTGTTCGTGCTCGGTACCTTGCTGGTTGCCGAGGGTATTGCTGGCGATCAGGCGGAGGCGCAGCACAAAGGTATTGTTACCGGTGTCGTTGTCGCCAGTGGCGCCGGCGGCGCTGAAGGTGAACTGGCCATCGACGCCGTCGTCGCCCAGGGTGCCGCCGCTGCCGGCAAGCGCGCTGACGGAGACGCTGCCTTCGAAGTCGGCGCTTAAGTTGTCGCTGCCGGCGGCCAGGGTGATCAGTTCATAACCCTCGTCATTATTGAAGCTGGTATCCAGCGCCATGCCCGACGGTATCAGGTCATTGACCCTGAGTTCCTGGGTAGTGCCTTCCGGCAGGGTCACCACGATGTCGTAGAACATCGACTCGCCGACCACCAGATCGGCGCCGTCGGTATGGCTGGCACTTGAGTCGTTATCAGTGGCGGCGCCGCCGTCCGCGAAGGTGGTCGTGATGGTTGGCGCCGCCACCTGCTGGGTCGCGTCGTCCTCGAGATCCGTCGGGGTAAAGTCGGTGCGGCCGTCGACGCTGGCGTAGTTGGTGAGTATCGCCTTGGTACCCAGGGTGCGACTGGCGCTGACCGCCGCGGCCACGGTCACGTCGTAGGTGATGACGATGATGTTGGTGCCGGCGGCGTCGCTGGCGCTGCCATCCCGCCCGGCCTGCAGGGTGGCCTGGTCGCCGGCATCCAGCAGGGTGATGGTGGTACCACTGACGCTATAGTTGGTGCCCTCGATCAGCACGCTGCCGTCACCGAGCGTCAGGGTCAGGTTGGCACTACCCAGGCTGTCGCCGACAAAGTCCAGGTCCGTGGGCAGTTCGATCTCGGTCGTCACGTCGAAGGCGCCGCCGCCGCCGGTGTTCTCGAGCAGGGTGGCCAGGCGCAGGGTGTCGCCGGCGTCGATGTCGGTGACGTCGCCGTCCACCGCCGCCGGGTCGGTAATGCTGCCGGTGAAGGGCGCACCCGCCGTGCCGGGCGCATTCCAGCTGCCGCTGGTGCCGCTGACGCTGCCGTTGGTCGAAGACACCACCCCATGGGTGATGGTGACGACCGGCTCGGCCACCGATTGCACCTTGACCACGTCCTGGGTCACCAGTTCGGTCTGGTCGAGGGTGGTGGTCTGGCGCGATTCGGCCAGCACATCCAGCGAGCGGCCGTCGGCGAAGGGCTGATCCCCCACCGTCATGGTAAAGCTCAGGGCGATGGTGCTGGCCTCTGTCGTGGACAGGTCTGCCAGGGTAAAGACGATGGCATTGCCGGGACCGCTCGCTACGCTGGTGATCTCGCCCGCCCAGCTGTTGTCCGCTGCCAGGGACCACTGGCCGGAGTCAGTACCTTGCGTCCAGCTGATACCGGAGGTGTCGAGCAGCGGCAGCGGCAGGTAGGCGATCAACTGGAAGTTTTCGTGGTCGCCGGTGACCAGCTCGTAGCGCAGGGTGAAGGTCACCTCGTCGCCGGGGGCCAGTTCGCTGGCGCCTCCTTCGATGGCGATGTCCACCTGGCTGGTGGGCACCGTCAATTCGGTGCTGGAGTCGTCGGTCTCGCTCTCGCCGGTCAGGTTGTTCGGGTTGAGCAGCAGGGTGGCATCGACCTCGGCGGCATTGCCGATACTATCGCCTTCGTTGATGGCAGGGTGGTCGGTCACGTCCTCGTCTGCATAGGCGTCGTCGATGACCGCGCGATAGCTGATCAGCGCACGGGTGGCGCCGGCGTCGATCACCCCGTCGAAGGCGGCGTCGCCGGCGAGCCAGGCCTGGTCGACCAGGGCGTTCTCGATCGACTGGGCGATATCGAAGCTCAGAGTGGTGGTGCCATCGGCATTGACGCTGGTGGTGACCACCAGGTCGATGGTGGTGGCGTCATCACCGCTGTAGAGGATGAGCGTCGGGGTGCCCTCGAGGGTCTGGCCGTCGCCGAGGGTATCGGTGACGACAAACTGACCCTCGAGCTGGGTGTCCTCGCCAAAGGCGAAGTAGTCCGACAGCGCCATCTCCAGCTGGTATTCCAGGGTGTCACCCGGAGTCAGGCCGCTGGTGCCGGTATCGATGGCCAGGGTGGCGGTCTTTTCCAGGGTGATCGACTTGGCAACGAAGCTCAGCTCATCGCCGGTACCCTCGAAGCTGACCTTGCCGTCAGGGTCGTCGGGATTGCGGTCGCGATCGTCCAGCGGCAGCCAGACGCCGCTGCCGGTGGGGGCGCCGAACTTGATCGTGGTGTCGTTGCCGGTCACCGGGTCGAGGACAGGGTCGCCGTTGGCATCGGTCTCCGGCACATAGAAGTCGACCCGACTGGACTGGGCCTCGGTGAGGTTGTCGTAGGTCACCGTGTAGGAGGTGATGAAGGCATCGCTGTCGATCAGCGCCTGTATGGTGAGATCACCGGTGTAGGTGTTGCCGCTGGCCAGGGTGATGGAGGTCAGGGTGCCGTTGCCGGGATCGATGGCGGTGACCTGGACGTTGGTCGGCACCGGCTGAGTGATGACCACGTCGGTCAGGGTCTGGGCGGTGGCCCCGGCACCGGCCGGTCGCACCGTGGTAACCAGGCTGTGGGGGTAGTTCTCGCCGGTGGTGGTGTCGCCCTCGCTCATGTCGAGGGTCTGCTCCACCGCGATGACCGTGGGGGTGATGGTGAAGGCGACCGCACTACCGATCAGGCTGGGGTCCTGCTCCGGGTTGGACAGGGCGTCGTTGCCAAGCTCGAAACCGGCCATGGCCTGGATGACCAGGTTCGGACTGCCGTTGGTCTGGGAGGTATCGGCCAGTTCGCTCAGCTCGCCGGTAAAGGTGACGTCGATGCTTGGCTGGTCGCTGGTCAGGCTGGCGAAGGGCAGCGCCGCCACCACCAGGGTGTCGCCGGCCTGGGCGCCATAGGTCGAGGCCAGCACGGTGATCGGGTCGCCATTGGCATCCTTTGCCAGGGGGTGAAGGGCCTCGCCGTTGGCGTCGAAGGTCACCTGGTAGAGATCGAGTTGCCCCCCCAGGTAGCTTGCCGAGGTGATGATGACGCCGTCGTCGACTTCGTCGCCGGCGCCATCCTTGCCGGTGGCGGGCACGATCAACTGGACAAAGGGGGCGTAGCCCTCCTGGGCGGTGGAGGCATTGGACACGCTGACGGTGAACTGAAATTCCTCACCCAGCGGCACCTCTGTTGCGGATTCGCCGAGCGACGCCGTCGGCTCGGCGTCGGCCAGCAAGCCATCCAAGGGTGCCAGGGCGGCGAGTGCCACGCCACGGTCGTCAGCCAGTTGCCCCTGTTGGCGCTCCAGTTCCCAGTCGCCGCCCAGGCCGCTGTGGCCGGTATCATCGGCGGATGCGCCCACGTCCATGCCGGTGGCGCTGGCGAGACCTTGCACCAGTTCGAGCCCTGCGTCGGCAGCACCGATGCGACAGCCGTAGAGCAAAAGGTCGGCGTCGGCCGTCAGTGCCTCGCGCCACTGGCCGAGGCTCGCCGTCAGGCTCGTGAGAGTGTCGTTGCCGACCAGGGTATCGCCGAGCTGAAACTGTCCTGAGGCGCCGTGGGTGAAGATCTCCACGCTCTCGACCTGGTCCATGCCGGCCAGGGCCGCGGTGATGGCCTCGATACCGTTCTCGTCGGCGTCGACCTCGAGCAGTTCGGCGTCGTCGGCCAGCCCCTCGCGGATCGTCTGGCGCTGGGCGTCGGAGAGACGGGCGTCCACTACCACCAGGTGGCGAGCGGGAGCCCCGGCGCCAGCGGGGCTGTCAGCCTGGGTGGCCGGTGCCTGGCTGTCGCCTTCCGTGGGCTGCTGGTCGGGTTTGCCACCGTCGCCATCGCTGGCGGGGTCGGCGGTGGCCGCCATGGCGCCATCGAACAGCAGGCGTGGTTCCAGCGCGATCAGCCGTGAACGAGTTCCCTTCATACCGACTCCTGCCTTTCCTTGTTGTCACTGTATCGATGGCAGATGACACTTTTTACGCTATATCTGCACAATACCCTAAACATAGACGTTGATTCTCATTCTGTGCCGAAAAAGTGGAGGGGTGGCTACTCGGATCAGGACGGTAGTGACAAGGCTATGGTAGGCGGCTGAGGCCGAGGCCCCAGTCCTTCACTCGAGGGCTGGCAGGGCCCTTTTTCGGGGGAGGGCGAACGTCAGAAATACGTGTTTAGGCAAATAACGTGAGGATTAACCGAGAAAGCGATGTGGAATCGCTGACGATGTCGGGGAGGAATGCCGGAGGGGGCAAGCCGAGCAGGCGCGTGAGGAAAAGAGGAAAAAGCACCCTGTGCCGGCGGTCGATCGACATTGGCCGGCACAGGGAAAGGCGGGAAGGTCACATCGACATGGGTGTCGATGCCGGTGCGGATGGCGAAGCGAGGTTACGCCCGACGGGGTTGTCGGGAGGGGCGCCAGGCGCGACGCACCGGTTGTACGCCCGGGAAGTGGTGTTCGACCTGACGCAGGCACAGCGTCAGCACGATGGTCAGCAGCAGATAGACGGCGGCGATCAGCAGCAGTGGTTCGTAGGTCAGGAAGGTCTCGTCGCGAATGATGTTGGCCGCCTGGAGCAGGTCCATCATGGCGATGGTCGAGACCAGCGGGATCGACTTCAGCAGCAGGATCATCTCGCCGGTGAGGGTAGGCAGACATAACTGTACCGCGCGGGGTAGCCACAGACGCCAGAATACCTGGAACGGGCTGAGGCCGAAGGCCCGCCCGGCCTCGCGTTCGCCTGGCGGTACGCTGAGCAGGGCGCCGCGCAGGATTTCGCCGCTGTAGGCACCCACCGAGAGGGTGAAGGTCAGGGTGGCGTAGAAGAA
>DJIP01000287.1:0-4317 GCA_002433675.1 Halomonas halophila
ACCAAAACGAGCCAATATACGTGAATACGTCAGAATGAGCTGCGAGGCTTCAGATGGATACCCGTATACAGTTTCGCATCGATGAAGAGGCAAAGCGCCTAGCCCAGCAGATGGCAGAGAGCCAGGGGCGTACGCTCAGTGGCGCCTGCAGGGAATTGGCAGAACAACTCGCCGAGCAACAGCGCCAAGCAACGTCACACCATGACTGGTTATCGCTTCAGGTCAAGCGAGCGTTTGACAGACTCGAAGCCGGTGCAGCGACCTTTGTCGATCATGAAACCGCAAAATCCCGGATGGCAGAACGAAAGTCACGGATCCGCGCCCGTGACCTTGCTCCGGTAATCGGCGATTCCATGGGAAGAAGAGGGTCTGACAAGGCGTGAAGCCATTTTTGACTTCCTCTACCAGTTCAATCCTGTGGTTGCCGAACGGACTGATGACCTGATCGAGGAAGGGGCAGAACTGCTGATGCTGCAACCGCTACTCGGCGTAGAGCGCCAAGGTATTCCTGGTCGCTTGCTAATCCTTCCGGAAGTATCGCTTCTGATCTCCTATCAATTGGCAGGCTTAGATATCCGGATCGTGCGGGTCCTTCACCAAAAGCAGCAATTCCCGCCCGCCGATTGACGGCTCATCACTCTCTGACCGCAGAGGCTCGAAGCGAACGTAGCTTCTTGGCTCGGCTGATGGACGGAGTCAGCCGGCCCCTCCCCTTCGCTCGATATCCGTTAAGCGTCATTACCTCACCTGCTCTGCATCCTGCCCATCAGTGTCTCGCTATCACGCCCTTGGCTGGCCGGCGTCGCCTGCCGCACCTGGCTCACCTGGCTCACCTATTGGCCGCTCTCGGTGTCGACATCGGCGAGGGGCTGGTCCTTGGGTGCGGGGTTGGCGTACTTCATCCAGGTCTTGCCGAGGTGGTTGCGCAGTTCGTTGCCGACCTGCTTGCCGTCGCGGGCTTCCAGGGCGGCCATGATGGCTTCGTGCTCGTCCATGGCCACGGACCACTTCTCGTTTTTGAGGTTGGAGAGATAGCGCACGCGGTAGAGCTGTCGGCTCAGGGTGGCGTGGATCTCGATCAGGGAGTTGTTGCCGGAGAGCGAGACGATACGGTTGTGGATCGCCTGGTTCAGGCGAAAGTAGTTCTGGCGATCGCGGCGCAGGAAGGCGGCCTTCATCTCGAAGTGCAGGGCTTGCAGCTCGGCGATGTCGTCGTCGCTGGCATTGGCGCAGCAGAGCTCCGCGGCGGACTGCTCCAACACGCTCAGCACGTAGGCCTTTTCCTGCACGTCCTGGGGGCTGACGTCGGCGACCACCGCACCCCGGCGCGGGGAGATGACCACCAACCCTTCTGCCGCGAGGATCTTGAAAGCCTCGCGCATGGGGGTACGCGAGACGTCCAGTTCTTCGGCCAGCTTGCGCTCGGGCAGCCGCTGTCCGGGCTGGAAGTGATCCATCACGATATGTTCACGCAGGTAGTTGGCGACCTTCTCCACCAGTCCTTCGCGTGCGTCCACTGCCGCTTCGTCCATCGTTATCGCCGTCATGGTCTTCGATGCCTAAAGAATGGCATACCGTTTTTTGGCGGGCAAACATTTGCGCGGTTTGTCTCACTGCATTTATTCGTTGTTATTCAACAATATAACGCACATCTTTTGCCTTATTCGACCAAGGTCTATGCCCCAATCGTTTGACCATCAAAATGGTATACCACTACATTTCTCTGCATCTTGATCCCGCCCGATCCTTCCAGACCGAGGCCTTCAACCCGCTCAGGCAGCCCCCGGCAACGCGCCAGCGGTGGGCCAGGCCAGCACGGAGACGCTCTACGACCATGAACTATCTTCACCACTTTGATACCGCCACCACCGTCGAGGCATGCGTCGCGGGCGCTGGCGATTTCGGTCGCGGCATCCTCCGTCAGGCCCAGCAAATGCCCGGCATGAACGCGCGTATCGCGGTGGACATCAGCGCCGAGACGGCCGCCCAGGCGTTCGAGAAGGCCGGCATTCCGGCCTCGCAGATTGCGGTATGCCAAACGTCGGACGAGGCAAGCGACGCCTGGCAGGCGGGCAAGTTTGTCGCCTGTGGCGATCTCGAAGTGGTCAAGCACCTGGATTTCGACATTTTGGTGGAAAGCACTGGTATACCAAACGCAGGTGCCACTCATGCGGCCAGTGCGCTCAAGGCCGGCAAGCACGTCGGTATCGCCACCAAGGAAACCGAATCGGTGGTCGGCCCCTACCTGACCCGCCTGGGTAACCGCCACGGTCGCCTGTTCACTCCGCTGGACGGTGATCAACCGAGCCTGTTGATCGGCCTGGTGACCTGGGCCCAGACGCTGGGCTTCGAGATCATCGCCGCCGGCAAGAGCAGCGAATACGACTTTGTCTGGGACGAGGCGGATCAGGCGATCTGGTGCAACGGCACCCGCTTCGACGCCCCGAACATGGCCGAGCTATGGACACTGCCCGAGGGCGACGAGCGCAGTGTGGTGCGCGCCCGTGGCGAGCACCTGAGCGCCATTCCGCAGATCTCCGCACCGGACCTGTGCGAGATGACCAATGTCGCCAACGCCACCGGCCTTACCCCCGACCACCCTGCCTTCCACGCCCTGGTGCTGCGTACCCATGAGGTGCCGACCCTGCTGGATCTGGAAGGCAACGGTGGCGTGCTCTCCGGCACGGGGCGTCTGGAGGTGTTCAACTGCCTGCGCCGCCCGGACGAGCTGAGCTTCGCCGGTGGTGTCTTCGTGGTGGTGCGCTGCGAGGATGCCCACGCCTGGGAGGTGCTGGACGGCAAGGGCCATATCCTGAGTCGCAGCAAGAAAAGCGCCATGGTCTACCTGCCGCGCCATCTGCTGGGCCTGGAAGCGCCGATCTCGCTGCTCGACGCCGTACTCAAGGGCCTGCCCTCCGGCGGCGGCCAGGCCACCCGCCCGGCGGTTGACCTGGTCGCCCGCGCCACGGTGTCACTCAGCAAGGGGCAGGAGCTCGAGATGAAGGGCCACCATCGCCACATCGCCGGCCTTCAGCCCGAGGTGCATCCCGCCGCTGCGCTGCTCGATGCCACCCCGGTGCCCTTCTATCTGCTGCCTGGCGCCGTCCTCAAGCGCGATGTGGCTGCAGGACAGTTGATCAGCGTGGCCGACGTGCAGCTGCCGGACTCCACCTTGCTCCACCTTCGCCGCGAGCAGGACGCGATGTTCTTCTCCACCGCCGAATTTTCCTCCGAACCGGCCTGACGTCATGTCAGGCCACCTGGCAACCACTGGGCAGACGCCCATGCTCAACCACAACAACCACCCCCAGGAGAACGCCATGATCACCCGAAACGCGATCATCACCGCCAGCGCCATCGGCCTGTCGCTCGTCGTTGCGAGCCCCGCCGCGCTGTCCGCCGACGAGGCGGCCGACTTCCCCTCCAAACCGCTGCAGTTCCTGGTCGCCGCCGGCGCCGGTGGCGGCACCGACAACTTCGCGCGCACCATCAAGCCGCTGCTTGAAGAGGCCATGGACACCCGCGTGACGGTGGTCAACCTGCCGTCCGCCTCCGGCGCCCTGGCCCACCAGCGTACCGCCAACGGCGACGCCGACGGCCACACCCTGGACTTCGCCTCTTCGACCCTGGTCACCTCGCTTGCCGCCGGCCAGAACCCCACCGGCCTCGACCAGCTCACCCCGGTGGCGCGCATGCAGTCCGACGTGATGACGCTGATCGTCGATCCGGACAAGTACGCCGACTTCGACGCCTTTATGGAGCACGCCGAGGCCAACCCGGGTCAGGTCATCATCGGCGGCACCCACGCGGCCAGCCCCGACCGCATGGCCTTCCTGTCGTTCCGTGACGCCACCGGCCTGGACATCAGCTTCATCCCCTACGACGAGGAAGGCAGCGTGGCCGCCAACGTCATGGGCGGCAACATCGATGGCCTGTTTGGCGAGATCAGCTCAGTGCTGAGCTACATGGAATCCGGCGAGATGATGCCGATCCTGGTGTTCGCCGAAGAGCGTCTGGAGAACTTCCCGGACATCCCCACCACCGTCGAGAACGGCTGGGACCTGACCGACGGCAACGAGCGCGGCATCTTCGTCCACGCCGACACCCCGGACGCCATCGTCGAGAAGCTCGAGTCCACGCTGAAGAGCGTCTACGACTCCGAGACCTACCAGGAGTACGAAGAGCGGGTGAACCTGCACTACCGCGAGGGCTGGCTGGGTAGCGACGACTACCGCGAGAAGCTCGAGCAGAACCTGGAACTCTACACGCGGCTTCTGGAAAACAACTGATCCCGTGGACTGGCGGGGCGGGGGGGAC
>DJIP01000287.1:4638-4817 GCA_002433675.1 Halomonas halophila
TCCCGGCCCCTCACCTTGCGCTGACGGGACTCGCTCCCGCTGGCCCGCCGTGAACCGAGCCTCACCATGCATACCAAGTTCACCGTCTTTGCCGTCCTGTTGCTGGTACTGGCCGCCGTCACCCTGGTGCCGACGCTTGATTTCCCGAGCTCCGAGGACGTCTCGACCTTTATCGGCCC
>DJIP01000287.1:5154-5535 GCA_002433675.1 Halomonas halophila
CTGTTGCTCCTGCTGATCGTGCTGTCGGCGACCCTGCTGGTCTCCACCCGCATGAGCCAGGCCAAGGAGCGTGCCAGCGACGCCGAGGCCAAGGCTTCGATGGCGAAAGACCCCGCGAC
The DNA here is from genome assembly GCA_002433675.1 of Halomonas halophila. Taxonomy (GTDB): domain Bacteria; phylum Pseudomonadota; class Gammaproteobacteria; order Pseudomonadales; family Halomonadaceae; genus Halomonas; species Halomonas salina_B. The sequence continues at coordinate 5,274 of DJIP01000287.1, forward strand.
CGATCCCGGCCAACAGGCTGACGCCGGCCAGGACAGCGCCACCGACAACGTCACCGACAGCACCACCGAAGCCGCTGGCGTTGCTCTTGAGCCTGGGTTTCTTGCCGCCAACCGCCACTGGTGGCTGATGGGCACCACCGTTGCCTACACCCTGCTGATGCCGGCCATCGGTTTTCTGCTGGCCACCGTAATCTTCACCCTGGCCTGCACCCTGCTGCTCGGCGCGCGCCACTGGGCTGCCCTGCTTGCCACCGTGGTCATC
>DJIP01000287.1:5840-6128 GCA_002433675.1 Halomonas halophila
GCCCTGCTTGCCACCGTGGTCATCGCCGTTGCGCTGATCCAGGGCGTGTTCTCCACCCTGCTGGGCATCCCCTTGCCATGACACCCAGCCGGTACGATTTTCCACCAGTATTTCGCGGGAGCTGACGATGCTGGAGAGTTTTCTCAGTGGGCTAGGCGTGGTCTTCCAGCCCATGAACCTGTTGATCCTGACCTCGGCCGTGTTTATCGGCTTTATCGGTGGCGCGCTGCCGGGCATCAGCGGCGTGATCCTGGTGGTCATCCTGCTGCCGGTCACCTACGGCATGGA
>DJIP01000313.1:0-1633 GCA_002433675.1 Halomonas halophila
AACCAACTGAGCTACGTAGCCTTTTGGGTCGTCGTGCGGCAAAAGCGCCGTGTCGACGGGGGAGAATTATGCACACCGTTCATGAACTTGGCAAGCCCGCCTGCGAAATTTTCGACGACGGGCCTGCCCTGCTCTCCCCCGGCCTGGAACGCTCTGGGCTTGTTAGACAGTCAGCTCAGGCTGTTCAGCGCCCCAGCGCTGGACTATTCGACACTAAGCTCCAGCCGATTCGACAGTTACTCGACACTCGGCTCCGCCTTATTCGACATCCAGCTCCGCCTTGACCACCTCGAGGGCAGGCTCGCCATCGGCGGTCTCCACACCTTCGAGCCAGGCGTCCAGCAGCTCCGGATTGGCCTTGAGGTAGTCGCGGGCGGCCTCGTCCGGTGCGGCGCCATCATCCATGATGGTGCCCATCAGCTGGTTTTCCATCTCCAGGGTAAAGCTCAGGTTGTTGAGCAGCGCACCGACGTTGGGGCAGGCGTCGGTGTAGCCGGCGCGGGTGTTGGTGTAGACGGTGGCGCCGCCCAGGTCGGGGCCGAAGTAGTCGTCGGCGCCTTCCAGGTACGCCATGTCGAAGTTGGTGTTCATGGGATGCGGCTCCCAGCCGAGGAACACCATCCAAGTCTCGTCGGGGACGCGGGCACGCAGCTCGGCCAGCATGCCGGCCTCGCTTGAGTCGATCAGCGACCAGTCGCCGAGCCCAAAGGCATCATCGTCGATCATCTGCTGGATCAGCTCGTTGCCGTCATTGCCGGCCTCGATGCCGTGGAGTTCGCTATTGAACTTGTCGGCGTGCTCGTCGAGATCCGCCACCGAGGTGACACCGGCGTCGTAGACGTACTGCGGCACCGCCAGGGTGTACTTGGCCCCTTCCAGATTGGCCCCCAGGCGGTCCACATCACCCTGCTCGACGTAGGGGTCGCTGATGGACGCCATGGACGGCATCCAGTTGCCGAGAAAGACGTCGAAGTCGTCGTTCTTCATGCCCGAGTAGGCGATCGGCACCGAGACGGTATCGATACGCGTCTCGTAGCCCATGGCCTTCAGCACTTCGGTGGTCAGCGCGGTGGTGGCGGTGATGTCGGTCCAGCCGACTTCGGCGAAACGCACCGGCTGGCAGCTGTCATCGGCGGCCATGGCCTGGGGGGCGGCAAGGCCGGCGATGGCAGCCGCCAGCACGGACAGAGCAGGAATCGTCGGGGTCGTCATGATGCACTCCTTGTTGAGATGATCGGTTGCAGTATGGTGGCCTGTTCACGACTGTGCCGTTGAATCGACCAGATTTTGATTGAACGTCCAATCAATAAAAGGCATACTTCCTACATCCTAACCTCGGGGGTGCCTCGAGGGGCAAGTCACTAGATTCAACTCTTGGGCGCTTTCCTGCTCGAGACGCAGTCAACGGAGCCACCTCTCGGGCATACACTTGCTTGAGGTGTACGACAACAGATTCATCTCTCGGGCACGCTGATGTTCGAGGGCGAACGGCACGGAGGTCTGTCATGCCCAAGGTAGGAATGGAGCCGATCCGCCGCCAGCAGCTGATCCAGGCGACCATGGCGGCGATCCACGAGGTGGGGCTGGCCGATGCCACCATCATGCGCATCGCCCGCCACGCCGGGGTCTCCGC
>DJIP01000313.1:2045-25459 GCA_002433675.1 Halomonas halophila
CGCAAGGCGCTGAGCGACACAAGCCCCCGTGCCCATCTGGAAGCGATCATCGACGGCAACTTCGACGCCTCCCAGACCAACGCCCGCGCTGCCGGCACCTGGCTCGCCTTCTGGGCCAACTCGATGCACAAGGCCGACCTGCAGCGGCTGCAGAAGATCAACGACCGGCGGCTGTACGCCAACCTGTGCTACCAGTTTCGCCGGCTGATGCCCCGACACGAGGCCCAGCGCGCCGCCAACGGCCTGGCCGCGATGATCGACGGTCTGTGGCTGCGCGGCACCCTGTCGCCGGAAGGCCTGGACGCGGTCCAGGCCCGCCAGCTGGCGCGGGAGTACCTGAATCGACTGCTCGACAGCCACGCACCCGCTGCGGCTCGCGAACCCGAACCGGCCTGAGGCGCCTTCCGGCTCAGGGCCTGTGCCTTGAGCCGGATCTCAGGCAGACCGAGTGGGCAGGCTGAACGCCTGCGCCACTCACGCGCACATTCTTGCTCTTCACCTATCGCCCCGACATCGCTGTCAGCTTGCTGACACATGCCCTTTCGACAGGAGGATGCCATGGCAACTCTCGAACTCCAGAAGCTCTATATCGACGGCCGTCTGACCGACGCCACCTCCAACGAGACCTTCAGCGTCACCAACCCCTACGACGGCAGCCACCTGGCTGACGTGCAGGTGGCAAGCCAGGCCGACGTGGACGCCGCTGTCGCCGCGGCCCAGCGCGGCCAAAAGGTGTGGGGCGCGATGTCCGGCATGGAGCGCGGACGCATCCTCAACCGCGCCGTGGCGCTGCTGCGCGAGCGTAACGACGAGATCGCCGAGCTCGAGACCCGCAACACCGGCAAGCCGCTGAGCGAGACATCCACCGTCGATATCGTCACCGGCGCCGACGTGCTCGAGTACTACGCCGGCCTCGCCGCCGCCATCGAAGGCAGCCAGATTCCGCTGCGTGAAGACAGCTTCGTCTACACCCGCCGCGAGCCGCTGGGCGTCATCGGTTCCATCGGCGCCTGGAACTACCCGATCCAGATCGCCTGCTGGAAGTCCGCCCCGGCGCTGGCCGCCGGCAACGCCGTGGTGTTCAAGCCCAGCGAGGTCACCCCGCTGACCACCATGATCCTGGCCGAGGTGTTCACCGAAGCCGGTCTGCCCGATGGCGTGTTCAACGTCGTCCATGGCGAGGCCGAAGTGGGCCAGGCGATCACCGGGCACCCGGACATCGCCAAGGTGTCGTTCACCGGCGAGGTGGGCACCGGCAAGAAGGTGATGTCGGCCTCCGCCGCCTCCAGCCTCAAGGACGTCACCATGGAGCTTGGCGGCAAGTCGCCGCTGATCGTCTGCCGTGACGCCGACCTGGTCCGTGCCGCCGACGCGGCGATGATGGCCAACTTCTACTCCAGCGGCCAGATCTGCACCAACGGCACCCGGGTGTTCGTCGACAACGCCGTCAAGGACGACTTCGAGGCACTGCTCGAGGAGCGCGTGGCGCGCATCAAGGCCGGCGACCCGATGGACCCCTCGGTCAACTTCGGCCCGCTGGTCAGCTTCGAACACCAAGAGAAAGTGCTGTCCTACATTGAGCTTGGCAAGCAGCAAGGCGCCCGGGTACTGGCCGGCGGCGACGCCTGGGACCAGGGCGACTGGGCCAAGGGCGCCTGGGCGGCCCCCACGGTGTTCACCGACTGCACCGATGACATGCGCATCGTGCGTGAAGAGATCTTCGGCCCGGTGATGTCGGTGCTCGGCTTCGACTCCGACGAGGAGGTGCTCGAGCGCGCCAACGCCACCACCTATGGCCTGGCCGCCGGCGTCTTCACCGAGAGCCTCAACCGTGCGCACCGCCTGATCCATCGTCTGGAAGCCGGCATCTGCTGGATCAACACCTGGGGCGAGTCCCCGGCAGAAATGCCGGTGGGTGGCTACAAGCAGTCCGGCGTCGGCCGCGAGAACGGCATCGAGACCCTGGCCCACTACACCCAGACCAAGTCGGTCCAGGTCGAAATGGGCCCCTTCGAGTCGGTCTTCTAAGACCGACCCGTCGCGACAGCACTCGAACACCGCGTCACGCCTGACCCGGTCACCCCATTGCCTTCAGGGAGGCGTCACATGTCACAGCTTCGTGAATTCGACTACGTCATCATCGGCGCCGGCTCCGCCGGCAACGTCCTCGCCACTCGTCTGACCGAGGACCCGGACGTCCAGGTCCTGCTGCTGGAAGCCGGCGGCAAGGACCTCCGCTTCGACTTCCGCACCCAGATGCCGGCAGCGCTGGCCTATCCGTTGCAGGGCAAGCGCTACAACTGGGCCTTCGAGACGGACCCCGAGCCGCACATGGACAATCGCCGCATGGAGTGCGGGCGCGGCAAGGGCCTTGGCGGTTCTTCGCTGATCAACGGCATGTGCTACATCCGTGGCAACGCCCTGGACTATGACGGCTGGGCCAAGCGCGACGGGCTCGAGGATTGGCACTACGCCAACTGCCTGCCCTACTTCAGGAAGGCCGAGACCCGCGATATCGGCCCCAATGACTACCATGGCGGCGATGGGCCGGTGTGCGTAGCCACCCCGAAGCCCGGCAACAACCCGCTCTACCACGCCTTTATCGAGGCGGGGCAACAGGCGGGCTACCCGGCCACCGAGGACGTCAACGGCTACCAGCAGGAAGGCTTCGGCCCCATGGACCGCTTCGTCACGCCCCAGGGACGCCGCGCCTCCACCGCGCGTGGCTATCTGGACGAGGCCAAGAAGCGCCCCAACCTGACCATCGAGACCCGAGCCACCACCGACGTCATCCTGTTCGAGGGCAAGCGTGCGGTGGGCGTGCGCTATCAGCGCAAGGGCCAGACCCAGGAGGTGCGCACCCGTCGCGAGGTGCTGCTGTGCGCCGGGGCCATCGCCTCGCCGCAGATCCTGCAGCGCTCGGGCATCGGCCCGGCGGACCTGCTGGCGGATCTCGGCATCGAGGCGGTCCACGTCAACGACAACGTCGGTGCGCATCTTCAGGACCACCTGGAGATGTACATCCAGTACGAGTGCAAGAAGCCGATCTCGCTGTACCCGGCGCTGAAGTGGTACAACCAGCCGGCGATCGGTGCCGAGTGGCTGTTCAAGGGCAGCGGGGTGGGCGCCAGCAACCAGTTCGAGGCCGCCGGTTTCATCCGCTCCAGCGAAGAGGAAGCCTGGCCGAACCTGCAGTACCACTTCCTGCCGATCGCCATCAGCTACAACGGCAAGAGCGCGGTGCAGGCCCACGGCTTCCAGGCCCACGTCGGCTCGATGCGCTCCCAGAGCGAAGGCCGCGTACGCCTGACCTCGGTCGATCCCAAGGCCGCGCCCTCGATCCTGTTCAACTACATGTCCACCGAAAAGGACTGGGAAGAGTTCCGCGACGCCATTCGCCTGACCCGCGAGATCATCGCCCAACCGGCCATGGACGAGTTCCGCGGCCGCGAGATCTCGCCGGGGCCGGACGTGCAGAGCGACGACGAGCTCGACGCCTTCGTGCGCCGCCACGCCGAGACCGCCTATCACCCCTGTGGCACCTGCCGCATGGGCGAAGGTGACGACTGCGTGGTCGACGGCGCCGGGCGGGTGCACGGGGTAGAAAGCCTGCGGGTGGTCGACGCCTCGCTATTCCCGGTGATTCCCACCGGCAACCTCAACGCGCCGACGATCATGCTGGCCGAGCGCATGGCCGACAAGATCCGTGGCCGCGAGCCGCTGCCGCCGAGCCAGGCGCCCTACTACGTGGCCAATGGCGCCCCGGCCCAGAAGCCACCCCAGCGCCGGCTCGAGGAGGCCCATCCGACCCAGAGCGAGCGGCGCCTCTCCGCGCGCGCTGGTGCTGGTGCTGGTGCTGGTGCTAGTGCAGGTTCTGACAGCACAGCGCAGCCTGGCTGACGCCGGAAAAGCTGCCGCTGGCGGCGACACGATTTAGACGACATCGACTTGGCCCCGTGACTTTCACGGGGCCTTTTTTGTGCAGCTAAGAGACCTCTAGTTCGACCATGGTGCAAGAGGCAAGGTTTTCGATGGCCGGTTGTCAGGCGATGGGCTAATCTGCAAGAATTCAAACAGGCGTTTTATTACAACCACACTTCCTCTCATCGCTCTCCAAGGAGAACCGCCCATGCTCAGCCTGCTCCTGCTCATCTTTGCGGTCGTTGGCCTGATCGCCATCGCCCGCCGCGAGGCCGGGGCCGCGCCTGCCGCCGCCCTGCCCGCCATTCTCGGGGTCGCGGGCCTGGTCCTCGACGCCGAATTCGTCGGCGTACTGCTGCTGATCACCGCCGCCGTCATCGCCGTCTGCGGCCTGCCGGCGCTGCGCCAAGGTTGGCTGTCGCCGCGTCTGTTCGCCATGTTCAAGAAGGTCGCCCCCCGCGTATCGGATACCGAGCGTACCGCGCTGGAGGCCGGCAGCGTGGCCTGGGACGGCGAGCTGTTCTCCGGCCGCCCTGACTGGCAGCGCCTGCTCGACTTCAAGGATGACGGCCTCAGCGACGAGGAACGCGCCTTCATCGATCATCAGTGCAGCGTGGCCGCCGGCATGTGCAACGCCTGGGACATCGCCCGCGAGCGCGCCGACCTGCCGCCGGAGCTGTGGGACTACCTGAAGAAGGAACGCTTCTTCGGCATGATCATTCCCAAGGAGTACGGCGGCCTCGGCTTCTCGGCCAAGGCCCAGTCGGCGGTGCTGCAGAAGCTCGCGGTCAACGAGACCCTGATGTCCACCGTGGGTGTCCCCAACTCGCTGGGCCCGGGTGAGCTGCTGCTCAAGTACGGCACCCAGGAGCAGAAGGACCACTATCTGCCGCGCCTGGCCGACGGCCGCGAGATCCCCTGCTTCGGCTTGACCGGCCCCCGCGCCGGCTCCGACGCCACTTCGCTGCCGGACGTCGGCATCGTGTGCAAGCAGGAAGTCGACGGCAAGGAAGTGCTGGGCCTGCGCCTGACCTTCAACAAGCGCTGGATCACCCTGGCGCCCATCGCCACCGTGGTCGGCCTGGCCTTCCGCATGTTCGACCCGGACCACCTGCTGGGCGACACCGAGGACCTCGGCATCACCTGCGCGCTGGTCCCGCGTGACACCGACGGCATGGAAATCGGCCGTCGCCACCATCCCATCGGCAGCCCCTTCATGAATGGTCCGATTCGCGGCAAGGACGTGTTCGTGCCGCTGGACACCATCATCGGTGGCCCCGAGATGGCCGGCGAAGGCTGGCGCATGCTGATCGAGTGCCTGTCGGTCGGTCGCTGCATCACCCTGCCCTCCGGCGCTACCGGCACCGGCCGCTACGCCATCGGCTGGGCCGGAGGCTTCGCCCGCATCCGTCGCCAGTTCAATGTGCCGGTGGCCGAGATGGAAGGCATTCAGGAGCCGCTGGCACGTCTTACCGCCAAGGCCTACATCGCCCAGGCGGCGGTCTACCAGACCGCCAACACCATCGACCACGGCCAGGCGCCGGCGGTGCCATCGACCATCCTCAAGAGCCAGTTGACCGAGTTCCAGCGTGACATCCTGGCCGACGCCATGGACATCCACGGCGGCAAGGCGGTGACCCTGGGCCCACGCAACTACCTGGGCATCGGCTACAGTGCCAACCCGGTGGCGATCACCGTGGAAGGCGCCAACATCATGACCCGTAACCTGATGGTGTTCGGTCAGGGCGCGATCCGCTGTCATCCCTACGTGCTGGAGGAGCTGGCGGCCAAGGATGCCGATGACGCCAAGGCCTTCGACCGGGCGTTCTTCCGCCACGCCGGGCTGATCTTCGGCAATGCCGCCCGCGCGCTCACCATGGGCCTGGGCATCGGCAAGCCGTCCTGCCCCTTCGACGAGGTCGCCCGCCCCTACGCCCAGGACGTGGCCCGCCTGTCTGCCGGCTTCAGCCTGTGCGCCGACGCCGCCATGGCGAGCCTGGGTGCCGAGCTCAAGCAGCGCGAGATGCTCTCGGCGCGCCTGGGTGACGTGCTCTCCAACCTCTATCTGGTGAGCATGGTGATCAAGCAGTGGCACGAGGGTGACAAGGTCGAGGGCGAAGCGGAACTGATGCACTACGCCTGCCGCTTCCTGCTCAACCGCGCCGAGACCGCCTTCGTCGAGGTCTTCGACAACCTGCCCAACCGGGCGCTGGGCAAGACCCTGAAGGTGCTGGTGATGCCGCTGGGCCGCCGCTGGGCACGCCCCCACGACGACCTGGCCCGGTCCATCGCCCGTGCCGTGTCCACCGACAGCGCCCTGCGCAAGAAGCTCTTGGTCGGCGCCTGGGACAGCAACGACCAGGTCCAGGACAACCCGGTGGCGCGCTACAACGCCCTGCTGGAAACCCAGGACCGCGCCGAGGTGCTCTATCGCCAGATCAACAAGGCGTACTCCAAGGGCAAGCTGCCGGTGCAGGCGCTGCACCCGGAAGAACGCCTGGAAGCCGCGCTCGAGGAAGGTCTGATCAGCGAGGAGGATGCCGACTTCATGCGCAAGCGCGAGGCCGAGGTGCTCGACATGCTGAGCGTGGACGACTTCGCCTTCGACGCCTTCGTCACCGACAAGGAAAAGATGAACCACCACAACGTCACCGCGTAGCGCCGACGTTTCGCGCACCACCACGACGCCCGGGCCAAGCCCGGGCGTTTTCGTTAGCCGTTATTGCAGCGGCCAGACCAGCATGATCAGCGGGATGGCGACCACCATCACCACCAGGGTCAGCGGCAGGCCAAGGCGCCAGTAGTCGCTGAAGTGATAGCCCGCGGGGCCCATCACCAGGGTGTTGGACTGGTGGCCGATGGGCGTCAGAAAGGCGCAGGAAGCGCTGACCGCCACCACCATCAGGAAGGGGTCCAGTGACAGCTCGAAACCGCTGGCAAGACTCGCCGCGATGGGCGCCATCAACAGCGCCGCCGCCGCATTGTTGATGACGTTGGACAGCAAGGTGCTGACCATGAATAGCCCCGCCAGCACCAGGATGGGCGGCCACTGGCTGCCAAGCCCGAGCATGGCATCGGCGATCAGGCCGGCCCCGCCGCTGGACTCCAGCGACTGCCCCACCGGAATCATCGCTCCCAGCAACACCACCACCGGGCCGTCGATGGCGCGGTAGCCTTCGCGCAGCGGCAGCACCCCCACCAGCAGGGTCACCAGCGCGGCCAGCGACAGGGCCACCGCCGCTGGCAGCAGATCGAACAGCATGGCCGCGATGGCGACGGCAAAGATGCCCACCGACAGCGCAAGCTGGCGCGGCTGGCCGAGGGTCAGGCGTCGGTCTGCCAGCGGCAGGCAGCCAAGCACCGTCAGGCTCTCGCCCAGCCCTTCGGGATCACCCTGCAGCAGCAGCACGTCGCCGGGCCGAAAACGAATATCGCGCAGACGCTGCTTGAGGCGCCCACCGTCACGGGCCACCGCCACCAGGTGCAGGCCGTACTGATGGTGCAGGCGCAGCTCGGCGGCGGTGCGGCCGCTGATGGCGGCGTCGTTGCGCACCACCGCCTCGATCAGGTGCAGGTCCTCGGGGGCCTTGTCGTCTTGACGCTCGTCGCCGTCCTCGGTGCCCCGCGCCGCCTCACGGGTCTCGTCCAGGGTGACGCGGCGCTCTCGCGCCTGCTCGTCCTGGTCGACCAGTTGGCGGGTACGCTGGGCCAGCGAAGCGGACCCGGCGTCGCCGTCTGCGTTCAATGGCTGGGCCGAGGTCGATGCGGCCGCTGCGTTGTCCGAGGACCACACCTGGTCATCGCTGTCCGCCTGCTCGGTGTTGGTTGGCTCGGTGTCGCTCTGCTCGGCATCGGTTGGCTGGGCATCAGGATCCGGCGCCTCCTCGGGTGTCAGACCGACCCGCAGTCCGGCTCGGTCCTCCAGCGCCTTGAGCTCCTCGGGGCCGGCCTCCAGCAGCAGGATGTCGCCTTCCTTGAGCACCCCATAGAAAGAGTGTCCGGCGTAGCGATGACCGCCCCGCACCAGCGCCAGCACGGGCACGTTATCGTCGAGCTTGCGCCTGAGCTTGTGCAGCGACCAGCCGAGGGCCTGGGCATCGGCGTCGACTCGCACCTCCACCAGATAGTGGGCGGTATCGAACATGGCGTCGCGGCTGGCCTGGCCGGTGCGCCTTGGTACCAGGCGCCAGCCCAGCAGCACGATAAAGGCAACCCCGGCGAGAGCCACGGCGCCGCCCACCGGAAAGAAGTCGAACATGCTGAAGCGCTCGCCGGCGACGCTGGCACGGTAGCTCGAGATGATGATGTTGGGCGGGGTGCCGATCAGGGTGGTGAGGCCACCCAGCAGCGAGCCGAAGGCCAGCGGCATCAGCAGGATCGACGGTGAGGTATCGTGTTCGCGCGACATCCGCAGGGCCACCGGCAGCAGCAGCGCCAGCGCCCCCACGTTGTTCATGAAGCCCGACAGCACGGTGACAAGGCCGGTCAGCGCCAATAGCTGGTACAGGAGCCTGTCGCCGACCTTGAGTACCTGGGCGGCGATCACGTCCACCACCCCGGCCCGCTCGAAGCCACGGGACAGCACCAGCACCGCCACCACGGTGATCACCGCCGGATGGCCAAAACCGGAAAAGGCCTGGTCGGCGGGCACCAGCCCCAGCACCACCGAGGCCAGCAAGGAGGCCAGCGCCACCAGATCGAAACGAAACCGCCCCCAGACGAACGCCGCCAGCGTCAGCCCGAGCACGATAAATACCAGAAGACTGTCGTCCATGCCGGCCCCTCCCTGGGCGGCGCCCTGACGGGCGATTGCAGAGTGCTGGAGGTCGCGAAAGCGTCGTCGAGAAAGCGCCAGGGTACCGCTGATTCAGCGTAGTCTAAAACAGCCCATCAGCGCGCCCAGGAGACTTCGCCAAAGGGCTGGGGTTCGGCAAAGGGTTAGGGTTCGTCAAAGGGTAAGGGCTCGTCGCCGCGACGGACCTCGAATACGTTCAGCGTCATTGCCACAAGGGCGTAGTAGCCGAGCACGCCGACAAGCTCCACCACGGCCTCCTCACCGAAGGCCTCCACTGCCTTGTCGTAGGTGGCCTGGTCGACGCGCCGGTGTTGGTACAAGGCGCTGGCCAGGCGATGGACGATGGCTTCGTCGCTGCGCTCGAAGGTCGGTTGGCGACCTTCTCGCAAGGCCTCGACCACCGATTCGGACAGGCCGGCCTTGAGGGCGATGGGGGCGTGGATCTGCCACTCCGCCTGGGACTTCCACCAGGCCGCGGTGGTCAGGATGGCGAGCTCGGTAAGGCGCAGCGGAAGCGAGGTGTGGTAGCGACAGAAGGCGCCCAGGCGCTGGGCATGGTCGGCAAGCTGTGGGCTGTGCACCCAGGCCAGGAAAGGACCATCGAGGTTGCCGCGGGGGCCGCTGAGGATATCGTCGAGCACCCGGCGCTGCTCCGCGCTCATGGTGGCGTCATCAAGCTCGGGCAAGCGGGAACGAAGGGGCATGCTGTCATCCTGTATGTGGGAAAAAGGTAGCAGGCCCGCCCCTTGGCGGGCCTGGTGTGTCAGTGGTGTTGCGCGGGCCGAAGCGCTCGGCAGGGATTCAATGACCCACCTGGCCAAGCGCCTGCTGCAAGGCGGCGTCGAGCTTGTCGACGATCTCGTCGAGATGATCTTCCTCGACGATATAGGGCGGCGCCAGCAGCACATGGTCGCCACGGCGTCCGTCCAGGGTACCGCCGGCGGGATAGCACATCAGCCCCTGGTCCATGGCGGCGGCCTTGACCGCAGCGTTGAGGCGCCGGTCGGGATCGAAGGGCTCCTTGCTGCCCCGATCCGCCACCAGCTCGAGTCCCAGAAACAGCCCGCGGCCGCGAATATCGCCGACCTGTGGATGGTCGCCGAAGCGCTGCTGGAGGCGAGCACGCAGCGCCTCGCCCCTGGCCCGCACCTGCGCAAGCAGGCCGCGTTCCTCCACCGCGCGCTGCACCGCCAGCGCCGCGGCGCAGGCGGTGGCGTGGCCGATATAGGTGTGGCCGTGCTGGAAGAAGCCGGTGCCCTCGGCGATGGTGTCGCGGATACGCGCACTGGCCAGGGTGGCGCCAATGGGCTGGTAGCCCCCGCCCAGCCCCTTGGCCACGGTCAGAAGGTCGGGGCTGAGGCCTTCCTGCTCGCAGGCGAACAGGCTACCGGTGCGCCCCATGCCGCACATCACTTCATCGAGAATCAGCAGGATGCCGTGGCGATCACAGATCTCGCGCACCCGCCGAAAATATCCGGGCACCGCCGGCACCGCGCCAAGGGTCGCCCCCACCACCGGCTCGGCGACGAAAGCCATCACCCGGCCTGGCCCCAGCCGCTCGATGGTGTCCTCGAGTTCCAGCGCGAGTCGTTCGCCGTAGGCTACGGCGCTTTCGTCCGCGCGCTGGCCGCGGTAGGCGTAGCAGGGGCTGACGTGGGTGGTGTCGGCCAACAGCGGTTCGAAGGGCCGCCGACGCCAGGCGTTGCCGCCGGTGGCCAGCGCCCCCAGGGTATTGCCGTGGTAGCTCTGGCGTCGGGCGATGACCTGGGTGCGCTCCGGCTGACCGATCTCGAGAAAGTACTGGCGCGCCATCTTCAGCGCCGCCTCCACCGCTTCGGAACCACCGGAGACGAAGTAGACGCTGCCGATGCCCTGGGGCGCGCGATCGACCAGAAAGTCGGCCAGCGCTTCCATCGGCTCCGAGGAAAAGAAGCTTGAATGGGCGTAGGCCATGCGCTTGACCTGGTCGCTGATCGCAGCCTGCACCTCGGGATCGCTATGGCCCAGGCAGGACACCGCCGCGCCGCCACAGGCATCGAGGTAGCGCTTGCCTGCGGCATCGACCAGATAGGGCCCATCGCCTGCCACCGCGGTGGGATAGGACGCCTTGAGGTGGCGGTGAAAGACGCGGCTCATGGAACCTCCAGCAGGTAGATACGACATCGCATAAATGCAAATATTAAATGCATTCTATTTTTTAACAATGCATATTTGCAAATTGTGTCTACGCCTCACCGGACAGACGCCCGCCAAGCTGGCACACTGGCCCGCTCGTCATTCAAGGAGACGCCATGCCCTCTCGCGACTCGAAGCCCGCCACCAAGCCATCGGCCGAGCCGAGCGATCAGGACCGCCCAGATCGCCTCGGCGAATCGAGCACCCTCGGTGGCCTGCAAGCACTGGCGGGAAGCATCCAGGCCGGTGACGGCGAGGTTCGCCTGGGCAAACGATCGTTGCGGGTGCTGATGGCGCTGCTGGAATCGCCGCAGGCGAGTGCGGTGGCCTCGATCAGCGAACTGGCCGGGCGGCTCGAAGTGAATCCCTCGACCTTGACCCGGCTGGCCCAGCGCCTGGGCTTCGACGGCTTCGGCGAATTGCAGGCGGTGTTTCGGCGGGACCTGGCCGATGGCGGCGAGCACTTCTACAGCGATCTGGCCTCGAGGCTTTCGACCGATCGCGACCAGGGCCGGGGAGTCGCTAGGCTGGCCCGGCTCGGACGACAGGAGAGCGCCAACTTCGCCGGCCTGCTTGAACGCCTGGACGCCGATGACTATGACCGGGTGGTCGAGCTGCTGGCCCTCGCCCGTCGGGTCAGGGTCCACGGGCAACGCCAGTTTGCGTCGCTGGCCCAGTTCATGGCCTATGGGATTGGCATGCTGCGTGCCGATGCCGGGGAGCTGGATGCGGGACACCAGGGGGTGGCCGACGCCCTGGCACAACTGGATGAAGGGGACGTGCTGGTGGTGATCAGCTGCTTTCCCTACACCACCAGCGTGCTTGAAACCGCCCGGGTGGCGGCGCGCGCGGGGATTCGGGTGGTCGCCCTGACCGACAGCGAGTCGTCTCCGCTTGCCCGGGTCGCCGAATACCGCTTCCTGGTGCCTACCGACAGCCTGTTCTTCTCCAACGCCATGGGCGCCTTCTTCCTGCTGGCCCAGGGGCTTCTGACCGAGGTGGCCGATCGCCTGGGCGACGAGGGGCTGGCCGCCCTCAAGCGGCGCGAGAGGATGATTCGCGAGCTGGGGGCGTCGCTGTAGCGCCAAGGCAGAACAGACGGCGCCCAGGGCAACGGGTATGCAAGCCACACGGCCGCCAGGCTGGTGCCTCTCTTAAATGCAAGCGGGCCCGCCAACTTGGCGGGCCCGCTCTGTCCGACAGGACAGGCTCGATCAGGCCTTCAGGGCCGGGGATCAAACGCTCAGGGCAGCAGTACGGTAGACCCGGTGGTCTTGCGTGATGCCAGGGCATCCTGCGCCTTGCCGGCCTCCGCCAGGGCAAAACGCTGGGCTACGTCGATCTTCACCTTGCCGCTCTCGATCATGTCGAACAGCTCGTCGGCCATGTCCTGCAGGCGCTCCGGGCTGTCGGCGTAGCCGTTGAGGCTCGGCCGCGTCACGTAGAGCGCGCCCTTCTGGTTGAGGATGCCGATGTTGACCCCTTCCACCGGCCCCGAGGCGTTGCCGAAGCTGACCATCAGGCCGCGCGGCTTCAGGCAGTCCAGCGAGGTCTCCCAGGTGTCCTTGCCGACGCTGTCGTAGACCACGTCGACCATCTCGCCACCGGTCAGCTCGCGCACCCTTTCGACCACGTCCTCCTTGGTGTAGTCGATGGTCGCCCAGGCGCCGTTGCGCTTGGCAAGCTCCGCCTTTTCGACGGAGCTGACCGTGCCGATCAGCTTGACGCCCAGGGCCTTGGCCCACTGACAGGCAATCGATCCCACCCCACCGGCGGCGGCATGGAACAGGATGGTCTCGCCACCCTGCAGCGGGTAGGTCTGACGCAGCAGGTACTGCACCGTCAGCCCCTTGAGCATGGCCCCCGCTGCAGTCTCGCAACTAATCCCCTCGGGCAGCGCCACCACCTTGTCCGCCGGCAGGGTGTGCAGTTCGGCGTAGGCGCCCAGGGGCCCCTGGGCGTAGGCCACACGGTCGCCTACCTGAAGATGATCGACCCCCTCGCCCACGGCGTCGACCACCCCAGCACCTTCGGTGCCCAGGCCCGACGGCAGGGACGGCGCCGGATACAGACCGGTGCGGAAGTAGATATCGATGAAGTTGAGGCCCACCGCCTCATTGGCGACGCGTACCTCGCCCGGGCCCGGCTCGGCCGCCGGTGTATCGACGAGTTCCAGCACCTCGGAATCGCCGGTGCGTGCGAATTGAATCCGCTTGGCCATGAAAGGCTTCCTTACGCTGCTAACGGGTATGTACGCCCAGTCAAGCGTTCTGCTCGACCTCGGTCAAGTCCAAACTCGTTTTGCCCTCGGCATAGCCGTGGTCACAGGATCACGACCGACGCTTGACAGCTCCATTGATGTCAACGAGACTCACCAACTGTATACAGTTTGAATATAAATATGGATACAGGATGTATGGTGCGCCAGGGTTTCCCCCTTGCTGAAGGCCGTGAACGGTCGTGGCAAACCCTGCACCCTTCCTATCCAGCAACGAAAAGGACGCCGTCATGAAACATGCCCTGCTTTCCTCCGCCTCCATCCTCGCGATCACCGCCGTGCCGCTGTTCTCCGCCGCCGCGGTGGCGGATGACGACGCCGCAGCCAACGTCGCCGAAGAGTGCCGGCTGACCATCGATTCCAATGACCAGATGCAGTACGACAAGAGCGAACTGAGCGTACCCGCCAGTTGCGAGACCGTCAGTCTGACGTTGACCCACTCGGGCTCCATGGCGAAAGACGTGATGGGACACAACTGGGTGCTGGCCCCCACCGACGCCTATCAGGAGATCGCCTCCGCCGGCATGCAGGCGGGACTCGACAGCAACTACCTGCCCGAAGATGACCGCATCCTGGCCGCCACCGACGTCATCGGCGGCGGCGAATCCACCAGCATCACCTTCGACACCGAAGGACTCGCCGACCAGGATCTGACCTTCTCCTGCTCCTTCCCCGGCCACTCCTCGATGATGAAGGGATCGTTCAGCCTCACCAGCGAGGGCTAGACAACTGCACGGATCGACGGGCATCGATCCCTGACGGCGTGACCCGGGCCACCTCCGTTCTTGCTGCCCGCGAGCGGATCAACAGCCACCTCGGCCCGGCAAGCGCCGACCCTTTGCCCAACGACGAAGCCCCGGCCCTCGCCTCCAAAAGAGGTAAGGACCGGGGCTTCGTTGTTGCTACTACGCTAACGCTAGTTCAAAGCGTCCGCGGGAACGACTCCAGGCCTCTGACGAAGCGGTTCTTGTAATCTTCGAACAGCGCCTTGTCCTGCTTGAAGTTGGCCACCACCGAGGCTTCGTCCACGGTCAGGGTTCGTGGCAGATTGTCGAGGCTGGTGGCCGTATGCTTGGGTCCCAGACCGATCTGCAGCTCGCCCGGGCCCTTGATCCAGCGCTGGATTCCCGCGGCGCTAAACTCGGCCTTCTGGGCATCGCTGACCACGTCCACCCGCAGCGGCGCTCGCAGCGCCAGTTCGGCCACCAGACGCAGGGCGGGATTCAGCTTGCCCTTGCCGGCAGGCTTTTGTGCCTCGCCCTGGCTATCGCTTTCCGCACCGGTCTTGTTGCCGCCGTCGACCGCGCTTTCGGCGTCAGGGTCCAGCGACGTCAACTGGGCCACGTTCATGCTGGTACCGGCTTCGTCGCTGACCAGCAGGGCCAGGGCGATGGGACGGGACTGATCGTCCACCAGCGCGAGAAGCCGGGCGGCTTCCTGCTTGAACAGCACCCCGATGACGCCGGCAAAGGTGACCAGGGGGGCGATACCCGCCTGATGACCGTAGGCTTCTGCACACAGGCGTGCCAGGCAGGCTTCACGCTGCTGGGGCTCGTTGATTTTGACGACCTTCATCACTGACCTCTAATTGCTGGCGCCGACCGGCGCTGACCCACTTGTCGAAACCGGCGAGACTAGCATATTCCAGGCAGCGACACCGCCCTCGGCGTAGTGCTGCGACAGACGGGGTGTTCATGTCGTCGCCGTTCGGTCATCTTTATGGCCCAACATGGAGGCGTGTAGCCTCTGGCTTGCAGGACGGTCATGTCCGATGATGACGAAAGCCGGTGCCATGTTGTGACGCCAAGCCAAGGAGAGCCCATGACGACATCTCGCACGCCCCTTATCGACCTGCCCCGTCTGATGGCGCATCGCGGCCTGTCGGCCCATGCACCGGAAAATACCCTGAGTGCCGTCCAGCTTGCCTGGGAAGCCGGTATCACCTGGGTCGAGCTCGATGTGCAATTGCTGGGTGATGGCACCCCGGTGATCTGGCACGACCCCGGCATGCGGCGTTGCTCCGATGGGCGCGGCAAGTTGAGCAAGCTGCGTCTGGAACAGGCCAGGGAATACGATGTCGGCGCCTGGTACGCCGAGCGCTTTCGCGGTGAGCGCATGGCGACCCTGGACGACATGCTCAACCTGATCGATCGTCGTGGTATGGCGGTCAACCTGGAACTCAAGGTGACCCGGGGGCGCGACCCGGAAGCATTGGCCGAATCGGTGATCCCGCGTCTGCTGGAAGCCCTGCCGTTCGAACGTCGACTGGTGTCTTCCTTCAGCCCGGCGGCCCTCGATCACGCGCGCAGCATCGCCTCACCCAGCCAACTCGCCCTGGGCGTCCTGGTCGACAAGATCGGCAAGAACTGGCGGCACGACATGGAAGCGGTGCGGGCCTACAGCCTGCACTGCGACTGGAAGAAGCTGAAGGAAGAGCGGGCTCGGGAGGTTACCCAGAGCGGCACACCGCTACTTTGCTATACCGCCAATGATCCGGTGGCCTTCGCCAAGTACTGGAAATGGGGCGTGACCACCGTCATTTCCGATGATCCCGAGCGTTTCGCCGACAAGAAGTGACTCACCTGAAGATATCCTTGAGGCGGCTCTGCCACTGGCATAGCCCTGTATTAAAAGCGACCTGTCTTGAAAGCGACCTGTCTTAAAAGCGACTTGTCTTAAAAGCGACTTGTCCAAACCTAGCGCTTGCTTGGCAGGCCAGCGGCCACTCGCTAGAGTGGGCTTGATATGTTGCTGACAGCGAGCCCCTCCATGCCCCAGGTATCTGACCATCAGGTGTCACTTCACGACACAGACCGGCAATCGCTGTTTGTGCGTCGATGGCGTCCCGAGCCTGATACCAAAGGCGCGCCCATCGTGTTGTTACATGACTCGCTGGGTTGCGTTGAGCTATGGCGGGACTTTCCCGAAGCCCTGTGCCGGGCCACCGGCCGCGAAGTGATCGCCTACGATCGACGGGGCTTCGGCCAATCCACGCGCCACCCGGACCAACTGACCCACACCTTTATCGCCGACGAAGCGCACCAGGGCTTTGCTGCGCTTCATCGCGCGTTGGGGCTCGAGGACTTCGTTGTTCTGGGCCACAGCGTAGGCGGCTGCATGGCCGCCGGTATCGCGGCCCACTTCGACGATTGCCAGGCGCTGATTACTCTGGCGGCCCAGGCCTTTGTGGAAGAACGCACGCTTGCGGGCATACGAGAGGCCCGCGATACGTTCGCCCTGCCCGGCCAGATCGAGCGCCTGGAGAAGTACCATGGAGACAAGGCCCGTTGGGTACTCGACGCCTGGGTGGATACCTGGCTGGACCCCGACTTTCGCGGCTGGACGCTGGATGACACCCTTAGACGGGTCCGGTGTCCGGTGCTGGCGCTGCACGGCGACCAGGACGAATACGGCTCGCCACAGCAGCCCGAACGCTACGCGCAGCTGCCTCAAGGAGCGTCACGGATGGAATTGCTGGAGGGGTGTGGCCACGTGCCCCATCGCGAGCAGCCTGACAGAGTCCTTGACTACATCACGAGCCTGCTGGGTGATCAAATCGACGTAGATGATGGTGAAGAGCAAGGGACGCAATAACGGATAGTACGCCTCGTCGAACGGGCAGTTGACAAAGACATTGCGCTCAAATGGCATATACCATCACTTCTTCGAGCGTAGAGACTTGGTTGCCGCAGATGCGCGACGATAGCTCTTGCGCTCCTGGATAGTGCCATCGAGTCCGTGCACGTAAAGCTCACCGTGCTCCTTCCTGGCCGCGCGGCGCGCATATTCCACGGCTTCAGCCTTGCTCTCGAAAACCTTGCCGGCACGAGACGTGCCGCTGGTCTTTACTGCCCACCCCTTGTCTCTACTGACCACATGCTTCGATGTCACCTTCATGACCAAGCCCTCGACGCAGTTGCCATGGTGCCGTCTGTCCAGGGAAAGCAGTGGCACCCCCTCAGTTTACGCCGGGCGCCAAAATCGGACCATCTTCCTCAACCGATCAGGCGCAGAATCATCTCCATATCCAGATGCTGCTCGATGGCGTCGGCAAGCCGGTCGAGCTGCCGCTCGCGGTGGCCGTCGAGGTCCACCCGGCGGGTGTCCTCGGCCGGCAGCCCGAGGCGGGCCAGCAGTGCTTCGCAGGCGTCGGGGCCGTCGAACAGCCCGTGCAGGTAGGTGCCCATGATCTGACCATCCTGGTTGACGGCACCTTCGTCTCGTCCTTCGAGACGCATCAATGGCCGTGAAAGCGCCTCACCCCGGCTGACGCCCTGATGAATCTCGTAGCCATGGATGCTGCAACAGCCGTCGGCGGTGTCGATGCGCCCGCTGACCCGCGTCAGGCGCTTGTCGGGGCGCATGGTGGTGGACATGGCAAGCCACCCGAGCCCTTCGACGCCGCCGGGCTCGCCCTCGATGCCGTCAGGATCGTCGATCCATTCCCCCAGCATCTGAAAACCGCCGCAGACACCCAGCACCCGCCCGCCGTAACGCAGATGGCGCCGGATACGCTCATCCCACCCTTGGCTCCGCAGCCAGGCCAGGTCCGCCCGGGTGTTCTTGCTGCCTGGCAACAGGATGACGTCGGCATCGGGCATCGGCTGGTCGGGGCCGACCAGGCTCAGGCTGACGCGGGGATGCAGGCGTAGAGGATCGAGGTCGGTGTGGTTGCTGATACGTGGTAGGGCCGGCACCACCACCTTGAGCATGTCGCCACCGGCGTGATCAAGACGCTGCTCCAGCGACAGGCTGTCTTCGGCGTCGAGCCACAGCCCCTGCAGGTAGGGAAGCACGCCGAGCACCGGCCTGGCCTCGCGCTCGGCCAGCCATTCAAGCCCCGGTTCCAGCAGCCCGATATCGCCGCGAAAGCGGTTGATCACAAAGCCCTTGATCCGCGCGTTCTCGGACGCGCTGACCAGCGCCAGGGTGCCGCATAGCTGGGCAAAGACGCCGCCTCTGTCGATATCACCGACCAGCAGCACCGGGCAGTCCACCGCCTCGGCGAAGCCCATGTTGGCGATGTCACCTTCGCGTAGATTGACCTCGGCGGGGCTGCCCGCTCCTTCGGCGATGATCACGTCGAAGCGCTCGGACAGCCGGCGATGGCAGTCCACCACCGTCTGTCGGGCGGTGGTCTTGTAGGCGTGGTAGTCCAGCGCGGCCATGCTGCCGTGGACCCGACCGGCCAGGATGACCTGGGCGCCCTTGTCGCTTTCGGGCTTCAACAGCACAGGGTTCATGTCGCTGTGGGGCGCTACGCGGGCAGCCTGGGCCTGCAGCGCGGTGGAGCGACCGATCTCGCCGCCATCCACGGTCACGGCACTGTTCAGCGCCATGTTCTGGGGCTTGAACGGGGCTACGCTGAACCCGCGCCGCGACAGCACCCGACACAGGCCGGCGACCACCGTGGACTTGCCGGCATCAGAGGTGGTGCCCTGGATCATCAGCGTTGCCATGCTAGCGCTCCCTTACAGCTCGATACTCTTCCTGGAGTTCGGCCAAAGCTCGATACCCTTCTGGGGGTTCGATCAATGCTCGATCAAAGCTCGATGCCTTTCTGGGCTTTGATCCCTTGATCCTTGAAGGCGTGCTTGACCACCTTCATCTCGGTGACGGTATCGGCCAATTCGATCAGCGCCTGGGGCGCGTGACGTCCGGTCACCACCACATGCTGCATCGCCGGTCTTGCCTGCAGGTCGTCCAGTACCCGGTCGAGATCAAGATAACCGTAGCGCAGGGCGATATTCAGCTCATCGAGCAGCACCAGCGCGATACCGGGGTCCTGAAGCAGTTCGCGGGCCTTGTCCCAGGCGGCCTCGGCGGCGGCGACATCGCGCTCCCGGTCCTGGGTGTCCCAGGTGTAGCCCTCGCCCATGACGTGGAAGGCCACTCCGGGCTGGTGGCGATAAAAGGCCTCCTCCCCGGTGGAAAAGGCGCCCTTGATGAACTGCACCACACCCACCTTCATATCGTGGCCAAGTGCGCGGGCCAGCATGCCGAAGCCGGATGAACTCTTGCCCTTGCCGGGGCCGGTCAGCACCAGCAGCACGCCCTGTTCCTTGTCGGCACTGGCGATACGCTCGGCCATGATCCGCTGCTTGGCGGCCATGCGCCGGGCGTGGCGCTCCGGATCAACGTTTTTCGGGGTCTGTGTCGTGGGGGACTGCGTCGTAGGGGACGTGTGGGTCATGGGAAACTTCCTTGGTGGGGCGCGGCGGGGTCAGCGACGAAGTCACCCGCGGCACGAAGACGGCGGCTCCATCGACCTCGGCGACGCTCAACGGCTGGTCGTAGAGCCGCTCCAGGGCGGATGTGACCAGCATATCGTCGCGCGGCCCCCAGCAGGCCGCGCCATCGGGATACAAAAGCAGCAGATGGTCGCACCAACGCGCCGCCAGATTGAGATCGTGCAGGCACATCACCACGGCGGCTCCTTGGCTTGCCTGTTCGTCGAGCAGCGCCATGGCGGCCACCTGATGATGCAGGTCGAGGTGGTTGGTGGGTTCGTCCACCAGCCAGATCTTCGGCGCCTGGGTCAGCACCGTGGCCAGGCTGACCCGCTGGCGTTCGCCGCCGGACAAGGTCGCCAGCGGCCTGTGGGCCAGGTGAGCGATGTCGAGGCGTTCAAGCGCGCCCAGGGCGCGCTGGACGTCGTCCTCGCTTTCGTTCTGCCAGGCCCTGAGAAAAGGATGGCGGCCGATCAGCGCGGTCTCCAGCACGCTGGCGGGAAACTCGTCATGGCGCTCCTGGAACACCACCCCCAGACGCTGGGCGACGGCTCGCCGGCGACAGTCGGACAAGGGCTGGCCGTCCAACGTCAAGCGCCCGTGGCGCGGCGCCCTGAGCCCGGCCAGGGTATGCAATAACGTGCTCTTGCCGGCGCCGTTGGGCCCGAGAATGCCCCAGCGACTGCCGGGCTCGATGGAAAAGGACAGCGGCTGACCGTCCGCCCTGCCGGGGACGTCGATCACCAGCGCTTCGCAAGACAGCGAACAAACTGGCAGCGCCTGGTCGGTGGATGCGGGTCTGACAGACATGCGCGCCCCCTATCCCTTGCCGTGGCTGCGATGCAGCAGGTAGAGAAAGCTCGGCACCCCGATCAACGCGGTGATCACCCCGACCGGCAACTGCTGGGGGGCGATCAGGGTTCGCGCCAGGGTATCGGCCAGGGTCAGCAGGCAGCCACCGGCCAAGAGCGAAGCCGGCAGGATCAGACGCTGGTCGGCACCCAGTCGAAGGCGCAGCATATGCGGCACCATCAGGCCGACGAAACCCACCGATCCGGCGGTGGTCACCGCGGTCGCGGTGGCCAGGCTCGCCGCCAGATACAGCCCCCATTCCAGCGGGCGCACCGCCACGCCCAGCGCCAGCGCCTGCTGGCCACCCCGGGCAAGTACGTTGAGGGTCCGCCCCAGCGGCACCAGCACCAGTGCCGACAGCGCGGCGATCACCAGTACCGGCCAGGGGCTGCGGGCGTAGGCCATGTCGCCCATCAGCCAGTAGAGCATGCCCGGCAGCTCTTCCACCGGGCTTACCGCCAGCAGGAAGGTGATGATCGCGCCCCAGCCGGAGGCCATGACGACCCCGGTCAGCAGCAGGCGCGCCGGTGACCAGCTACCGCTGCCATGGGCCAGGCCAAATACCACCAGAATCGACACCAGCGCGCCGGCAAAGGCCGAGGCCGAGACCAGCGCCGCGCCGAGGCCAGCCAGCATGGCACACAGCGCCGCCACCGAGGCCCCGCCGGAGAGCCCGAGCACATAGGGATCGGCCAGCGGATTGCGCAGCAGTACCTGCATCAGGGCCCCGGCCAGGGCCAGCAAGGCCCCGGTACCGAAGGCGGCCAGCGCACGCGGCAGGCGCAGCTCCCACACCAGGGTCTGGTGGAGGGGGCTGCCCTGCCCGGTCAGCGTCAGCCACAGCTCCATCGGTGACAGCGCGACGCTGCCCACCGACACGGCCAGCACCACCGACACCACGCCGAGCAGCGCCAGCAGGCCCAGCGGACGACGTCGCCGGCTGGGCCGAAAAGTAGTGCTGGAGTCAGCGGCGCTCACGGGCAGCATCCAGATGTTGGCACAGGGCTCGGGTGCCCTCGACCAGGCGCGGCGTCGCCCGCTGCACCAGGTCGGGGTTGATGAAGTAGAGGTTATCGCGGACCACGGCGGTCATCTGCGGCCACTGTCGCCAGGCATCGAGCCAGGTGGAGTCCGCCTTGCCCATGCCGCCGGTGATGATGACTTCCGGGTCTGCGGCCAGCACCGCCTCTCGCGACAGTCGAGGCACCAGTGGCGCCTCGTTGGCGAATAGATTGACGCCGCCACAAAGTGACAGCGCTCGACTGATCCAGTGCTCACCGTTGACGGTCATCAGCGGCTGCTCCCATACCTGATAGAAGACCTCGACCGGTGCTGCGTCAACGTAGCGTTCGCCAAGGGCCGCTACCGATTCTCGCAGCTCCCGGGCCGCGGTGTCGCCGGTATCCGCTGAACCGGCCAGGCGGCCGAACCGCTCAAGCGTCGTGGCGATCTGCTCGAAGTTGGCAGCGTCCGAGCGGAACACCGGCAGCCCGAGTTCATCCAGGCGTTCGACCTGCTGGCCGGGATTGCCGCCGGCCCAGGCCACCACCAGGTCGGGGTCAAGCGCCAACAGCGACTCGAGGTCGAGTCGATCATAACTGCCTACCTGGGGCAGCGAGCGAGCGGCCTCGGGATAGTCGCTGAAGCTGACTACCCCCACCACCCGCTCGCCGGCCCCCGCCGCGAACAGCATCTCGGTGACGCTGGGTGACAGCGCCACGATGCGCTCTGCCGGCGCCGCCAGGCATAGCTTCCGCTCGGTGTCATCGACCACGCAGATGTCCTCGTCCCCGTCGGGAGAGGAGGACGCCATGGCGGCACTGGTCAGCGCCGACAGCACCAGGCCAGCGCTGGCCGAGACAAGCGCGCGGCGGATGATCACAGGTTGAAGCCAACGCTCAGGTAGGCGGCACGTCCGGGGTTTTCGTAGTCCCAGCCACCTTGAAAGGCAGACGCACGAGAGGTGGCGTACTCGCGATCGAAGACGTTCTCGAGCGTCAGGTTGGCCTTCCAGTCCGGCGCAAAGGCCCAACCCGCGCGCAGATCCAGGGTACCGTAGCCGGCCAGACGTTCGTCGTTGTCGACGTCATTGTAGCGGTGGTCCTGGGCGACGAAGGAAGCCCCCAGATTCCAGTCACCCAGCTGACGATCGGCGTCCAGGCGCAGGGTCTGGCTGGCGCGGCGAATCAGCTGCTTGCCGGTGTCACGGTCTTCCGGATCGGTATAGGCGACGCTGGCCGCCAGGGTCCACTGGTCGAGCTCGAGCCCGGTGGCAAGTTCCACCCCGCGAATACGCGCCTCGTCGACATTGAAGGGGGCAAAGCGGCCATCCCTCGACTCATTGGCGATCAGGTCGTCGACGTTGGTCTGGTAGAGCGCCAGATCCCAGTAAAGCCGTTGGTACTGACCACGCAGACCAAGCTCCCAGGTTTCGGACTCCTCGGGCTCAAGATCGCTGTTGCCAAAGCCGGGAAAGTACAGCTCGTTGAAGGTCGGGGCGCGGAAGGCGGTGCCGTAACTGGCGCGCAGGGTGTGCTGATCGTCGAGGGCGTAGCCCAGTGCCAGGTGGCCGGTGACTTCTTCATCGTAGGCCTCGTTGTCGTCGTGGCGCAGGCCCGCCTGCAACGAGAACGGATGGAAGTCCATCAATGCCTGGGCAAACACCGCCACGTTGTCGCGGCTGGTCTCTTCGTAGTCGGTGGTGCTGTCGACCTTGTCTTCCAGATACTCGGCACCGGCGATCAACTCATGGGCACCGAGTTGCAGGGTGTTGTCCCAGCGAACGGTATGGGTCTCGGTGTCGAACTCTGTGGTGCTTCCAGGCCCAAAGTCGTTGGGCTCGGAGTGGTCCTCCAGCTCATCGCGGGCCTCGCTCAGGGTAAGGCGCGACGACCAGATATCGGTCACCGGCACCTCGGCGTAAACCCCGGCCACCTGCTGCACATAGTCGGAGTCGCCACCTTCGTATTCGTTGTTGCCGCGGGCACGCAGTCCCAGCAGCCCGAGGTTGGTGCCGTTGTCGAAGGTGTGGGACAGGCTCACCAGCCCCGAGGTATTGTCGTAGGCCTTGTCCTCGCCACCGTCACGGATCTCGGTACCGTCGCTGTCCAGGCGGGTGGCGCTGAACTGATACGAGGTGCCGCCCTCGCGGCCCGACAGACTG
>DJIP01000146.1:0-1086 GCA_002433675.1 Halomonas halophila
ACGCAATGAAGGACAGCGGGTCTTCTACGTCTCCGCGATCATCATCCTGGTACTGGTGGCCCTGGGGGCCATGTTCCCCGAAGGCTTCGGGGAAGTCGCCAGTCGCGCCCTGGGGGGCGTGTCCCACTATTTTGGCTGGTTCTATCTGCTGTCGGTCACCGGCATCGTGGTATTTCTGCTTGGCCTCGCCATGAGCAAGTACGGCAAGGTGCGCCTTGGGCCGCAGGACGGCAAGCCGGAATACGGATTCTTTTCCTGGGTCAGCATGCTGCTGGCCGCCGGCTTCGGGGTTGGCCTGGTGTTCTACGGCATGGCCGAGCCCATGACCCACTATATCGCGCCACCCTACGCCGACATGACGCCGGAAAGCGCGGAGTCGGCCCGTTACGCCATCCAGTACAGCTTCTTCAACTGGGGCATTCATCAGTGGGCGGCCTTCGCCCTGGTCGGCTTGATCATTGCCTACTACCAGTTTCGCAAGGAGCAGGCGGGGCTGGTGTCCGTGGTGCTGCGTCCGCTGACCGCCAAGCGACCGGGGCTGCGCAAGTTCAACGGCGCCCTGGACGTCTTTGCCGTGGTTGCCACGGTGATGGGGGTAGCGACCTCGCTGGGGCTTGGCGTACTGCAGACCAACGGCGGCCTGCACGCGGTGTTCGGCATCCCGGAGAACGGCCTGTGGCAGTTCATCATCCTGTTCTGCATGTTCCTGGCCTACATGGCATCCACCTGGTCGGGCCTGGACAAGGGGATCAAGCGACTGTCCAACCTCAACATGATCATGTGTATCGCCATGATGGTCTACGTGCTGGCCACCGGTCCTACCATCAAGCTGCTGGAGACCATCACCCTGGGGCTGGGCGACTACCTGCAGAACTTCTTCGTGATGAGCCTGCGCATGTCGCCCTACAACGATAATCCCTGGGCCCAGAACTGGACCATCTTCTACTGGGCCTGGGTCATCGCCTGGTCGCCCTTTGTCGGTACCTTCGTGGCGCGCATCTCCAAGGGGCGCACCATCAAGGAGTACGTGTTCGGCGTGCTGTTCGTGCCGCCACTGCTGGCCTGCCTGTGGCTGGGCGTGTTCGG
>DJIP01000146.1:1475-9270 GCA_002433675.1 Halomonas halophila
ATCACCGTGGCGCTGTTCGAGATGTTCGATCTGATGCCCTTCTCTGGGCTCTTGTCGGTGATGGCGATGATGCTGATCTTCATCTTCCTGGTGACCTCGGCAGACTCGGCCTCCTATATCGTTGCCCAGATGACCGACAACGGCTCGATCAATCCTCCCCTCTACAAGCGGGTGCTGTGGGGTGTGCTGATCGCCGCCATCTGTCTGACGCTGATCGCCGCCGGCGGCCTCAAGGGGTTGCAGTCGGCATCGGTACTGTCGGCGCTGCCGTTCACCTTCATCCTTTATATGATGGTGATCGTTCTGATGAAGGAGCTGCGCAAGGATCGCAAGCTGATGCTCGACGGTCTCTATCAGCACTACCGCGAGATGCCGGTAGGTGCAGACGCCTTCGAGGCGCGCGACCAGGCCAAGACCGAAGGCATGGCGCCCCCCGAGGAAGCGCTGAAAGTGGATGACGGTATGGAAGGTGGCTCCACCGAGGCGATGGCCACACCGAAACCGCAGTAGTCACGTGGCGGCGGCCAGGCCTTGATCACCCGCCTGCGCTAGACCCGGCTAGGCTGGACCTTGCTGGACTGGCGGCCGGTAAAAAGCAGGCTGTTTAAGGACAGACGACGCCAGACCTGACGGCAAGAAAGCAGAAGGCCCGCCCCCTGGTGGGCCTTCTGCTTTCTCGTGAATCGCCGGCACGATGGCAGGTACGACTGCCGCTACTATTGCCGGCACCCCAGGGTGCCGGCAATTTTTTGTGCCGAATCGAATATTCGCCTACCGTGATGGAGAGTCTGACTTTTGTTAGGGTGCTACGCCCCTCACATCATGACCGCCGTCTGGCAAGGAGTGTCCATGAACGGTCGAGCGCTGCAGGAGCGCCTGCCGCTGTCTGGCAAGGATCGCGTCTTTCGTCTATCTGCCCTTATCATCATTGCCCTGGTCGCCGTGGGCGCCAGCTTCCCCGACGCCTTCGGTGACGCCGCCAACACCGCGCTGAGCCAGGTGACCCACTACTTTGGCTGGTTCTACCTGATGGCGGTTTTCGCCTTCGTCATATTTCTGGTGGCGCTGGCGATGAGCAAATACGGCAAGGTGCGCCTGGGGCCCCAGGACAGCACCCCCACCTACGGCACCTTTTCCTGGATCAGCATGCTGCTGGCGGCCGGCTTCGGCGTCGGGCTGGTGTTCTACGGCATGGCCGAGCCGATGACCCACTTCGCCGAGCCACCCTATGGCGCGGTTCCCGCCGAAAGCGTGGAAGCGGCGCGCTACGCCATCCAGATGAGCTACTTCAACTGGGGGGTACACCAGTGGGCCGCTTTCTCGCTGGTCGGGCTGATCATCGCCTACTTCCAGTTTCGCAAGGACCAGGCCGGGCTGGTCTCCTCGGTGCTGTCGTCGATGACCGCCAAGCGCCCGGCGCTGCGCCCCTACACCGACTGGCTCGACATCTTCGCCGTGGTCGCCACGGTGATGGGGGTGGCGACCTCGCTGGGACTCGGGGTACTGCAGGTCAATGGTGGCCTGAATGCGGTCTTCGGACTGCCGGAAAGCGGCCTTTGGCAGGCGGGCATTCTCGGGGTGATGTTCGTGGCGTACATGGCCTCGACCTGGTCGGGGCTCGACAAGGGCATCAAGCGATTGTCCAACATCAATATGGCGCTGTGCATCGCGATGATGCTGTACGTGCTGTTCACCGGCCCCACGGTCAAGATCCTCGAGACCATCACCCTGGGCATCGGCGACTACCTGCAGAACTTCATCGGCATGAGTCTCAAGATGTCGCCCTACAACGATGACCCCTGGGCTTCCAGCTGGACCATCTTCTACTGGGCCTGGGTCATCGCCTGGTCGCCCTTCGTCGGTACCTTCGTGGCCCGGGTCTCGCGGGGACGGACCATCCGCGAATACGTGCTCGGTGTACTGGTGGTGCCGCCGCTGCTGGCGTGTCTGTGGATCGGGGTATTCGGCGGGGCGGCCCTGCACATGGAGCTGGGCGGTGATGCCGGCCTGGCCGCCGCCACTCAGGACAATATCACCGTGGCACTGTTCGAGATGTTCGACCTGATGCCGTTTTCCACGGTGCTGTCGGTGCTGGCCATGACCCTGATCTTTATCTTTCTGGTTACCTCGGCAGACTCCGCCTCCTTTATCGTCGCCCAGATGACCGACCAGGGGTCCATCGCGCCTCCGCTGTACAAGCGGATCTGCTGGGGGCTGTTGATTGCCGCTATCTGCCTTACGCTGATCGTTGCAGGCGGGCTCAAGGGACTGCAGTCCGCCGCCGTACTGGCGGCCCTGCCGTTCTCGTTCATCCTGTTCGGGATGATGTTCGTGCTGGTCAAGGAACTGCAGGCGGATCGCCGCAACATGCTGTCACAGCTGTACCGTCAGCATGGCGAAACCCCGGTGGGCGCGGATCCGTTCGAGGCCGGCAACCTGGCCGAGGAGGAGCGTCTGCGGCGTGCCCCCAACGTGGTCAACCGGCGCATCAACCACTGACATGACAGCGTCCTGCTCCGGCGATCTGTGAGCCCTGGCGAGCACCGTCGAACGAAACTTGGCGCAAAATGCAGTATCCACGATGCATTGGTGGTCAGGAAGAGTGCCAGGACGTAAGCTCTGGGTATCGTCGGAAGGATCTCGGCCATGTCTTCACCCCCTGCCCGCGGCGCGACCCGCCGCGGGCCTCCGCCTCGTCGCAGGCGGCTGACATTCAACTGGGTCACCTTCGATCGCTGGCTGGACCGGATCGTCATCCTGGCGGTGGTAACCGCCGTGACGGTCGGTATCGTCGCTCTGGCGCTATCCATGTTGGTGGACCCCTGATCGTACTCGACTCCCCGGCCGTGGGATGAACCGTGGCCGAGGGTTGGGCGCAGGCAGGGGCTATTGCCGAAGCAAGGTACTGCCAACAAGGGAAAGGAACGGCTACCAGAGGAAAGGGCTACCGCCAGCGCAGGGGGCCAGTACCCGAAGCAGGAACCAGTACCCTAGGCAGGGACCAGTAACTAAGAAAGGGGCTATATGGGGCAGTGGCTGTTGATCATGCTGCTGGTGTTGGGCGTGGCCCTGGACAAGGGGGTGATCGCAGTACCGGATCGCTGGTTGCCCTGGACACCGATATCGATTGAGACGCCCCCAGGTCCTTTCCTGGGCTGGAAGCTGGCGCGGCTAAAGGATGACCCCGAGGCCTGCCGTGCGGTGCTGGCGGCGGACGAGCCCCAGCGATTTACGCCTCTGGATGACGTCACCCGGGGCCAGTGCGAGCTTTCCAATCTGGTGCGCTACGCCGGTGGCCAGTCGCGCATGCAGCCGAACGTGATGACACGCTGCCCGCTGGCGGTGGCCTGGGCGGTGTTCGAGCGTCATGAACTCAACGCCGCTGCGCGTGCCCACCTTGGGGCGGACGTGGCTCAGATCGAACACTTCGGAAGCTTCGCCTGTCGCAACATCTACGGTCGAGCCGAGGGACGTCGCAGCCAGCATGCCAGCGCCGAGGCCCTGGATGTGGCCGCCTTCGAACTCGAGGACGGTCGTCGCATCAGCCTGTCGGGCCACTGGGGCAAGGGAGCCGAAGGACGTTTTCTGAAGGAAGTGGGGCAGCGCGCCTGCAGGGTCTTCGGCACCGTGCTGGGGCCCGACTACAATGCCGCCCACGCCGATCACTTCCATCTCGGCGTGGGCGGTCGGGTCTGCCGCTGAGGGCGGCATTTCGGCTCGAATCGAGGCGGGGGTCTCAAGTCGCCGGGACTCCTCGGGCCTGGGCCTAGCGGCTGAGGTCGATGTCCCGGGAATCGGTGGCAGCACCGGTGGCCGCACCCACGCCGCCGCCGATGACCGCGCCCTTGCCCACGTCACCGCCGGTGATGGCCGCCGCCCCGGCACCTACCGCTGCACCCACCCCCGCGCCACTCAGCGCCCGTTCTCCGGTACCGGTACCGCAGGCCGACAGTGCCAGGGCCATGGTCAGGGCAGTAGCGCTCAGTCCGGTCATCTTCAGAAGTTTCATGTTGTCGTCCTCATGCTGGGGGATGACCCTAACAGTAACAACGGCACAGAAAGGAGCAAGTGAAGCAAATATGCAGCAATTGTCGCCAATTGGCGCCAATTGTGGGAACCCAGGGCGCCAAGCCGAGCCCGGCGTGGCTCACATGATCGGCCAGACACACGGCCGGCCAGACACACGGCCGGCCAGATACACGACAGTCCAGACACAAGACCGATCAGATACACGGTCGGCCAGATACACGCCAGTCCAGACGCAAGACCGGTCAGACGCAAGACCGGCCAGATACATGACCGGCCAGTCACACGATTAGCTAGATCCCCGACCGGCCAGACACAAGAACACCGCCGGCAAGCCGGCGGTGTTCTTGTGCGTCGAGCAGGTTTGGGGCCAGGCGCCCTCGCTTCGCCCCAGGCCGAGGACCTTAGTTGTCCAGGTCGACGTCGTCCTCATCGGTGGCGGCGCCGGTGGCCGCGCCCACGCCACCGCCGATCACGGCGCCTTCGGCGACGTCACCACCGGTGGCAGCGGCGGCGCCAGCACCCACGGCGGCACCCACGCCAGCGCCACTGGCGGCGCGTTCACCGGTGCCGGTACCGCAGGCGGCGAGGCCCAGGGTCATGAAAGTGGCCAGCAGCAGGCTGGAGAGTGTCTTGATGGAACCCTTCCTCATGATGTTTCTCCTATGCTGTTATGTGCCACATCGAGCCTATTGACCAAGAGAGCCGAGCACAACCCCTTGATTCCCCGACGAGGTGTCGCTTCCAGCAGACATGTTCCGGTGCCGTGTCGTCGCCGATGACTGCTCCCGCCTGTCAGGCGAGCCTTGGATCTCTCGGCTGCTGCTGGGTAATGCAGTGGACATTGCCGCCGCCGAGCAGGATCTCTCGGGCGGGCACGCCGATCACCCGACGCTCGGGAAACAGCCTCGCCAGAATGGCGCGAGCCTCGCTGTCGCGGCGTTCATCCAGCAAGGGCATGACCACCACTCGATTGCCGATATAGAAGTTGACGTAGGAGGCCGCCATACGGTCCCCAGGCTGGCGCGGGTGCGAGCTGGATAGCCGGTCGATGCCGCTGGCCTCGTCTTCGCCGATAAACAGCGGGCCGGGCTGGGGCAGCCGATGCACGGTGAACGGTCGACCGCGGGCATCGGTACTGGCTTCCAGCACCGCCAGGGCGTCGCGACAGATCTGGTACTCCGGGTCCTTGGCGTCGTCGCACCAGGTCAAGGCAACTTCGGCAGGCCCCACAAAGCAGCAGAGGTTGTCGACGTGGCCGTCGGTTTCGTCGAGATAGCAGCCCCGGGGAAGCCAGATGACCTTGCTGATGCTCAGCTGCTCACTTAAGCGCACCTCCATGGCAGCGCGATCCAGACCCGGGTTGCGGTTGGGGTTGAGCAGGCACTCCTCGGTGGTGATCAGGGTGCCCTCGCCGTCGACGTGAATGGCACCGCCTTCCAGCACGATACCGGCATTGAAACGAGGGACGCTCAGCATCTCGGCGATTTTGGGGCGGATGCGGCGATCCTTGTCCCAGGGGAAGTAGAGCCCACCCTTGAGTCCGCCCCAGGCATTGAATTCCCAGTCCACCACTGCCAGGCCATGTTCGGGGTGGGTCAGAAAGGTCGGGCCCACGTCGCGCATCCAGGCGTCGTTGCTGGACAGTTCGACCACGCGAATCGACTCCGGCAGCTGATAGCGGGCGTTTTCGTACTGATCGTCGTTGACGCCCACGTAGACGGTCTCGCTCTCGGCGATGGCGCTGGCCACCGCGACGAAGGCCTGTTGGGCAGGCTTGGCTCCCAGGCGCCAGGTATCCGGGCGCTGGGGCCACAGCATCCAGCAGGCGTCGTGAGGGGCGAATTCCGCCGGCATGGACCAGCCAAGTCGGGCGGGACTGTGCGCGTCGCTGCCGGCGGAACGCGACGCGGCAGGGACCGGGGTCGGTGAAGACGAATGGTTTGTCTGGTTCATGGAGGCTCTCACAAGAATCCGATCAGCAGGAACACGCCGGTGGCCAGGGCCGCAGCGATCAGCACATAGGGAATCTGGGTCAGGGCGTGGGCCATGGGGCTGCAGCCGCTACCCTGGGCCGACAGCACCGTGGAGTCCCCGTAGAAGCAGGCGTGGCTGCCGAAGGCGCTGGCCGAGATCAAGGCGCCGACCACCAGCGGCATATTGGCGTCCATGCTGATCGCCAGCGGCAGCACGATCGGCATGGCCACCGCGAACAGCCCCCAGAAGGAACCGGTGGCAAAGGCCAGGAAGGCCATGGTGACGAACACTACGGCGGGCAGCAGGCCGGCGGTCATCAGCGGCTGTACCGTCTGGATCACCACCTCGGTGAGGCCGAGCACGTCGTTGACCTCCTTGAGCGCGAAGCCGGCGACCAGGGTGCCCAGCGGCATGATCATCGCCTTGAAGCCTTCTAGGGCGGTATCGAAGGTATCGTTGAAGCTGAGCAGCCGCTGTACGGCGATCAGCACCAGAGTGACGGCCAGGGCAACGATGACCCCGCGCAGGATGTCGATGTCGAAGTACCAGGTGGCGACGATCAGGCTGGCGATGGGCAGCAGGAAGTTGAGCAGATGCGGGCTCTGGCCGTCGTAGTTGGTGTCGATCTGCAGCGCGTGCTCCTCGCCGCCGTCGGGGACCGGCTGGCCGGCCTTGGCACGCGCCTCGGCGGTCTTCATCGGGCCGATGTCGGGCAGCCAGCCCATCGCGACCAGGGGCACCAGCGCCGCCGCCACCCAGGCGTAGGCCATGTACGGAATCGCCGAGATGTACAGCGACATGCCGTTGTCGGCGACGTTGTTGTCCTCGAGCAGTCCGGCGAAGAACACCGCCCAGGTCGAGAAGGGCACCAGGATGCACACCGGGGCGGCGGTGGAGTCCACCAGATAGGCCAGTTTCTCGCGAGAGACGCCAAAGCGATCGGTGATCTTCTTCATCGAGGCGCTGATGGTCAGGGCGTTGAGGTAGTCGTCGACGAAGATCACCAGACCCAGCACCCAGGTGGTCATGAGGCTCTGACGACGGCTGTGCAGTCGCCGGGTCATGGCATCACCGAAGCTCAGCACGCCGCCGGTCTTGACCAGCAGGGCGATCAGGCTGCCGAACAGGCCGCAGACCAGAATGATCCAGGTGACGGTGTCGTTGCCGAGGACCGTGAGCAGGATGTCCGACCCGCGGGTGACGACCTCGCTCGGGGCGATCATCAAGAGCCCGACCAGACAGCCGGCAAGCAGTGATTCGATGGTGCGACGAGTGATGATGGCGGTGACCAGCACCACCAGGGTGGGAACCAGGCTCCAGGCGCCGTAGGTTTCCATGCAAGCTCCTTGTGTCGCCTGTGGCGACGGTTGTTATTGGAGGGAAGCTATCGCGCAGGGGACTAACCCTGCGCTTGCCGCGCGGCGCAAGCGCGCGGCCATGTATTGCAGGGGACTAACCCTGCGCTTGCCGCGCGGCGCAAGCGCGCGGCCATGTATTGCAGGGGGATTCGCGGCTAGAGATAGCCGTCGCGACGCAGCGTCTCGGCGGTGGCGGCAAGCGCCTCGTCGAGGATGGCGACGGCCTCGTCGACGGTGTCGCGGGTCCAGATCAGGGGCGGCGAGATCACGTTGAGATGCCCCACCGGACGAATGATCAGTCCGCGCTGCTGGGCCTCGAAGGCCACCCGATCGCCGACACGCGCGTCCACCGGGAACAGCGACTTGGTGTCCTTGTCGGCCACGTTCTCGATGCACATCATGAAGTGGCTGCCGCGCACGTCGCCGACGGTGGG
>DJIP01000309.1 GCA_002433675.1 Halomonas halophila
TGCCAGCAAGATCCATTTGTTACGGGTCACCCGCGTCTCCTTCTTGGTCAACAGGGGAATCGATGATCGATCGGTGGCCATCGCCAGTAGCAACGGCACGCATCGCATGTTCCCGGTGGTGCGACGGGGCGAAGGGCTGTGCAACGAGCGATGCGAATAACTGCGCAATGAGCGGTGCAACCGGCTATCGGGATGCACTCGAGATTAGCAGTCTCCTTGAGTCGCGCGCAGGCGACCAAGCCTTACGACTGAAAATGCAAAAAACATCTGCTTATAAGTACTGCATGTAAGGTTGTACCTGCCACACTGACTGAACCTACCGGGGCTTACCCCCACTCCAACTCAACTTATGACGTTACCCTGACACGCTACCCCTGACGGAGCCTGCGAATGCGATACCCCTTCAATAAGCGTACCTTTGTGCTGGCCGGCCTGCTGACTGGCGCCGTGCTTTCCACGACCCCCGCCCTCGCCGCCGAAGAAAAGGCCATCTTCGCCGGAGGCTGCTTCTGGTGCGTCGAGGATGCCTTCGACAAGATCGACGGCGTCGAGGCTACCGTCTCTGGCTATGCGGCGGGCGATACCGAGAATCCCACCTACGAGACCGTCAGCGCGGGAGGCACCGGACACGCTGAAGTGGTGGAAGTCACCTTCGACAGCGACAAGGTGAGCTACGAGGACCTGCTGTACGTCTTCTGGCGCAATATCGATCCTTTTGTCGCCAATCGTCAGTTCTGCGATGAAGGTGATTCCTATCGCTCCGCCCTGCTGCCACTCAGTGATGAACAGCGCGAACTGGCCGAAGCCAGCAAGGCGGACATCGCCGAGCGGTTCGACCAATCCATCGAGACCACCATCGAAGATCCCGGCACCTTCTATCCGGCCGAGGACTATCACCAGAACTACTACCAGAAGAACAAGGTGCGCTACACCTTCTACAAGAACGCCTGCGGCCGTCCTGATCGACTCGAGGAAATCTGGGGAGACGAAGCCATGCCCCACGACGTGCCTGAACAGTCCGCCGCATCCTGACGGCACAACGCTGACTGCAACGTCATGACACACCGATCGGCCTTGGTGCGAGCCAAGGTCGATCGGTCTCTGCAACGCATCTGCAATGTATCGGCAACAGGCGGACTCAAACGTGTTCGAGCCGACGCTCGACGACACGCTGGTGTTGTACACGCTGCAGCCGCTTTCCCAGGCGCCAGGACAGCCAGCCCGTGGTTACCAGCACCAGCCAGCTGGCCGCGACCACTCCAGGCCAGCCCTGCCACAGCCAGAACGGCTCGAGCCACAGCGGCCCGAGGCTCGCCCCCAGGTAGTAGAACACCAGATAGAGCGCCGATGCGCCGCCTCGTCCTTCGCGGGCCTGACGGCCGACCCAGCCCGAAGCGGTGGCGTGGCATAGAAAGAAGCCGAAGGCGCTGAGGGTCAAGGCAGCGATGATGACGGCGAGCACCGGCATCAACGACAGACCCAGCGCCAGCACCATGATGACAACGCCCAAGCCCATGGTGGCAGGCGCCCCGGCTCTGGCAACGACTCTGGCGGACAGCATCGAGCCCAGGGTGCCGCCAAGGTAGGTCAGAAACAGCAGTCCCAGCCAGCGAGGCCCGAGGGCAAAGGGTGCCTCGGCCAGACGGAAGGTCATGTAGCTGTACTGGTTGATGAACACCAGGAAGTTGAGACCACCGATCAGATAGGCCGGCAGCAGCCAGGGATTGGCCAGGTGGCCACGCATCTGACGGCAGGCGCGCCCCAGTCGAAAGGGTTGTGACGAAAAGGCGCTGGCCGCGGGCAACAGCCACCAGAACACCGCCACCCCCACCAGGGTCAAACCGCCTACCGCCACGAAGCTCGCCTGGACGCCATACCATTCGCCGACGACGCCTCCCAGCACACGCCCCCCGATACCGCCCAGCGTGTTGGCCGCAATATAGAGTCCTACCGCTCGACTCATCGCCTCCGGCGAGAATTCGTCGCCCATCCAGGCGATCGCCACCGCCGGCAGCCCCCCCAGGGCGACACCCTGCAGTACGCGAGCGGCCAGCAGCCAGTCGAGCCCAGGTGCAAACGCCGCCAACAGTGTCGCGAGCGCTGCCACCGACAGGCTCACTCGCATGATACCGCCCCGCCCGATAGCGTCAGACAAGGGGCCGTAGACAAGCAACGAGAGCGCCAGGGTCAGGGTGGCGAGCGACATCACCAGGCCCGTCTTCAAGGTCGAAGCGTCATGGGTATCGCGCAACAGAGGCAGCAATGGCTGGGGGGCGTAGAGATTGATGAACACCAGCATCGAGCCCAGACACAGAGCGAGGGTCGCCCTGCGCCAGGCAGGGGTATTGGCATGAATCATGGCGGTCTCCGGTTGGCCTTGCCTATCTTCCATGCTTCACTACCATCACACCAACAGAAGAAAATGATGCAATCCATCACATTGTCTTATGTCGCTACCCTTTGACCTGCGCTCGCTGTCGCTGTTTGTGGCGGTGGTGGACCACGGCGGTTTCAGCGCGGCTGCCCGCGCCCGTCACATCGCCCAGTCCGCCGTCAGCCAAACCATCGCAGGCCTGGAGCGACGCCTCGAAACTCGTCTGTTCGAACGCCACGATCGGCGCGTTCGACTGACCCCGGAAGGTGAGGTGCTGCTGGAACATGCCCGACGGCTGCTCGCCGACGCCAGTGCCACCGAACTGGCGCTGAAGGAACTCAATGGCCTGGTAAAGGGCGAAGTGCGCATCGGCATCCCTTCCATGCTGGGTTCCTACTATCTGCCGCCGCTGTTGATGGGCTTTGCCGCACGCCACCCCGGTATCCGCATGACGGTGATCGAGGCAGGCGCCCGGCGACTGCAGGCAATGATCAAGGCACGCGAGCTGGACCTGGGGATCGTGGTCGAAGATGGCAGTACCTGCGAACTGGAAACCGAGGCCCTGCTGCGCGCGGAGATGGTGGTCTGCACGCCCCGGGACCACCCCTTCACGGCACGCCACAGCGTGACCCCGGAAGCCTTTCTGAGCGAGCCGCTGGTGCTGTTCCAGGACGGCTATTTTCACCGCGAGTTCGTCGACGCCATGGCCCGAAGGCTGGATATCCAGCCCCGGCTGACGTTCCAGTCGAACCTGATCCCGCTGACCAAGGCCATCGTCCGCCAGGGCTTCGGTATCACCACCTTTCTGCGTCGGGTGATCGAGGAAGATGACCTGTCGGCGGTGTCCTTTGACCCCGCCGCCTGGCTGACCCTGTCGCTGGCCTGGCAGCCCCAGGGCTACCTGTCACGCGCCGAGCGCGCCTTTATCGACTACGCCCTGTCGCAACGCGACTCCCTGTAACCAGGAGTCGTCGAGGGCTAGCCAGGGCCTGCGAACGCAAACGGGGCGAGCCCAGTGAAAGGCTCGCCCCGTTGTGGTGGCGACGTCGATGGCGTCGAGGACGCTTCAGCCGCCCAGGCCCGCCGGGCTGTAGGCGAACTGACGCATGCTCAACCGGGTCGGTTCCAGCGGTCGACGCGCCTGCCAGTAGTAGCGGCGCCAGTAGCTGTTATCCAGCTTGGAGATCATCACACCGCGCGACGATGAGGCGTGTAGAAAGCGCCCCTGACCAACATAGATGCCGACGTGGCGGTTGCCGGGAGGACGGAAGAACACCAGGTCGCCGGGAGAGAGCTGATCACGCGTGATCGGCTCACCGGTATGGACCTGGCTGCCGGTGGTGCGCGGCAATTGCACCTGGAAGGCGTCACTGAAGATGTTCTGCACCAGCGCCGAGCAGTCGATGCCGCTCATGCCGGTACCTCCGAAACGATAGGGCGTACCCGCCCAGCGATCGTGCTCCGCCATCAGCGCCTCGCGGATGGCGGCGGCGGGATCTTCAAGGAAGCTTCCCCCTGCCGCTGGGTCCTCCAGGGGCGACATGCGCGAGGCGGCGCGTTCGGCCAGGCTCGGCATGTCGCGGGAAAAGTAATCGTTGTCGGCGGTATTCTGGTAGTTCGATGCCGCACAGCCTGACAGCAGGCCAAGCAACACCATCGCCGCTGTCACGCGGCTTGTCTGGGCGACGCTCATGCGACACACACCTCATTCCCTGAACCGGCTGGCTGACGGCCTGCCGGCGCCCAAGAGCCGCTGTGGAAGTGACGCACTCGTGTCACTACCATAACGCCCCTCAGCTGCAAGTTTGACAATTCGGCCTCCTTCTTGATGGGAGGCCTGACGAAAGATCAACACGATACTAGCCAAAATTATCCGATCTGACGATAGATCAGGACAATTTTTGGCGTTTTTTTTCTGCTGTTTCGCGACGATCAGTGCAGGGTTCGTCCATCTCCCGGCAAGGTATCGATGTGAAGCGGTGCCCAATGGCGGGGGCGCGCACCCGGAAAATCCAGACTGGCCCAGGTGCCGGCGAGGGGTGGCGCACCCGACAGCCAGGCCACCAGCGCCTGGCGGAAGCTGGCCAGAAACGCCTCGCGCTCCGGGGTTTCCCCCATGAAGAAGGAGAACCCGGCATACAGACCCCGGGCGTACTCCTGCCAACCGGCGTAGTGCTCAGAGGCCAGTTGGTGAGCACGCTCGAGCAGCGCCAGGAAGTCCTGCTGTGCCAGCCAGCCCAGTTGCCGACCGGCAATCGCCAGGTCGACCGCCTGGGCCAGGTCCCAGGCGCACATATCGACGTCATTGCACTGGTCGGCGTTGTCACGCACCCGCAGCAGGCGCTCCAGGTGATTGCGCTCTTCCTCGTTGCACTCACCGGACTCCAGGGTCGCAATCTCGGAATTCAGGCGCGCGCTGTTGAGGGTATAGGGCGCGTAGTTGATCTGATATTCCTGGCGATCACCGGCGTCCAGCAGAAAGCGCACGAAGTCGATCAACTCGGTGGCGGAATGCAGGCCGTAGTGTCCATCGATCCACTCCAGGATCGAAGCCCCTTCCCGGTCGCTTTCCGGCTGCGGCAGGCTCCAGGCGGCGGTGTTCAAGGGCCCCACCAGCGACAGCGCAGTAAAGTGCATCAGGCTCGGACGCTCGCCAGGCTCGCGCCAATCGCCGCTGCGCGACTCGAGCCAGTGAAACAGGCTACCCGGATCGTCCAGGTGCCAGCGAATCTCGTAGGTCAAAGAAGGCTGGTCCGGTTCCGGCAACAGCGCATCCCAGGTCGCCCAGGCCTCGAGCAGGCGCTTGGGGGTGCTGTAGAACCGGCACAGCACATCGCGCAGGGATGCCGCCATCTCGGTCAGGCTGTCCTCGTCGAACTGCTCGCTGTCCATGCTCATCAGCAAGTAGAAGGCGTACTTCTCGGCCATATGGATGGTCGCCGAATGTCGGGTCGCCCTGGCCAGGCCATCACGCCC
This sequence comes from Halomonas halophila, assembly GCA_002433675.1. Lineage (GTDB taxonomy): Bacteria > Pseudomonadota > Gammaproteobacteria > Pseudomonadales > Halomonadaceae > Halomonas > Halomonas salina_B. The sequence goes on from DJIP01000309.1 coordinate 5,351, forward strand.
TGCCAGATCCGCCTGGGGCGCATCACCAAAGGGCGTTCTGGCCGATGGCAGCGCTCGATGCGCCGCGTCAGCCGCCAGCTGATTGAGATGATGGGCCTGGGCCGGCAGCCAGTAGCGCACCAGTGAGCGAGCGCCTTCGTCCGGGTGCAGATCCAGGGTCTCCGCCAGGTACTTGCGCGCCTCGTCACGACGCGCCTGGGGCAGCGGCGGAACCGGCCCCTGACGTGCCGCCAGTTCCGGCTCACGCACTGAGGCCAGCGCCAGCACCCAGTGGCGAGGCGAGGCGCGCCACTGTCTGGCCGCCTGGCGTGACGCCTCGACCTGCTCCTCGTCGAGCAACTCCTGCAACGAGCCATGCCAAGGGCTCACCGGCGAGCCCATCAGCAACTGCCAGTCGGCGGACAACGTCGGCAACCGGTCCTGACCTTCGAACAGACCTCGGCCGCGCTGATAGGAGCGCGCCAGGGCGCTCCAGTCACTGTAGCGACGCTGCACCAGGTCGCCTGCGTGATGCGCCAGCAATGACGCTTCCTGGGGTGTCAGCCAGCCGATGCAGTTGCCGGCCCAGGCCAGATCCACCGCCCTCAGCCAGTCCCAGGCGGCCCATTCCAGTGGCTCCCCCTGGTCCACGTAGCGGCATAACAGACGGCCGTACGGGCGTTCCTGGGGCGCCAGCCCCTCGCACCAGGCCTGGCGTTCGCCGGCACTGACCGCCATCAACCGAGCGGCGTCGATATCCCAGCCCTGGCGATCGCCCTGACTGGTCAGCCACAGCAAGGCGCGCTTGAGATCCTCGGCGCCGTGAACCTGCCAGACTTCCCCCAGCCAGGCCTCGACCCCGTCCCAGTCATCGGGGCTGGCCGGTGTCATCAGCACCGGCGAGAAGGCCGCCCGCAGTCGCCAGACACGATCTTGCGGGCTGTCAGGCCAGAGGGAGGCGGCAGGCTCACGACTCAGCGCGGAGCCGAGCAATGGCCAGGTGATGCCGGCGCCCTCGCCTTCCAGCTTCGACAGCGCCCGGCAGGTATCGAGCAAGCCCTCATCGCCGCGAAGCCAGCCTTCGCCGCTGCGGGAGGCGCAGAGTGCCTCCAGCCATTCATCGAGGCTTGCGTAACGATGGTGGATGTCGCTACACAGGCGTGCTGCCCAGCCACGACTCACCTCGGCCGACATCCATCCCGACGCCCCTGCCAGGGCCACCAGCTCAAGCGCCCCCAGTAGATGGGAGGCAGGCAGCGTGTTCGACGCATTGAGCTCGAGCAGGCGCCACCCCAGTTCGCCCCGGTCGGGGATCTCGAGGGCGGCCAATCGCTCACGTGCCGCCTCTTCAGGCAGCATCAAGGGGTCAGGCATAAAGGCCCAGTCGCACAGCACCAGTTGCTGAGCCCACCAGGCATTGAGCGGATCAACCAAGTCTCACCTCGCAGAAACACGGAGTCAGGCCAGCCCGGTCCGGCCTGACACAAGGCGCCAAGGACCATCGCTTCGGGCAGCTAGAAGTCGGCGACACAGTGTACCGGAAACTGTTCGCCGCGCCGATGGCGATTGTCGCTCAAAGATCTTCCAGACCGAGGCCTCGAGGGCTCGACGCGCCTCTTCGATGGATTCTTCGAACGGGCGTAAAAAATTCCGATCACAGGACTTGGCGAGATGTTTCAAATAATGCACACTCGTCAATCATGACATAACACCCCTCTTCTCTGACCCTTTCCGGAGCTTCCACATGTCCCACGTTCAGGACCTGATCATCGACAAGGCCTACATCGGCGGCCAGTGGCGCGACGCCGATCGCCACTTCAGCGTGACCAATCCCGCCACCGGCGAGACCCTGGCCGAGGTGCCGGACCTGAACGCCGAAGAGGTCCGTGAAGCCATCGGTGCCGCCGATGCGGCCTGGGCCGACTGGAAGCGCAAGACCGCCAAGGAGCGCTCGGCCCTGCTGCGCGCCTGGTTCAACAGCATCATGGACCACCAGGAAGCCCTGGCCGAACTGATGACCCGCGAACAGGGCAAGCCGCTGGCCGAGTCCCGTGGCGAAGTCGCCTACGGCGCTGCCTTCGTCGAGTTCTACGCCGAGGAAGCCAAGCGTGTGGCCGGTGAGACCCTGCCGGGCCACGGACCCGACAAACGCATCCTGGTGTTCCGCGAGCCGATCGGTGTGGTCGCCGCCATCACTCCCTGGAACTTCCCGCTGGCGATGATCACCCGCAAGTGTGCCCCGGCCATGGCCGCCGGCTGCACCGTGGTGGTCAAGCCGGCCGAGGCCACTCCGCTGACCGCCCTGGCGCTGGCCAAGCTGGCTGAAGACGTGGGCATCCCCGCCGGCGTGCTCAACGTGGTGACCTCGAGCTCCCCGCGTGAGGTCGGCCCGGTGCTGACCGGCGACGCACGGGTGCGCAAAGTGTCCTTCACCGGCTCCACCCCGGTGGGCAAGATCCTGCTGGCTCAGTGCGCCGACACCGTGAAGAAGGCCTCCATGGAGCTTGGCGGCAACGCGCCCTTTATCGTCTTCGATGACGCCGATCTGGACGCCGCGGTCGAAGGAGCCATCGCCTCCAAGTACCGCAACTCAGGCCAGACCTGCGTGTGCACCAACCGCTTCCTGGTGCAGGACGGCGTCTACGATGCCTTTGTCGAGAAGCTGGCCAAGCGTGTGGGCGAGCTGAAGGTCGGCAACGGCCTCGAGGACGGTGTGGTTCAGGGCCCCCTGATCAACGCGGCAGCGGTGGACAAGGTGCAGTCGCATATTGCCGACGCCCTCGACAACGGTGCCCGCCTGGTCGCCGGCGGCGAGGCCCTGGAGGGCACCTTCTTCCAGCCCACGGTGCTGGCCGACGTGACCACCGACATGCGTGTCGCCCGGGAAGAGACCTTCGGCCCACTGGCCCCGGTGTTCCGCTTCTCCAGCGACGACGAAGCCATCGCCATGGCCAACGACACCGAGTTCGGTCTGGCCGCCTACTTCTATGCCACCGACTATCGCCGTATCTGGCGCACCATGGAACAACTCGAGTACGGCATGGTCGCCATCAATGAGGGCATCCTCTCCACCGAGCTCGCCCCCTTCGGCGGTGTCAAGGAATCGGGTCTCGGTCGAGAAGGTTCACGCCACGGCCTCGATGAGTACACAGAGCTGAAGTACGCCTGTGTCGGCGGCCTCTAAGGGCCAGCCCCGTCTCCCCGGGGCACGCCCTGCGTGTCCCGGACCTAGCGTCTACCCTATACATTCAGTGCCCTCAAAGGAGTCACGACATGAATAACGCTCAGCTGAACGAACTCAAGGACAAGTACGTCGCCAAGGGCGCGGCCAGCCCCGCCACCGCCTTCGCCGACCGCGCCAAGAACGCCGAACTGTGGGATGCCGATGGCAACCGCTTCATCGACTTCGCCGGCGGTATCGGCGTGCTCAACATCGGTCACTGCCACCCCAAGGTGGTGCAGGCGGTCAAGGACCAGCTCGACAAGGTGATGCACACCTGCCAGACCGTGATGCCCTACGAGGGCTACGTGAAGGTCGCCGAAAAGCTCGCAGAGATCACCCCGGTACGCGGTGACGCCAAGGTGATGCTGGCCAACTCCGGCGCCGAGGCACTGGAAAACGCGGTCAAGATCGCCCGCGCCGCCACCGGTCGCAACAACGTCATCTGCTTCGACGGCGGCTACCACGGCCGTACCTTCATGACCATGGCGATGAACGGCAAGGTTGCCCCCTACGCCAGCGACTTCGGCACCATGCCGGGCTGCGTGTTCCGCGCCGGCTACCCGGTGGCCGAGCACGGCATCAGCGAGGAAGAGGCGGTGCGTCGCCTCAAGATGGTGCTGAAGACCGACGCCAACCCCAAGGATACCGCCGCCATCGTGCTCGAGCCGGTACTGGGTGAAGGCGGCTTCTACCCCGCGCCGCAGAGCTTCCTCGAGAAGATCCGCGAGATCTGTGACGAACACGGCATCCTGATGATCGTCGACGAGGTCCAGAGCGGTTTCGGTCGTACCGGCAAGATGTTCGCCATCGAACACAGCGGCGTGAAGCCGGACCTGATGACCATGGCCAAGAGCATGGCTGCCGGCATGCCGATCTCCGCGGTGGTCGGTACTGCCGAGCACATGGACGCCTCGGGCGGCAACTCGCTGGGCGGCACCTATTCCGGCAGCCCGGTGTCCTGCGCCGCGACCCTGGCGGTGATGGAGGTCTTCGAGGAAGAGGACATCCTGGCCAAGAGCCAGGCGCTGGGCGACAAACTGGCCAAGCGTTTTGCACAGTGGGCCAGCGACTTCGACGCCGTGGTGCACCCGCGCAACCTGGGTTCCATGGCCGCCTTCGAGCTCAACGGCAAGGACGGTCAGCCGGCCCCCGAGCTCGCTGCAGCCCTGTGCAAGCGTGCCCGGGAGCAGGGCCTGATCCTGCTGTCCTGCGGCATGTTCGGCAACACCATCCGCTTCTTGATGCCGGTCACCATCGAGGACAAGGTACTCGAGGAAGGCCTGGACATCGTCGAGCAGAACCTCAAGGCCCTGGTCGGCAGCGAAGCCGCCGCCACCGCCTGATCGTGTAGCCTTGACGGCCTGAACCGTCAGTTGACGACGCCACCGGTCCCGCCGGTGGCGTCGTCGTTTGTGGGGGTTGGCAACACTATGCCGAATCAGGCTAGGGTAAGGGTCCATCCATGGACGCGAGGGACCCGACCATGCAAGAGGACGAACTGGGCATCCTGGGCGTTGCCGCGCTGACGGAACACTATCGCAGTGGCGACGCCTCCCCCCTGGAAGCCACCCGGGCGGCGCTTGCGCGCATCGAGCGCTTCAACGACGCCGTCAATGCCTACACCTACGTCGACGCCGAGGGTGCCGAAAAGGCGGCCAAGGCCTCTGCACGTCGCTGGGGCCAGGGCAAGCCGCTGAGCCCGATCGACGGTGTTCCGGTCTCGCTCAAGGATCTGACCAACGTGGCCGGCATGCCGACGTCCAACGGCTCGCTGCTGGGTTCAAGCGAGCCCTGCCAGGCCGACGCGCCACCGGCCAAACGACTGAGAGAGGCCGGTGCCATCCTGCTGGGCAAGACCAACACCCCGGAAGACGGCTGGAAAGCGGTCACCGACAATCGCGTGTTCGGGGCCACCTGCAACCCCTGGGACACCCGCCTGACCGCGGGTGGCTCATCCGGCGGTGCTGCCGCCGCCGCGGCCCTCAACATGGGGGTGTTGCACCAGGGCGGCGACTCCGGCGGCTCGATCCGCATTCCCGCCGCCTTCTGCGGGGTGTTCGGCTTCAAGCCGACCTTCGGCTGGACCCCCCAGTGGCCGCCGGCGGAAGAGCCGACGCTGTCCCATATCGGGCCCATCGCCCGCAGCGTCGACGACGCCGTGGCGATGCTTAATGTCATTGGCCGCTACGACTATGTCGACCCCTACGCCACCCGGGGCCAGCCGGAGGACTGGGGCCAGGATATCGGCAAGGGGCTCGAGGGACTGCGCATCGCCTTCTCCACCGATCTGGGGTTTGCCGAGGTGGATCCTCAGGTCGCAACCCGGGTCAGAGAAGCGGCAGATCGCCTGCGCGATCTGGGCGCAGAGGTGTGCGAGGTGGATCCAGAGCTGCCCTCGCCGCTATGGATCTTTCAGCGGCTGTGGTTCACCGCCTCGCTGGAGATGGTCTCGCAGCTCAGCGACAGCGAACGCGCCAAGCTGGACCCCGGCCTCTACGAGAACGCCCTGCGTGCAGAAGAGTGGAAGGCCGTGGAGCTGTTTCGCGCCCAGGCGGCTAGAGCCGAGCTGACCATGCGGCTTGAGCAGTTCAACCAGGATTACCACCTGCTGATGACGCCCTCGGTGCCCATCAGTCCCTTCGAGATCAACCACCAGGTGCCGCCGGGTAGCCAGATGCGTGACTGGGAGGAGTGGGCGCCTTTCTCCTACCCCTTCAACTTGAGCCAGCAGCCGGCGGCCTCGGTGCCCTGTGGCTTCACTGACCGCGGTCTGCCGGTGGGCTTTCAGCTGGCCGGCGGCAAGTTCGACGACGCCCGAGTGCTGCGGGCCTGCCACGCCTTTCTCGAGGCGCATCCGCCACGCTTCCCGACCCTGCCGGACCCGGCCCAGCGCGCCGGCTGATCGGTGCATCAGGCCTCTGGCAGAAGCCACTAACGACAAGGGCCCGGTGCAGTGCACCGGGCCCCTTGCGATGACGGCGAGTCGCCGCCATTCGGTCGCTGATCAGAGCGCGCTAACCGCGTAGCTTGCCCACACCCCACAGCAGCACCACGGCCCCCACCACCGCAGTCACCAGAGAGCCGATAAAGCCACCGCTGGACAGTCCCAACAGGCTGAACAGCAGGCCACCGATCAGTGCCCCCACCACGCCGACACCGATGTTGCCGAGCAGGCCGAAGCCGCCGCCACGCATGATGTTGCCCGCGATCCAGCCGGCCAGACCACCGATGATCAACCACGCGATAAAGCTCATTGCGTTCTCCTTTCGTCACTGAATGGAAACTTGCGGAACGTTCACCCTCGCTCCTTCGACCAAATCCCTTGACCAGGGCGCGAGGTGCCGTGTCGATCGCCCTGGGACGATCTTCACTGCCCACAGCTATACCATTACATCAAAGCATACGAAAGTAGGGATATGTCACGTAATGTGAGACGCGATATCGCGGATGCCGCCTCGGGACGCCGGCTCAGCGCCGATAGCAGGGGCGTCATTGCGTCTAGAATCGGTTGCCCGGCTGGGCAAGAAAAGCCAGCTCCTCGGCGGTGGACGCTCGTCCCAGCGCCTCATTGCGCTGAGGATAGCGGCCGAAGCGCTCCAGCACCTCGCGGTGACGATGTTCGTGATGCAGGTTGTGCTCGAGTCCCGGTTGATCGAACAGGCGCAGCGCCTCGTCGTGCACCCTCAACGACTCGCTGTGCATATAGGGCATATACAGGAAGGCTCGCCAGGGAGGGTCGAGCACCCGATCTGCGCGCTGGGACACCGCCTCCTGGGCCAGTACAAGGGCCTGACCGTCACAGGCGAAGGCTCGCGGCTCGCCACGGTAGATGTTGCGAGAGAACTGATCGAGCACCAGGATTTCCGCCAGCCGACCCCGGGCCGAGGTACGCCACTGCCAGGTCTCGCCGGCGGCAGCCGCCGCCAGGGTCGCGCCGAAGCCATGGCGGATACGGCCATCCAGCGCATCATCCTTGGCAAACCACTGTTTCGGTGTCAGCGTCTGAAACCAGAACTCGATCACCTCGTCGGCTCGCGCCACCCCATCCGTCATGGCAGACTCCCCATCGCTTGCTTGTGACCCAGACGGCCCCGCCGAGCCCTTTCTGCTCGCGGATTCCGCCCCGTCGCCCCCTCTGCCACAGGATGCCCAGGGACAGCCCATGACCTCGTTTGAACTGCTTCGATCGCTCGCCGTGGTGTTTCATCTCACGGGCTTGCTGGTCTGCCTGCTCGGCCTTCACCTGGCACGCCACCCGCAGCGCCGATGGCCCGGTCGTGCGCTGGCCCTGTGCGGCTTTATCATCGCGGCAACGCCGACACTGCTGCAACTGTTCGGCATCATCGAGCCTGTGCCAATTTCAGCAGCTCCGCCAAACTGATCCGCTGCGACAAAAGACGTATGGCTCGCCACGGCGAGCCGATTAGACTTGCGATCACGTAGTTGGAATACGCAACCGTCGGCAAACTTAATCCTTTAAGTTCGACGTCTTTCTGGAAAAAGACGAAGACTTCCGGAATTTCAACCGACGTGACGTCCATGCGACACTGCGCCGACCCTCCCTGCCGCACAGCCAACGCATGCACTGGAGCGGGCAGGATGGCGCAAGCGCTGCAAAGATACTTTCTGGGTGTCGGCGCCACTGGCTTGCCAGCTGGCGCCGACACGGACATCGACCCCTGTGCGGTGATCGCCAAGCCCTCTGTGGGGGTGGCTCACGACCACGCCGCGCCGGACAACGACCGCAAGGATGACACCATGCCCCTACTCACCTTCGCGTCCTTCCTGTTCTTTACAGGACTGGTCGCCTTCATCACCTGGCGCATCACCCGCCGTGACGACCATTCAAGCACCAGCGGCTTCTTCCTGGCGGGACGCAGCCTGACCTTTCCGCTGATCGCCGGCTCGCTGTTGATGACCAACCTGTCCACCGAGCAGATGGTCGGCCTCAACGGCTCCGCCTTCACCGATGGCCTCAGCGTGATGGCCTGGGAGGTCGTCGCGGTCATGGCGCTGGTGGCGCTGGCGCTGTTCTTCCTGCCGCGCTTTCTGAAAAGCGGCATCGCCACCCTGCCCCAGTTGCTCGAGATTCGCTTCGACAAGGGCACCCAGCTGATCACCAACGTGATCTTCCTGATCGCCTATGCGGTGGTACTGCTGCCGATCATCCTTTACTCCGGCGCCATCGGCCTGCAGGGCATGCTCGACCTGTCCGGGCTCACCGGCATCGAATCCAGCACCACCCTGCTGTGGCTGACGGTGTGGATCGTCGGCATCATCGGCTCCATCTATGCCCTTTTCGGGGGCCTGCGCACGGTTGCCGTGTCGGATACCCTCAACGGCGTCGGCCTGCTGATCGGTGGCTTCGTCATCGTCTACTTCGGCCTCCAGGCGGTCAGCGACAGCGGCGGTGTAATGGCCGGCTGGGAGATCCTCAAGGAGTCCAATCCGGACAAGATGAACTCCATCGGTGGCAGCGAGCAGAGCGTGCCCTTCTTCACCCTGTTCACCGGCGTCTTTCTGATCAACGTCTTCTACTGGACCACCAACCAGCAGATCATCCAGCGGACCTTCGCCGCCAAGAACCTGGCAGAAGGCCAGAAGGGTGTACTGCTGACCGGCTTCTTCAAACTGCTGGGGCCCCTGTACCTGGTGCTGCCGGGCATCATCGCCTACCACCTGTACGCAGATCAGGGCGTCAAGGCTGACGCGGCTTACGGCCACCTGGTGTTCAACGTGCTGCCGGCGCCGCTCACCGGCTTCTTCGCCGCGGTGATGGTCGGTGCCATCCTGTCTTCCTTCAACTCGGCACTGAACTCCACCACCACCCTGTTCAGCCTGGGGCTCTACAAGGCGGTACTGAAGAAGGACGCCACCGAAGCCCAGGTGGTCAAGTCGAGCCAGGTGTTCGGCTGGATCATGGCCATCTCCGCGATGATCATCGCGCCGCTGCTGGCCGGTCAGGAAAGCCTGTTCGGCTACCTGCAGAAGATGAACGCCATCTACTTTATTCCCATCCTGGCGGTGGTGGTGGTCGGCCTGCTGACCCGTCGGGTGCCCCCCATGGCGGCCAAGATCGCCCTGGTGGGTGGCTGCCTGGCCATCTTCGCCGGTTACTTCATCCCGCCCTTCAACAAGCTGCCGGTGATCATGCACGAGTTCCACTTCGTCGCCCTGGTGTTCGTGCTGCTGGTGGCGCTGATGCTGGTGATCGGCAAGCTGCGCCCCCGCGCCGAGGCGTGGAAGCAGGAAGATGTCGGCGCCGTCGACCTGACCCCCTGGAAGGGCGCCGTGCCGGCGGGCATCGTGCTGGTGATCCTGGTCATCGCCATCTACCTGGCCTTCGCCGGCTGACGGCCACCACGCCCCGCAATGACGACGCCCCGCCCTGTAAAAGGCGGGGCGTCGTCGTTGCGGACACCGAATGTCCATATCGGTGGGGTAATGGTCCTTGCCGACATTCCTGACCTCCCCCAGACTCCAGAGACTCGCTATCGCGCCCCCCCTTCTCTGGAGCCCCCACCGTGACCACGACTCGAGACGTCGCCTTGCTGGCCTACCCCGACTGTCAGATGCTCGACGTCAGCGGACCCTGGCAGGTCTTCGCTAGCGCCAACGATGTGCTGGGCACGCCTGCCTACCGACTACGTCTGATCGGCCGAGGTGCGAGCGAACTGGTCACCAATGGCGGGCTGCGGCTGTTGCCGGACCTGGACTGGGAACAGTGGGAGAACGGCCTCGACAAGACCCTCGACAAGACCCTCGGCACACCCTGCAACGCAAGCAACCAGACCACCCTGCTCATCGCCGGAGGCCACGGCGTCTTCGTCCAGTGC
>DJIP01000198.1:0-24776 GCA_002433675.1 Halomonas halophila
GGATCGGCATCTGGCCCAGGATCAACGGTAGTTCGCGGCTTTCGCTGTCACCGAGGTCGAAGTGCACGGTATCGCTGTCGACGGCGGTGACGCTGTCGACATCGCTGTAGTAGGCGCGATAGAAGGGCTGCCCCTTGGTGGTCAGTGTCTCGAAACTGAACACCACGTCCTGGGCGTCCACGGGCTCGCCGTCATGGAAACGCGCTTCGGGACGCAGGTCGAACTCGACCCAGCGCCGTTCGGGGTCCAGGCGGATGCCCTCGGCCAAAAGCCCGTACATGGTGAAGGGCTCACCCGGGTTCGATTCGAGCAGGGTGTCGTAGATCTGTGTAAGGCCAGAGGCTGGCGTGCCACGAACAATAAAGGGATTGGTCGAATCGAAGCTGCCCTGGGCGGCGCGGATCAAGTCACCGCCTGACGGAGCATCAGGGTTGGCATGGGGGAAGTGGAGAAAGTCAGCCGGCAGGGCCGGCTCACCATAGAGCGGAAGGGCGTGCACGGTGGGCACGCTGGAAACGTCTGCGGCCTCGCTGGCGGTCGCCAGCAGGGCGCCCAGCAGGCAGGCGCCGATTGCCACCTGTCGCATGGCGGTGGAGTCCTTGTCCTGAGGGGCGCCTTCGGGGCGCCCGCTTTACCGACCGGAAAGTGTCAGTTGCTGACCGGGTTGTAGAGCCTGCGGGTTGTCGATGCCATTCCAGCGTGCCAGGTCCCGGGGCGAGATGGAATGAAGCATGGCGATGCGGTTCAAGGTGTCTCCGCTCTCGACCACATGGGTCTCGCCAGAGGCGCTGGCGACCTCGATCTGCCCCAGATTGCTCAAGGCATTGCGCAGGGTGGCGGCGCTCTCCGCCGGTACCAGAATCTGACGGGTATGACGCGGGTTGACGTTGCGCGACTTGAGTCCCGGGTTCAACTCGCTGAGCTCGTGGGTGGTCACCCCGGCCAAAGCGGCGGCCTTGTTCAACGAGATCGGTGCGGTGACCGAGACCTTGGCAAAGGCCGCCGAGCCGCTGATCTCCGGCAGGCTCACGCCATAGCGCTCGGGGTCATTGATGATCCGCGAGATGGCCATCAGCTTCGGCACGTATGCCATGGTCTCCGAGGGCAGGTTGAGGTCCCAGTACTCGCCGGCGAGCCCACGGGACTGTGCCGCGCGGCGTGCATTGTTGACGGTGCCGGCGCCGGCGTTGTACGCCGCGAGCGACAACTGGAGATCACCTTCGTACCACTGGTCCGCCTGCATCTCGATGTAGTCCAGGGCGGCGCGGGTGGAGGCCACGACATCATTGCGCCCATCCCAGGCACCATTGCGCTTGAGGCCGAGGGCATCACCGGTACGCGGCATGATCTGCCACAGTCCCACGGCGCCAAAGTGGCTGCGGGCCTTGGGATCGAAGGAACTCTCGACGAAGGGGATCAGCGCGATCTCGCCCGGCAGACCACGTGACTCGACCTGCTGGGTGATCCAGGCAAGCCAGGGGCGGGCGCGCTCGGTGATCTCCGCCACGTTATGAGGGCTTTTCTGGTAGTAGTCGATCCATTCCTGTACGCGGGCATTGACCGGGAGGTCCTGCCATTGGAAATCCGCCCGCAGGCTGGTCCAGGCATCCTGCGGCTCGAGTTCCAGGGCGTCCCAGAAGTGGCGAGTCAGGTGCTGATGCGAGGGCGCGGCGCTTGCGTCAGCGCTCGTTCCGCCATACGGCATGGCGCCACCGGGGGGGAGTGGCGAGGCCTGGGATGTGTAGGCACCGGCCATCAACGAGCCAAGGAGGGCCAGACTGCTGGCCGCGCCAAGTAGTCGTCTACGGGTCGTGTGAAATGTCATGCGTACAGAAACTCCTGGCCCGCGATTCTTGTCGCGGGCGTCCTGTGGGACGATGGTTCAGGACGCCGAGCCGTTCAGAAGGAATCCTTCCAGGCTCTTAGCGTGGCAAAGGTGGCGTCCGTGCTATCGGTCGACCCATGGGCTGAGGCAGCGCGCTTGACATCTTCATCATCGCAACGAAGGAAGGGATTGATGCGGCGCTCACGTTCCATCGTTGTAGGCAGCGTGGGTCGGTCCAGATCTCGTGCCTTCTGACATTCGTCGAAGGCGGTGGCAACGTCGGGGTTGCCGGGGTTGGCCGCCTTCGCAAAAGCGAGATTGGCCAGTGTGTATTCGTGCGCGGAGAATACCAGTGTATCCGCCGGCAGGGAATTCAGTCGGTCGAGGGACCCCTTCATCTGCTCCGGGGTACCTTCGAACAGACGTCCGCAGCCCCCGCTGAACAATGTGTCCCCACAGAACAGCAGCGGCGGGATGCCTGCGGTAAAGAAGGCCAGATGGTCCAGGGTATGGCCTGGCACCGCCATCACCTCGAACAGACGGCCCATGACGCGAAACTCGTCTCCGTCACGCACGATCTCGTCGACGCCTGCGATCTCGGGGTTATCCGGCCCGATCACCCGGGGCGAATAGCGCTGGATCAATTCGGCAACACCGCCAGTGTGGTCATGGTGGTGATGGGTCAGCAGAATGCAGCCCAGACTCAGTCCCTCGCGTTCGAGAAAGCGCAGTACAGGCTCGGCGTCACCGGGATCCACGACGCAGACCTCTTGACTCGAATCCTGGCGCAGCAGCCAGATATAGTTGTCGCTAAAGGCTGGAATCGGTGTCACGCTTAACATGGTCGGCAGGGTCCTCGGAGCGAGCCTTGAGCGGGCAGCATCTAGCTGGGCGGCCGGCGCAGACTTCAGTAAACTTCGTTTTTTCGCCTTGCAAAATCAGACACTTTGGAGGCACAGGTCGACTATGTCAAATGCGTCGGAGCCGATGGAGCTCGCGTGCCTGGTGCGGCACGCTCGACGCTATTGGTCCAGTGACAGCGGGTGCGCCGTGCGGCGTTCCGAGCGAGCCTGCCTGGGTCCGCTGGCCGAACGCTGGTGCGGCCAGCACGGCCTTGAAATGTCACTGGCCGAGCCATTGGCCGACATGAGCGCGGTGCGCCACTGGATTCGGTGGTCTCCGACCCGGGAGCTGGCGGAAAGTTCCAGCACGCTGGTTTGCCGTCCTGAGCGTTTGCCACTGCCCGACGCAGCGATGGACGTAGTGGTGCTTAACCACTTGCTGGAGGTGGTGTCCCACCCCCACCAGCTGCTGCAGGAGGCCGCCCGAGTGGTCTCGCCGCAGGGGCGGCTGGTGCTGCTTGGCTGGTCCCCGCTGTCATCGTCAGGCTTGATGAGGGTTCGACCTCGCCGCCGCCGGCAGATGCCGGGGCAGGGCGTATGGCGTACGCCGCGGACGATGAAGGACTGGCTTCAGTTTGTCGACTTCGAGATCGAGCGGGTAGACTACTGCCGATTTCGCCTGCCGGGGCTCGCCGGTGGCAATGGCATGCTGGAAACCCTCGGCCGGCGCCATAACCTGCCCCTGGGCGATTGTTATATCATCCAGGCCCGCTGCCGCTCGCAGCTGGCCTGTACCCAGGGAAAACGCCCGCTGTTCGGCTTGCCGGTCGGTAACGCCGCTCTTGGCACCACCAGGCTCGAGCCCAGCGTGCGGCAGTCCCCCAAGCAGAAGAAGGTAGCAATGCGTTGACCACTCCCGATTCACTCCCTGTCGTGACCATCTACACCGACGGGGGTTGCCGCGGCAATCCCGGCCCCGGCGGCTGGGGAGCACTGCTGGAAAGCGGGGATCACCGCAAGTCGCTCAAGGGCGCCGAGCGTGATACCACCAACAACCGAATGGAACTGACCGCTGCGATCATGGCCCTGAAGACGCTCAAGCGTGAGTGTCACGTGGATCTCTGGACCGATTCGGAGTACCTGCGCAAGGGCATCACCGAGTGGATCCATGGCTGGATCAAGCGTGGCTGGAAGACGGCTTCCAGGCAGCCGGTGAAGAACGCCGACCTGTGGCGCGAGCTGCATGAGCAGACACGGCGACACCAGGTCAGTTGGCATTGGGTCAAGGGTCACAGCGGCCACCCTGGAAACGAGGCCGCCGACGCTCTGGTCAACGAGGCCATCGACGAATTGCTGGAAGGCGCCTGACGCCGGCGGCCCACACCACATAGCCCATCCGATTTCAGGGACCCAGAATGCGACAGATTGTACTGGATACCGAGACCACCGGTATCGAGACGCGGGACGGCCACCGTCTCATCGAGATCGGTGCCGTGGAGATGATCAACCGGCGCCTGACCGGAAATTCCTACCACCAATACATCAATCCCGAGCGCGAGATCGACGCCGAGGCGATCGGCGTCCACGGCATCACCAACGAGCGGGTGGCCAACGAGCCGGTGTTTGCCGAGGTGGCGGCCGATTTCTGGGCGTTTATTCGCGGGGCCGAGCTGGTCATCCATAACGCGCCCTTCGATGTTGGCTTCATCGACCACGAATTCACGCTGCTGAAGGCCACGCACCCTGAGCTATATGCAGGGCCCGTCAAGGATCACTGTCGCATCCTCGACACCTTGACCATGGCACGGGGTCTGCACCCGGGGCAGCGCAATAGCCTCGACGCGCTGTGCAAACGCTACGATATCGACAATGGTCACCGCGTGCTGCACGGGGCCTTGCTCGACGCCGAGATCCTGGCAGACGTCTACCTGGCAATGACCGGTGGGCAGACCGCGCTGACTCTGGATACGGGCAACGACAGCGACCAGCAGGCGGCGGTGCCCGGCGAGCTTTCGGTGCGTCGATTGTCGCTGGAGCCGGGCCGGCTGAGCGTAGTGCGCCCGACCGAGCAGGAGATGGCGGCCCATCTGGCCAAGCTCGACACGGTGCGTGGCAAGGCAGGAGAGTGTCGTTGGGACGCTCTGGATCCCGCCTACGCCGGCCCCGGCAGCGCCACGCAGGACGGCGCCTGATGTTGCACAGAGAGTTGCCCAGAGGCGTCGAGTCGGGGCGAATCATTCGCCTGTCGAAAGGGTGCATGGCGCCAGGCCTGGACCATACGCCGCTGGGGCCGGTCGAGCCCTGGGATGAGCGCGTGCAGCCGTTGTGCTGGTGGTCGGACGAACCAGTGGGGCTGCGACTTGAAGACAGCCCTGGCGCCGACTGGCCAGATGGGCGTAGCTGGCTGTCGAGGCTGCCCGAGTCATGGTACGGGCTGGTGTCCACTACGCTGCAGGTGGGTGCATGGATGGACAACCACCGTTTCTGCGGGCGTTGCGGCAGCCCAGCGAGACGTCTGGAACACGAGTTTGCGATGCACTGCGACAATTGCGGCCATCGCAACTACCCGCGGATCTCGCCCTGCATCATCACCTTGGTGACCCATGGGGAGTCGCTGCTGCTGGCTCGCAGCCCGCGCTTTCCGCCCGGACGCTATTCGACACTGGCTGGATTCATCGAGCCGGGCGAGTCGGCGGAGCAGGCGGTGCATCGGGAGGTCCACGAGGAGGTCGGTCTCAAGCTGGGGCGGCTGCGCTATATTCGCAGTCAGGCCTGGCCTTTTCCCCACTCCCTGATGCTGGGCTATCTGGTCGAGGCGGCAAGTCGACGCATCGTGATCGACGGCCACGAGATCGAAGATGCGGCCTGGTTCTCGCCGCGGCAACTACCACAGTTGCCGCCGCTCTATTCGATCTCGCGGGAGTTGATCGAACTGCATCTGTCTGAGGTGCGTGATGGTCGGTTCTGACAGGCCGTTCTGAGGGGTATCGCTGACGGGCAGTCGCCGGGAGGGGCTACTGCCCGTCCTGAAGCGTCACTTCTCGGGAAACAGCTCGGTCAGGCGGGTCGCCAGCATGATATTGCCGGTCGCCTTGAGCTTGCCGGTCATGAAGGCCGTCATGCCATTGATGTCACCGGTCATGATGCCCTTGAGGGTGTCGCTGCTCATACTCAGGCTGACAGAGGGATCGTCGTGCTCGCCCTGCTGGATGTCCAGTGCGCCATCGTCGATGACGACGTAGTGGTCCTCGGTATCGCTGAAATGGAACTGGAAGATCTCGTGCATGCCCTGGGCAGCATCGGGGTTGAAGCGAGAGCGTAGCGTATCGAGTGTCTGTGACATGAGAATTCCTTGCCGTTGTGTGGGTCTCTGTCAGGCAGCGTATTTCAAACGAATGTTTCAATCAAGGCCGGGCGCCGTTCAGGGCCTATGACCGTCGAGTCACTGGTCTTTGCAGATTCGGGCCGGCCGACAGGGAGAGAGCGATGGAAGACTGGCTGGGTGAGATCCTGACCTTTTTTGTTCAACTGGTGCTGGTGGCGGGGGTCGTGCTATCGGCGTTGATCGTGCTCGCCCGTGCCAAAGGTGGCGGCAGTGTACCCAGGGAGCAACTCCGAATCGAGGACCTGGGTCAGCGCCAGCGTCAGTGGCGTGAGCGATTGATACAAGCCAGGACAGGCACACAGAAGAGGTCTCGTCTGCGCTGGCCTTGGCGTCGGAAAACGGGTACCGGGAAGGACGATACCGTGGCATCGAGCACCACCACCTGGGTGATCGATTTTCATGTCAACCTCAAGGCCAGCGGCGTGGACCGCCTCGCTCGCGAAGTGTCATTGCTGCTGGGTGTGGCCAAGGAAGGGGACGAGGTGGTCATCCGACTGGAGAGCCCCGGTGGCCTGGTCCACACCTATGGGCAGGGTGCAGCGGAACTGCATCGGCTCACCGAGGCGGGCCTCAAGACGACGGTCTGCGTGGACAAGGTGGCGGCCAGCGGCGGCTACCTGATGGCGTGCAATGCACAGCGCATCCTGGTGGCCCCCTTTGCGGTCATCGGCTCCATCGGGGTGGTGGCCCAGATCCCCAATGTCCATCGCCTGCTCAAGCGCCATGACGTCGATGTGGAGCTGGTGACCGCTGGGCGCTACAAGCGCACGCTCACCGTGCTGGGCGAAAACACCGAGGAAGGTAGAGACAAGCTGCAGGCGGACCTCGATACCATCCATGCCAAGTTCAAGGACTACGTCGATCAGCGCCGCCCCGACGTGGATATCGACGCGGTGTCCACTGGCGAGATCTGGTACGGAGAAGAGGCCGTGTCCAGAGGGTTGGCGGATGAGGTGACTACCAGCGAGGCCTATCTCAGCACGGCGATGGAACGCGGCAAGGTGCTGAGTTTCAGGCTGGCGGCGGTACCATCGCTGGCCGAGCGGCTTGGTTTTTCCGCCTCCGGCATGGTCGAGCAGGCGCTCGATCGGGTGGAAGAGCGCGTCGATGCGTCCGGCTGGGAGCGTCGGTAGGCAAGCCCGCGTCCGGGGTCGCAATATTGGAGCGCAATACGGCCTGAGCTGAGGCGGTACAGCGCCGCCTGTCCAAGCCGTGCTGCCCGTCGAGCAAGCCCGATGGCCCCCAGAGAGGGCGATCGGGATCGCCACGCCTGGCCTCTGTCTGCGGTCTCGCTTCAGTCGTCGTTGGCCGCGTTCATCTTGACGATGGCGGCGATCATGATGCTCGCGCTGTCACCTTGCAGTGAGTAGTAGATGGTCTGGGAGGAGCGCCGAGTGCTGACCAGCTCGGCTCGCCTGAGGATGGCGAGGTGCTGGGACAGGGCCGACTGGCTCAGGCTCAGGCGTTGATTGAGCTCTGTCACGGACAACTCGTTGCCTTCAAGTAGACACAGGATTCGGAGGCGATTGTCGTTGGCGATGGCCTTCAGCAGGCCGCTCGCTCTGTCTACCACGGCGTCTCCACCCTCAAGCAGGCGGCCGGCAACACGTTGTGAGCTGTTCATCAGCACTCTCCCTTGCAGCGGTGACTGACACGAATTGCACCCGTTGGACGTTGTGGCGCTGAAAGGCGCCTCCCGAGATGGACGGCAACAGGGATCGAGGTGTTGTGCATGGATAGCTTGTCATCCTCATTGAAGAGATCCGCGAGTCGAGTTTGGCGTACCCGGTTCCTTGGAAAAGGGCTGGTCCGGAGCGCTGAACACCTCTTATCTGGTCGCTGATGGACGCCGAAGCCTTTCTTTCCGTTAGTGATTAAGAAACTTCTCAATAATAGCGCATTGTTGAAGTAAACGCGTCTTAAACGCGTGTTTGTGACTGTTTCGGCAGAATTAGATAATAATATTTTCAAAATGTGTCCATTGCGTTGTTTGTTGTATTTGTATTTAGCATATTGGCAATATTGTGCAATATCAGGTTTTATTGAGTATCCGGCATGACACATCTGATGCGTGGGGCGCTAGCAATCTGATCGTGCCCGCTTGCCATGAGGGATCTGTGCATAAGGGCAGGGATTCGGAAAGGGGAGAGCTGGCAAGGTAGCAGCTTGTCTCGTATAATGTGCGCCGCCAAATTCGTACCACTCGCGGTGGCACGGATTGCTGCACTATTCGAATCGTCGACTCGGATCGGTTGGTGTGTCTCGTGTCGTCGCCGGGCCTGCCTGTCCCCGTATTGTGGTTGTTACCAGGGTTCCCTCACCCCTTGCGAAAAAGGAATCATGATGTTCAGTCTGTCCTTCGAACAGCGCCGTCGTCTGCTGGCGTTGATGGTCGTTTTTCATATCGTCGTTATCGCCGCCAGCAACTATCTGGTCCAGTTGCCGTTCACGGTGTTTGGCTTGCACACCACCTGGGGCGCTTTCAGTTTTCCCTTCATCTTCCTGGCCACCGACCTGACGGTACGCCTGTTCGGCAAGGGCCCGGCCCGCGCTATCGTGATGCGCGTGATGCTGCCCGCGCTGGTGGTGTCGTACGTGGTTTCGGTGGTCTTCCCGCAGGGTGGCTTTGCTGGCCTTGCCGCGTTCGACGGCTTCGATCTGTTCGTCGCCCGGATCGCCCTGGCCAGTTTCATGGCCTACCTGCTGGGACAGTTGCTCGACGTGCAGGTCTTCGATCGGCTCAGGCGACTCAAGCACTGGTGGGTGGCGCCGGCGGCGTCGACCCTGGTCGGTAATCTGGTGGATACCGTGGCGTTCTTCTCCATCGCCTTCGAGTCCGGCCCCGACCCCTTCATGGCACAGCACTGGCCAGAAATCGCAGCGGTCGACTACGCCATCAAACTTGCGATCAGTCTGGCCTTTTTCCTGCCCCTGTACGGTGTCTTGCTGCGTTATCTGAGCCAGCGGCTGGTGGCGGTGACCGGTAGTCAGGATGTCTGGCCGGAGCAGGTCGCTCGGGGCGAGGGCCGCTAAAGAGCACCCCGGCCCAGGGCGGCTGGCTCTACTGGACTGACGTTCCGCTCCGGTCCTGCAATGGTTTCGCTCTGGTTTCGTTCTGGTTTTGCGCCGGCTCCGCTCTGCTGCCTGCTTGAGTGCCTAGCCGGAAATGTTCAGTACTATGCTGGTGTCGTGTACGCCACGTTCTACCGGCTCTCTTCCAACCTTCGATCGCTCAAAGGAGTGCAGCTATGACGGTTTCCCTGGAATATTCAGACAGTGGTGGTCAGGGAGAGCCATTGGTCATCGTTCATGGCCTGCTGGGTAGCGCCGACAACTGGCGCTCCCATATTAAGCAGTGGTCCAGCGAGCGTCGAGTGATCGCCCTGGACCTTCGCAATCACGGCCGCTCTCCCCATGCCGAGGGTATGGACTATACCGAGATGGCCGAGGACGTGGCGGCGGTGATGGACCGGTGCGGCGTCACCAGCGGGCACCTGCTTGGCCACTCCATGGGCGGCAAGGTGGTGATGACCCTGGCCAGGCTGCATCCCGAGCTGGTGGCGTCACTGATCGTCGCCGATATCGCGCCCGTGGCCTATGAGCATCGTCACGATAGTGTCTTCACCGCGCTGCGGCGTGTCGAACAGGGCGAGCCCACCGACCGGCGAGAGGCAGACGCCTTGATGGCCGAGGTGATCGACGACAAGCCCACCCGCATGTTTCTTGCTACCAATCTGGTTCGCGACGACGATCGCGTGCTTCGCCTGAGGGTCAATCTCGATGCGATCGAAGCCGGCTACGGGCAGATCATGGCACCACCAGGTGGCGAAGGGAGCATCGATGTGCCGACGCTGGTATTGCGCGGTAGTCGGTCGGACTACGTCGCCGATGACCTGCTGGAGTCGCTGCGCGCCGTGCTGCCCAGGGCCGAGGTCAAGACCCTGGACGCAGGTCATTGGCTGCACACCGAGCGGGCCCAAGAGTTTCAGCAGCATGTGGCCGAGTTTCTGGCCTCCCAGGACGACTAGCCAGTGCAATCAAGGCGCCGGAGTCCTTGCCCAAACACCGTTAATCAGCCGGAGTCCCTTGGCCAGGTGCCGGTGATCAGCCGGAGTCCTTGCCCAGGCGCCGGTGATCAGCCGGAGTCCTTGCCCAGGCGCCGGTGATCAGCCGGAGTCCCTTGCCCAGGCGCCGTTGATCAGCCGGGGTCCTTGCCCAGGCGCGAGATCGGAGTCAATTGTTCAACGATCTTCTGGTCATGTAGATATCGTTCCAGACGTCGATAGCGGCCGTGGTCCATGGCGCCGGGGCGCAGACTGAGTCGGCGCCTGATATCGGGCCAGGCCTCGGCATTGGCGGGGCTGTCCATGGTCGGCTCGAGCCGGGTCATGATCTCCCAGCTCGCAGCGGGATGATCGATGATCCAGCGCGTGGCGTCTTCCAGTGCGTCGACGAAAGCGCGAATGGCATCCTTCTGTGCCTGAAAGTGGTCCTGATTGGCCACGACGACCAGGCCGTCATGCACCGGGACACCCAAGGTCTCGGTCGGCAGGGAACGGGTAGCGATGCCGAGGTCGGCGAGCTCTCGCGGCAGGGACAGTGCCGCGCCACCGATGAAGGCATCGATCCAGCCTTCGTTCATGGCACGGACCACGCTGAAGTGCACGTCCTTGGCCTCGACATGGGACAGGTTCAATCCTTCGTGCTGCAGGATCGCCCTGAGCAGGACGTCTTGCCCTGAGCGCTGGGCGTAGCCAACTCGGTGGTCGATCAGCCCCAGAACAGTGTCGATGTCCGCATCTTCGCGCACCAGCAGCGCCGACAATGGCAGCTCGCTCAGGGTGGCGACCCTGATGATGGGGCGACCCTGGTCCACCAGCCGGTGCAAGGTCAGCTGGTCGGTAAGCGCCAGTTCAGCCTGAGAGGCGGCTACCAGCTTGGCAGGCACGTCGGGATCGGCGGGCGTCTGCAGCACCACGTTCAGTCCGCGCCGCGAGAACAGCCCTCTCTCCTGGGCGACCAGCAAGGCGGCGTGCTGCGGTCCGGGCGACCATTCCAGCACCAGCGTCAGCTCGGTGACCGGCGGCGGTGCGATCGGTTCGGCTGGGGCTGCCGTGGCCGACGGTGCCACGGGCATCGCGGGGGTGTCGATACCGGGGCCGCCTGGCAACCCACGATAGCGCTCGAGGATATCACTCACCACTGCCGAATCGGCGCTGTTGTGGGGCGATACGTCGACGGGTTCGGCAGCGGTGTCGACCCGTGGCTCCTCGGCAAGGGGCGGTGTTGGTTGTTGCTGCGCCGTAGCTTCAGCGGGGGCCTCCGGCTCTGCCAGGGCAGGGGACGACGCGGCGAAGCTTGCCAGCAGCAAGGTAAAGCCCACAAGCCGGAATAGCCGGTGTTGCCTGGGCGACGACTTGGACATCAACAATCTCCATGGGTCAGGCATTCGTACCAGCGCGCTAGTGTATCCAAGGGCGAGCTTCGTTCACCAGCGGCATCCATCAACATCCTGGTGATTCGAAGTGCGCTCGAAGAATCACGTTACACTCGACAGATCGCGGCACGGGGCCGGGCGTGAGACAATCATGATGAACGTTGCAAGGGATGCGCATGGATTCAATCAATAGTCTCTTTCTTCTTTGTGGAACGCTGATTGCTTTGAGCGTGTTGGCCAGTCGGCTTTCCGCTCTGGCCGGTGTGCCATTGCTGGTGCTGTTCTTGATACTCGGCATGCTGGCGGGTGAAGATGGCCTGCTCGGTATCGACTTCGACAATTATTCGCTGGCCTTCGTCATCGGCCACCTCGCCCTGGCGATGATCCTGCTGGATGGTGGCCTTAGGACACGGCTCAAGACCTTTCGTGTCGGCTTCAAACCGGCCTTGGGGCTTGCCACCGTCGGGGTCTTCATCACCAGCGGTCTGGTCGGTCTGCTGGCAATGTGGGTCTTCGATCTATCATTGCTGCAGGGCCTGCTGGTCGGGGCCATCGTCGGCTCTACCGACGCTGCCGCCGTCTTCTCGATGCTCAGCGGCAGAGGGCTCAATCTCAATGAACGCGTCGGCGCCACCCTGGAAATCGAATCCGGCACCAATGACCCCATGGCGATCTTTCTTACCCTGGTGCTGGTCGAGGCGCTGGTGGGGGATCTTGGCGGCCCCCTGGACATGCTGCTGTTCTTTGTCCAGCAGTTCGCCATGGCCATCGCCATCGGGCTTGGTGCCGGCTGGCTGATCGGTCGTCTGCTGCGCTATGTGGACCTTGCTCCGGGCCTCTACTCGCTGCTGGCCCTGGCACTGGGGTTCTGCGTCTTTGGCCTGACCAGTGCCCTGGGGGGCAGCGGCTTTCTGGCGATCTATCTGGCCGGCCTGATGATCGGTAACCAGCCGGGGCGGCACCTCAACTTCATCTTGCCGGTGCATGACGGACTGGCCTGGCTAAGTCAGATCGGGCTATTTCTGGTGCTCGGCTTGCTGGTCACCCCGTCGGCACTGCTGGAGGTGCTGTTGCCGGCATCGGTGGTGGCCTTGGCGCTGATCTTCGTGGCGCGTCCGCTGGCGGTGGTACTGACGCTCAAGCCGTTTTTCCATTTCCGCTGGCGAGAGGTAGGGTTCATTTCCTGGGTGGGACTTCGTGGTGCGGTGCCCATCGTGCTGGCGATCTTTCCGGTCATCGGTGGCGTCGAGAGGGCCGGCCTCTACTTCAATGTGGCCTTTGCCGTGGTGTTGCTGTCGCTGTTGATACAGGGCGGAAGCCTGCCGTGGATGGCGCGCCGCATGAAGGTCATGGTACCGGACAGCGCCACCCCCAATCACCGAGGACCGCTCGGCATCCTGCCGGAAAACGACTTCGAGATGTTCGTCTACAAGGTGGAGAATGCCGATCTCGAAGACGTGCCGATTCGGCTACTGCGTTTTCCCTCAGGTGCCTTGATCTCTGCTCTATTCCGCCAGCACGTGATGCTCCACCCCAAGGGCAGCACTCAGTTGCGTATCGACGACATCATCTGTGTCATCGGCAAGAACGACGACCTTCCGGCATTGAACCGGCTATTCAATGGTGATGCCAAGCATCGCCAGCAGCGTGCCTTCTTCGGCACCTTTACCCTGGATGCCGATGCCAGGATGGGCGACGTGGCCGATGCCTATGGTCTGACCCTGAGCCCCGGCGAGGCCTCTCTGACACTGGGGGAATTCATGGGGCTACGCCTGGGCGGGCATCCGGTGGTAGGCGACGACGTCGACTGGCACGGCATCCACTGGGTGGTGAGCGAAATGGAAGGCAACCATATCACCCGTGTGGGCCTGCGCCTCTATTGAGGCGCAGCGATCCAGTCTCGGGAAGTCGTGGGTGAGGAGTGGGCGGGAAGTACCTGAAAAGTGCCTTGCTGGTGGAGCCCGTCAGGGCACCAGCAACTTGAACTGCAGCGAAAACTGGTCTTCGGGCACGGCGTAGTCATCGGCGAAGTTGTGTTCATACAGACCACTGATCTGCAACGGGGAGTCTCCGAGCTTTACCAGCTTGCTGAGTCGGCCACCCACGGGCAGGCTGCTCCAGTCGCTATGCTCCCAGTCGTAGGTAATATTCATCTCTGAAGTGCCCACTGACCAGCCCTGGCCGAGCCCGAGATTGATGATGGGCTGCAGGATGCTCAAGTTGACATCCTCACGATCATCCTCACCGGCGACACTGAAGATGTTCTGGTTGAAGGCGCCATACAGGAAGGAGCCTCGCGTGGCGGCAAAGCCGACCGCCGGGCCCAGGCCCCACTGTTCGGCACCACGATGCTCGCCGCCTGTCGGCAGAAGGGCGACAACACCAAAGCCGGATCGCCCCCAGGAATGCTCGAAGGTGGTGAGGTCGAACACCGTCGAATCGCTGAGGCCGGTGGAGCCGCCGGGGTTCTCGGTCAGCGTGGGTACCGTCAGGCGAAAGATGTGCTGGTGGCCCGCCAGCTGGTAGGGCAGCGCCGTTCTGAACTGGACGATGTTCTGTGAATCATTGGTGCCGTGGATTTCCGGGCTCCACGAATTCTGTAGCTGGAAGTTCATCAGTGGCGCGGTGGGGTCTGAGGCGGCCTGGCCGAGTTCCTGCTCGGCCAGGACGCCGGAACTGACTGCCAGCGAGCCGATCAGCAGTGTGGCGCCAAGGACCCTGTTGATCGACCGAACGGTCACCCTCAGGCCCTTCTGTTCGCAGGGCTCGCCGCCCTGAATCATGATTCTTCCTTGATGCATCCCGACGTTCCCCCGGCCGATGAGAAAGCCCCGGTAACGCGGGCTCGATTACTATTTCGGCATAGTGTAGTCGGTTCAGCATGTTGTTTGCGTTAATGTGCCTATTGCCCACGTACTGATCGGTATCGCCTTCCAGATCTGTAGACGCCTGGGCGGTCCTGCCCCAGGTCTCACCAGGCCCCTTGGTCGATCATGGCATTGGCAACGCGCCTGAATCCCGCGATATTGGCGCCCAGCGCCAGGTTGTGGGGCTCGCCGAATTCCTCTGCGGTGGACGCACAGCAGCGATGGATATTGGCCATGATCGCCTGGAGGTGGGCATCGACCTTGTCCAGCGGCCAGATCTGCATGCTGCTGTTCTGGGCCATTTCCAGTTGACTGGTGGAGACGCCACCGGCGTTGGCCGCCTTGCCGGGAGCGTAGGCGATACGGGCCTCCAGCAGACGGTCCACCGCCAGCGGCAGGGTCGGCAGGTTAGCCCCCTCGCATAGGCACTCGAGGCCATTGGCGAGCATCGCTTCGGCATCGGCCAGGGTGACCTCGCCCTGGGTCGCGCAGGGAAAGGCGACCTGGCCGGGGATGCGCCAGACGGCATGGCCATCGGCGGGGTAGTCGTCCACCGCAATGAAGCGTGCCTGGGGGTGATCCTTCAGATAGCCTTCCAGCGAGACGCGCTCGACTTCCTTCAAGCGCTTGAGAGCGTCCAGATCGATGCCGTTGGGGTCGTGGAGGCAGCCGCCCGAATCGCTGCAGGTGACGGGCAGGGCATCCAGTTGATACAGCTTCTCGATGGTATAGATGGCGACGTTGCCCGCGCCGGAGACCAGGCAGGTCTTGCCGCGCAGTTCTTGGCCCCGGGCTGCCAGCATGTGCTGGGCAAAGTAGGCGGCGCCGTAGCCGGTGGCCTCCTTGCGGCCCAGCGATCCGCCCCAGTCCAGCCCCTTGCCGGTAATCACTCCTTCGTGTCGCCGCGTCAGGCGCTTGTACTGGCCATAGAGGTAGCCGATCTCTCTGGCGCCAACGCCGATATCGCCCGCGGGGACATCCACGGTGGGCCCAATATGGTCCACCAGTTGGGTCATGAACGCCTGGCAGAAGCGCATGATTTCCCCGTCGGAGCGTCCGCGTGGGTCGAAGTTCGCGCCGCCCTTGGCCCCGCCGAGTGCGAGCCCGGTCAGTGCGTTCTTGAAGATCTGCTCGAACCCGAGGAACTTGATGATGCTGGCATTGACGCTGGGGTGAAAGCGCAGTCCTCCCTTGTAGGGGCCGAGTGCCGAGTTGAACTGGACACGGTAGCCCTTGTTGATCTGAATTTTGCCGTTGTCGTCGGTCCAGCAGACGCGGAACATCAGCTGACGCTCGGGCTCGACCAGTCGCTCGATGATGGCGTGCTCAAGGTAGCGGGAATCCGACTCCTGCAGAGGCCTCAGGGACGCCAGGATCTTCTCTGCAGCGGCATAGAATTCCGCCTGGGCGGGGCTGGTGGCTTTCAGCCCCTCCAGAGTGTTGTGCAGGTAGTCCATGGCCGCATCTCCTTTTCTGAGGCTTCCTTCGGCGTTGTGCCGTAGCTGGCTCGTTCACTATAGGAGCGGGGCCGCTGGTCAGACAGCGAGATGCGCTCTATGGCGAATTCCAGATGCGTCTGGCGGCGGCCGTAGTCAAACACCGTGACAAGCGGCATCATTCAAACGAAAGGGCGACGGTCGCCCGGTAGCCGTTGAAGAAAAGGTCAGGCGCGATGAAACGATCCAATTTTCCCGTGATACTGGCGCTCCTGGTGTCGATTGGCCTGGTGGGCTGCGACGAGACACCCACCGGACGTAGCCAGCTTGCGCTGGTGCCAGGCTTCGTGATGAGTGACATGGGGGGTGACGCCTTCGATCAGATGCGTAGCCAACTGCCGCTTTCCAGCGATGCCTCCATCAAGACCGAGGTCCAGTGCGTCAGCACCGCCTTGATCAAGTCGGCGCGGCTCGTGTATCCCCAGGTCGAGATGCCTGATGACTGGCAGGTGGTCGTGTTCGACAATCCCTCGCCCAACGCCTTTGCCCTGCCGGGAGGGCGCATCGGCGTGCACTCGGGGCTTTTGCAAGTGGCTCAGACGCCTGACCAGCTAGCGGCAGTGGTCGGTCATGAGATCGCCCACGTGCTCGCCGACCATGGCAACGAACGATTGACCCAGCAACTGGGCATCAAGGCCGTGCTGCTGGTGGTAGGACTGATGAGCGAGGGGGACGTGGGTCAGGAACCCTTGCTTCAGGCGCTGGGCATCGGCAGCCAGCTCGGCATCGCCTTGCCGTTCAGCCGAGCGCATGAGTCGGAAGCCGATGTGATGGGGCTTGCCATCATGGCGCGCGCGGGATTCGATCCCGGCGAGAGCGTCGCCCTGTGGCGCAATATGGCGTCCCTGGGGGGAGATCAGCCGCCTGAGATCCTGTCCACCCACCCGGGGCATCAGTCACGTATCGAAGGCTTGCGCGCCGAGATGGAGGAGGCCAAGGAGGTTTACCGGAGCGTTTCGCCCAGCCGCTGCTAGGGCGTGTGCGAAAAGTGCCTGCGCTCGGCACTACGGCGTTAAAAATCAGATCAACAGGTGGGTCAGACGTTGGTGGGCGTTCTACCGAGCTTGTCTTCAAAGGCCAGGGCCGCCGCAGCGGCCCTGGCTTCGTCCTGCCCATCGTGGCGAGAGACCACCCGCCGTGAGGCGTTGGGAGTGGAGTCCGAAAACGCCACCACGGCCCAGCGAGTGCGCTTCATCGTTCTGGTCTGATAACTCTCCACGCGGTAGTGCTTCATGTCCATCCATCTCGGAGTTGTTCACGGGTCTGACCCAGACTGCCGATATAAGTTCGCAAATCCCGCCATCTAGAGCAGTTCGATCGTAAAGGCTTCTAACTTGCCGCCAAAGGCGAAAGGACGCCGCTCTGCGTAGTGGCGTGAGACGGGGGAGCCCAGGTCGCGTCCTACGTCGAAGGTTTCGCTGGCGCTGAAGGCCAGGGGGACCGTCGAAGGCACCTGCCCCTGTGCCGCAGTCTGGCCATCTACCTCGATGATCACCTGTGCCGCTTTACCAGGCACCGGGATCCGTGTGGTGATGACGATGTCGTGGCTGCCCGGGGACAGGGCGGCTGTGTGAATGCGGGTATTCTCCATCAGCAGCATATTGTATTCGTAGGTCAGTCTACCCTGATCAAGATAGACGCTGAGCCCGCCACCGGCACCACCGATCGCATACAGCACGCCGTCGACGCTGTCCTGGCTGGTGTCGATACGCAGGCTGGCCCGGGTGCTCTGGCGGCCGATGCCCGGGGCCGAGAATTCCGGCATGCGCTGGGTCGACTGGGTGAAGGTCCAGCGATCGTAGCGGGTCTTGACGCGGTCCTCTGGGTGGACGCGAAGCCAGTTGCCCGCACCGGTGGGAAAGGCCTTGTTGTCCTCGGCGATGTCCATGAAGCGCTGTTTCATCATGGCGAGTCGCTCAGGCTGCTCGTCCGCCAGATTTCTGGCCTGGGAAAAATCACTTCGCAGGTCGTAGAGTTCCCACACGTCCTCGGCGGAATCCCAGTTGGCGATCCGCTGTGCCGCGCTCGAAGTGTCCCAGGGCACCAACGGACCAAAGGTGCCGGCAAAATAGCCATTCAGGTAGAGCCCCCGGCTGCCGTTGTTGTCGAAGAACTGGTGTTGCTTGCGCTCGGGCGCCCCGGGATCGTCGAAGGTGTAGCTCAGGCTGATACCGTCCATGGGCATCTGCGGGTAGCCGTTGACGACGTCCGGTAGCGGAATGTCCAGAATGTCGTAGAGGGTCGGGGCAATATCCACCACGTGGTGGAACTGGTGGCGGACCCGATCATCCGGTGCGATATGCCCGGGCCAGGAGATGACCATGGGATTGCGGGTGCCGCCGAAATAGGCACCCAGCAGCTTGGTGCCCTTGAAGGGAGTGCTGCCCGCCCAAGCCCAGCCTGCGTGGTACATGTTTTCGGTCTCTGGGCCACCGAGTGCGTCGAGGCCGCCCATGCGGTCCAGTACTTTCAGCTGCTGTTCGACACTGCTGCCGATGTTGTTCTGGGCCAGCAGCTCGCTGATCGAGCCGTGCTGGCCTTCGGCGCTGGAGCCGTTATCGCCGACGATATAGATGACCAGGGTGTTGTCTCTAAGTCCCATGTCCGCCATGCCTTCGAGCAGTCGCTCGACCTGGCTGTCGGTGTGCTCCACGAAGCCCGCGTAGATTTCCATCAAGCGAGTCTGGAAGTCGCGCTGGCCCTCGGGAATCTCGTCCCAGCCTTGCAGGCTATCGTCGCGGGGCGTGAGCTCGGTGCCGTTGGGGATGATGCCCATCTCGAGCTGTCGCTGGTGGGTGCGCACACGGTAGGCATCCCAGCCATCGTCGAACTGGCCGTCATAGCGATCGGCCCATTGTGGTGCGACGTGATGGGGGCCGTGGGCCCCGCCCGGTGCCCAGTACATGAAAAACGGCTTGTCCGGGTCGAAGGCGCGGTAGTCGGCGAGCCAGGCGAGCGCCTGGTCGGTCAGGTCCTCGGTCAGATGGTAGTCGGGGCCGTCCTCGGGGGGCTCGATATGCAGGGTGTCCACGGTCAGCCGAGGCTCCCACTGAGACGTCTCTCCCCCCAGAAAGCCATAGAAGTGCTCGAAACCGTAGCCGGTGGGCCAGCGATCCTTGGGGCCGATCGAGGTTGTCTCGACCGCCGGGGTGTTGTGCCACTTGCCGAAGGCGGCGGTGTGGTAGCCGTACTGCTTGAGCACTTCGGCAATGGTGGCGGCGTTTTTCGGAATCACGCCGGTGTAGCCGTCAAAGGCTACCGCTCGTTCGGCAATGGTGCCGGAGCCCACCCGGGTATGGTTGCGACCGGTCAGCAGGGAGGCCCGCGTGGGGGAACAGATGGACGTGGTATGAAAGCCGGTGTATTCGATGCCTTCATCGGCAAGTCGCGACAGCGCCGGCATCCTGATCTCGCCGCCGAAGACCTCGGATACTCCGAAGCCAACGTCGTCGAGCATGACGATCAGAACATTGGGTGCGTCTTCCGGCAGGTAGCTCGGCTCTTCAGGCCATTGCATGGTCGCGTCCTGAAGGCGAGGAGGCACGTCGCTCGGCATGGAGGCGGGGGCGAAGGGCAGGACCGCACCGGTTGCTTCTGGCCGACGGGCTTCGGACTGGCTTGCCTCGGCCGGACCCGATGGGGGAGAGAGCAGCACCAGGCCGGCGAGAACGCCAGCCATGACTTGCATGGACATCTGCATGACACACCTTCCTCGATAGCGGATTGCTGCGCATGAAAACGCTGGATCGGCGGGACACGTCCCTGGCGGCAATCGTGGCAGTGTTTCGGTACTGAACCGTTCCGAAATCCTTGACCGCTTATCACAGCAGGTCGCGATACCGCCGGCGATAACACTGAGGGGAGATGTCGCGGCGCTATCTGGGGTGATTGACCTCGATCAGGATTGCCGTAAGGACGAGGTAGAGGTGGATCATTGGGTATGCCTGACACACCACTATTTGGGGGCAGGGGTGTGAGTTGTCCCTGTTTTTCTTCCGCGCTATTTGCAGGGCCGTTGGCAGGCGCTCCCTCTTCGTTCTGCCGCTGGAGATCGCAGGCGGACTGGAGGGCCGGGGGATCTTCGACCTCTTCATGTAGGGCCGTTAGCACGCACTCCCTCTGCGCTCTGCCGCTGGAGATCGAAGGCGGACTGGAGGCTCGGGGGAACTTCGATCTTTTCATGCGGGGCCGTCGGCCGACTCGCCTTGTGAGTCCTCTCCGGCAAGCTCTTCAGGGTCCTGAAGCGGCTCGCCTTCTTCGTTCTGCAGCTGGAGATCGAAGGCGGACTGAAGGCCCGGGGGATCTTCGACCTCTTCATCACCCACCTGGTGGATATGGCCTGGGTACAAGGGCGATAGCAGCGCGACCAGAATGCCGATAGCCGCGAAAATGGAGAATCCCTCAGCGTAGCTGAAGACATTGAGCAGTGCGCCGATGATCGGCGAGCCGGTGGCCTGGCCAAGTGACACGGCCATGAAAGGCAGCACCGGCCCCATCGCCAGACGCCCGGGCAGCAGGCGAATACCCGTCATCAGGTAAAGGCCTGTCAAGCTCATGTAGGCAAGCCCAAAGACAAGAGCGGAGAATGCTGCCAACACAGGTTGGGCGGGACTGGCAGCAAGCAAGGCCAGGCTTGCCGCCAGCATGGTCAGCATCAAGGCCTGGGTGATGGGCGGATTGTTGCGATCGGCCAGATCCGCGACTACCGCACCGCCGAGCCCGGCGATGCCGACGGCGAGCCACAACCACCCCGTGGCACTTGGCGACAGACCGCCAAGTGTCACCACCAGGTCCGGAGCGAAGATCCAGTAGGCGGCCGAGATGAAGCCCATCGCGTAGGCAAAGAGAGAGAGCCTGATGAGCCGTGACCACGGGAGTTCGTGCAACGGGGGCGGGTCGGCCGCGTTCGAAGGGGTGATGCGCGATACCGAGGGCAGATACAGCCAGGTGGCGCACACGCCGATGACCGTCAAAACGGCGAACGACAGATAGGCCAGCCGCCAGGCGTCCGCCATGAACAGTACGGTCGGCACGGCGACGATCACGCCGATACTGGTTCCCGCATTCATTACCGAACTGACACGAGCATGCAGGGAGCGCCTTACCAGCGCCTGCATCCCGGCGGTGAGGGCGGGCATCATCAGGCCGGTACAGATGCCGCAGGCGAATACTCCGACGCTGAGCAGGGTGGCATCTTGCGCCTGGCTGATCAGCGCCAGGCCGCCGACACCGAAAAGCCCGGACAGTACCGCTGCATAACGGGCACCGAGACGATCGGTGGCGTAGGGCGCCACCGCCGTGGACAGCAGGAAGCTGACGAGGGGAAGGGCGCCAATGATGCCGATGGCATCAGGCGTCAGTGACAGCTCATCACGAATCTGGGGGACAAACAGGCCAAAGGCAAAACGGGCCAGTCCGTAGCTGATGGCGACCAGGGCCGCGCCGAAAACCGCAAATCCGGTGCTGGAAAGAGACCTCATGCTAGCTCCTCTGACATGCACGTTGCGCCACCTGGTAGTGCGCTGGCGCCTTGATGCGTCGTGTCTGGTTCGTCCTTGTCGTGCTGCCTGGAGCAACAGATGCAAGCAGGGTGCACGATTGGCGGCGCTGTCGGCAATCCAGTAACGACAACCGTTGATCTTTTCACGACAACGTGTGAACACACCTTGCTGCTGGGCGGGACCTGATGTGCAGGACTATTGCGGGGTAGCGTCCCGAGACCGTCAATGGCGTGGCGCGCCGACAGGCAGGGAGCTGTAGAAGAGGGAAGAAACGAAGAAGGGGATCAGCCTGTCGACTGATCCCCTTCTGGATTCGAGGTGGCGGAGGGACAGGGATTCGAACCCTGGAAGGGCGTTAACCCTTGCCGGTTTTCAAGACCGGTGCATTCAACCGCTCTGCCATCCCTCCGGCTCACGGCGATGTACTTTACCAGCTTTTCTTCTCACGTCAACACTTCTGTGCGATCAATGTCTTACGCGAGAGAGTGGCCTCCGTCCATGATGGCTACAGGGAGGCCCTTGCAATAGGGTGACTGCGCAAAAATTGTGCAGCTAAGCAATTTTTTGTCGCCGATAGGAAACAGTGTTCGTGCCGCCCATGGCGGGGCAGAGGGCAGGTTCAATCGCTTGAAGGGCGTTGAAACCGCGCCGCCAGGCGGCTTGCGTCGGGAACCTGCGGGGGGCATGCTGTGTCGAATGCATGTCAACCAACAGGGAGCTCTGGATACATGGCTTATCAAGAGTCACAGGTGAATCGTCAGACCCAGACGCAGGTCGCTGCGACGAACAAGGTTCTGCGCAACACCTACGGCTTGCTGGCGATGACACTACTGTTCTCTGCCATCACCGCAGGGGCCGCCGTGGCCCTCGGCGTACAGCAGATGAACATTCTGGTGTTCTTCATCGGCGCCTACGGCCTGATGTTCCTGGTCCACAAGACCGCCAACTCGGCCCTCGGCCTGCTGGCGACCTTTGCCTTCACTGGCTTCATGGGCTTTACCCTCGGCCCGATCCTGAGCGCCTATCTGACGCTGTCCAACGGCCCTGAGCTGATCATGACCGCGCTGGGCATGACCGGCCTGACCTTCTTCGGTCTGTCGGCGGTGGCGTTGATCACTCGCAAGGACTTCAGCTTCCTGGTCAACTTCATGATGGCTGGCGCCATCGTGTTGATCCTGGCCATGGTGGCGGCGTTGATCTTCAACATTCCATCGCTGTCGCTGATGGTATCGGCTGGCTTCGTGCTGTTCTCCTCCGCGGCGATCCTGTACCAGACCAGCGAGATCGTGCACCGTGCCGGCGAGACCAACTACATCCTCGCCACCATCACCCTCTATGTGTCGATCTACAACCTGTTCATCAGCCTGCTGTCGCTGCTGGGCGTGGTAAGCCAGGACTGATCGTCGCAAGACGTTCTGGCACAACTGTCGTACACTGTCGGCCCCGCTTTGGCGGGGCCGACGTGTTTTTGATGACCCGCTTTCTTCAACTCCCGACGTTGGCGGGAGCCAAGGAAAAATCATGCGTTACGCCATCCTGCTGCTGGGTGCCCCCTACAGCCATCAGGCCGCACATAGCGCGCTGCGCTTCGCCCGTGCGGTCATCGCCCGTGGCCACCACCTGGAGGCCGTCTTCTTCTATCGCGAAGGGGTACACAACGCTGCGCGGCTGGCGTCACCGCCCCAGGACGAGCCTCATCTGGTCGACGGCTGGACCACGCTGAATCAGGAGCATGGCGTGCGTCTCGAGGTGTGCATCGCCGCCGCACTGCGCCGGGGCATCGTCGATGCCGACGAGGCGGCCAGGCACGGCAAGCAGGGCCACAGCGTCCAGGCGCCGTTCGAACTGACCGGCCTTGGACAGCTGGTGGATCTGGGCCTCGAATGTGACAGGCTGATAACCTTTGGTGCCTGAAAGACGCCGGGCTGGTGCCGACGGCTGGCAGAGAATAGGACTCGAGCAGGATAATGCTGAACGGATAAGGGTGAAAGGTCGATGAGTGAGGAACCCAACGGCGATTCGGGGGATCTGCTGGTGATACTTCGTCATGGTCCCCATGGCACCAGCTACCTGAAAGAAGGTCTCGACACGGCGCTGGTGGCCGCCGCCTTCGGTCGTCGGGTATCACTGTTGTTCATGGCCAGCGGCGTGGCGGCACTGGTACCGGGGCAGGGAGCCGGGCCACTGGGGCAGAAGGGCACCCAGCCGACGTTGGCCATGCTCGAGATGTACGACATTGATCGTCTGTTCGTGGATGGGGCCGGACTTGCCGAGTTGGGCGTGGCGCCTGAGTCGCTGACGCCTGAAGCAACGGTCATCGAGGGTGACGCCATTGCCGCCCTGATGGCGGAGCACGCCTTGGTGCTGACCTTCTGAATCGGAGCCACGGACGAGTCTAGACCGCGTCGCTGTCCGGGATTGCCCCCACGAGATTCACCCCACGGCGTCGGCCACTGGACTCACCCACGACCACTATCAGGAATCGGGATGATACTGCACACCCTCAATCGTTCACCGCTGGAATCGACGGTCTATCGGCAGGCGCTACGGGCGCTGGCAGATGGCGATAGCCTGCTATTGATCGAGGATGGCGTGCTCGGCGCACTGCCGGCCCAGCAGGCGCTGTGGTCGGCGCTGCCCGGGCGTCTGCTGGCGCTGGCCGAAGATCTCGAGGCGCGCGGCCTGAGCGAACACTGCGCCCCAGGCGTCGAGGTCGTCGACGTGGACGGCTTTGTCAGGCTCACCGAAGAGGCCGATAGAGTGGTCAGCTGGTACTGAGGTAACACGATGGCAAGCACTGAAACTGCACGAACCCTGGAACTCGGCCACGGCGCCGTCCCCCTGGACCCGGAAGGCTATCTGGTCAATCTCGATGACTGGAGTCCCGCCGTCGCCGAGGCGCTGGCGGCGGAAGAGGGCATCACCCTCGGAGAGGAGCACTGGCAGGTGATCGACGTCCTGCGAGACTTCTATGCGCGCTTCGAGCAGGCCCCGGCCATGCGCCCGCTGGTCAAGGCGGTAAGCCAGGCGTTGGGCAAGGACAAGGGGAACTCGCTGTACCTGATGAAACTGTTCCCCGGCAGCCCCCCCAAACTGGGTGCCCGCTTGGCGGGTTTGCCCAAACCGACCAACTGTCTGTAGACGTGCGGCGTTGAACTTTCTCGCTCACGCCTGGCTTGCCCGCGCCGGCAACGACGACTTTCTGCTCGGCAACTTGATCGCCGACGGCGTCAAGGGGCGCGATCTCGGCCGGTGGCCCGAAGCCGTCGCGGCAGGCATACATCATCACCGGCGGGTGGACGCCTTCGTCGATCGCCATCCCTCGGTCCTTGCCGCTCGACGCCGGGCGCCGGCGGCGAGTCGTCGCGTGGCCGGTATCGCGCTGGATCTGATGTGGGACCACTTTCTCGCTCGGGATCTGGC
>DJIP01000198.1:25156-34509 GCA_002433675.1 Halomonas halophila
ACCACGGCGCACCGCAGCGGCTGGCCACCATGGTGCCGGTACTGGTGCGTGAGGACTGGCTGCGTCGCTACGCCAGCCTCGCCTTCACCTGCCGGGCCATCGCCGGCATTGGCTCACGCCTGTCCGGGCCCAACCGCCTGGCCGAACTGGTACCGCACCTGCACGATGACTATCGTCAACTGGACGACGACTTCGCGACCCTGTGGCGTGATACCCGTGCAGAACTCGAGACCTCGGGGTCCTGACGGGTATCGTCCCTCAGTGCACCGCTAAGAGATTCGCAGCCACAGGCATTCCACCTTGTCGCCCGGCGCTATCTCGCTGTGGGGCGGGATTACCGCCAGGGCGTCGGCATCAATGCAGGACGACAGTACGCCGGAGTTCTGGTCGGAGAACGCCTGGGCGCTGACGCCCTGTGGGGCGAAGGCGAGGCGTACCCGCATGTAGTGCTGGCGTGGACCGGTGGAGGTGGCAAAGTCGCTGCATGCCCACAGCCGCGGTAGTTCCGCCATGGACGCACAGCCTTGCAGAGCACCCAGCAGCGGGCGCAAGAATAGCCAGGTACCGACATAGCTCGACACAGGATTGCCGGGCAAGCCGACAAACCGCACCGTGGTGCCGCCAGGCCCTTCCAGCTGGCCCAGTGCCAGCGGCTTGCCGGGGCGAATGGCCAGGCGCCAGAGGTTCAGCGTGCCGAGCGTCTCCAGTGCCGCCTTGACGTGATCTTCCTCACCGACGCTGACGCCGCCGGTGGAGACCACCAGGTCCGCTACCTCGGCGGCCTCCTTCAGGCAGGCGCGGGTGCCTTCCGGGCTATCCGGCACGCTGCGCTTGAGCACGATGTCGGCACCGAAACGCTCCAGCAGGCTCTTGAGCATGGGTCGGTTGGAGTTGTAGATCTGGCCAGGTGCCAGCGGCTGACCCGGGTCGATGATCTCGTCGCCGGTGGACAGCAGGGCGACCCTGGGACGGCGGTGGACGTCCACCTCGACGATGCCCTGGCCTGCCAGGTGACCAAGTGCCGCCGCGTCCAGCCGGGTGCCGGCATCCAGCAGGGGGGCACCGGCGCGCACGTCCCGGCCTCGCCGGCGCACGTTGT
Source organism: Halomonas halophila (assembly GCA_002433675.1). Lineage (GTDB taxonomy): Bacteria > Pseudomonadota > Gammaproteobacteria > Pseudomonadales > Halomonadaceae > Halomonas > Halomonas salina_B. The sequence continues at coordinate 26,256 of DJIP01000198.1, forward strand.
CGCCCGCCGGGATGTCTGCGGGAATGACGGCGTCATCACCTTCGCGCTGCACCTTCTCCTGCATCACCACGCAGTCGGCGCCGTCAGGCAGCTGGCCACCGGTAAAGATACGGGCACAGCTGCCGCGCTCCAGCCGCTCGCCCGGGGCACCGGCAGCCACTCGCAGGGCTACCGGCAGGCGTTGTCCGGCGTCTTCGTGGTGCAGGGCGTAACCGTCCATGGCGCTATTGTCGAACGGCGGTACATCCAGCGCCGCCTTGACCGGGGTAGCCAGCACACGGCCTTCGGCCTGTTCGCAGGGCTGGCGTTCTACCGCTAGCGGCGCTACACCGTCGAGCAGGGTGGCGAGGGCGTCCTCCATGGGCGCCAGTGACGCTGGGTGGCTAGACGTCATGCTGCCCCCGCTCCGGTATCACCAGATTGGCGAAGTTGCAGGGCCGGTGACGGCTGTCGAGCTGCTCGGCAAGGATGCCATCCCAGGCGGTGCGACAGGCGCCGGTGGAACCCGGCAGGCAGAACACCACGGTGTGGTTGGCCATGCCTCCCAGGCAACGGCTTTGCACGGTGGAGCTGCCGATTTCCTGGTAGGACAGCTGACGGAACAGCTCGCCGAAGCCCTCGATGCGCTTGTCGAGCAGGGCAGATACCGCCTCCGGGGTGGAATCCCTTCCAGTGAAGCCGGTACCACCGGTGGTCAGGATCACCTGCACGTCGGGGTCGGCGATCCAGCCTGACACCACGGCGCGGATACGATAGATGTCATCGATCACGATCTGCTTGTCGGCGAGCTGGTGCCCGGCGGCCTCGAGCCGCTGGACCAGCGCCTGACCGCTGCGATCGGTATCTTCGGTGCGGGTGTCGGAGACGGTCAGCACCGCCACCTTCAGCCCGATCATGGTGTCCTGACTCACTGGCGTCACTCCTTGTCACCGGTACGCTGCTGCTTGGCCTGCTGGCGAGCCTCGAACGCCGCCATCTGTTCGGGGGTGGCCTTGGCCTGGTAGTGGTCCTTCCACTCGCTGTAGGGCATGCCATAGACGTGTTCACGGGCGGCTTCGTAGTCGAGCGACTCGCCGCGTTCTTCGGCCGCGGCGACCAACCACTTGGACAGGCAGTTGCGGCAGAAGTCCGCCAGGATCATCAGATCGATGTTCTGTACGTCCTTGTTGTCATCAAGGTGGCGAAGCAGGCGGCGGAAGGCGGCCGCCTCGAGTTCGGTGCGGGTAGCCTCATCGAGGTGCTGCATGGGGGACTCCAGTAACAGAAAAACGATCAGTCGGGCGACTGTCCCACGATGGTAACGCAAGACCGTCACAAGCACAGCGCCAAAAGAATGCCGCCCCGAGTGACCCCGGGGCGGCGAGAGGAATAGCGCTCACCATGGGGGCTGCGCTCAGGAGGGGCTGGGAGATTCCGGTTTGGTATCGTCGGTTGCCTCGACCTCTGCCGGGGCCTTCTCAGCCTGATCCTTGACCTCTTCGTACCACAGGTTGTGGTGCTGTTTGGCCCAGCTCTCGTCGACGTAGCCCGTCGTCATGCCCTCCAGGGCACCTTCGGTTCCCAAGGTGCCGATATAGATGTGACCGAAGGAGACGGCGGTAAGGGCGAGGGCGCCCACCGCATGGATGATGTTGGCCCACTGCATGGTGTCCCGACTCTGGTCGAAGTTCGGGAAGTCCAGTACCAGGCCGCTGACGAAGACGACCATGCCGGCCGTGGCCAACAGCCAGAACCAGGCCTTCTCGCCACCGTTGGCAAAACCGGCATCCGGATGCTTGTCGCCGACCATGCCGCCACCTTGCTTGAACCACTCGATATCGTGGGCCTTGATCCAGTTGTGCTTGAGAAAGCGCAACAGCACGAAGATCAGCAGCAGGCCGAAGAACGGACCGATGTAATTGTGCAGGAACTTTGTGCCGCTGATCATCGCAGCCCAGAAGGCATCGCCAAACACCGGCTTGAATACGAACTTGCCGTAGAGAATGTTGAGGCCCGTCAGCGCCAGGATGATGAACAGCGTCGCCAGGGTCCAGTGCAGCGCCCGGCTGAGTACCGACCAACGCAACAGTTTGCGCCCGGTGCGCGGTTCATCGAGGCGGCTGCGGCCGACGATCAGATAGAAGATGGTGATGATGGCCAGCATACCCCCCACGGCGATCAGCCCGAACGGCGAGATCCACTTGTTTCGCCATTGGCGCCAGCTCTCGCCGCTCTGGTTGATCAGGCTGTAGGTCGAATCATGGCGGGTATCGATAAAGGACTCGCCGTCCTTCACCTGGCGCCAGGTGTCGGCGTCGGCGCTGGGTACGGCGGTGGCGATCTCGGCGTTGGGGTCGGCACCCATGGCGGGAGCGGCGCAGGCCAGCAACAGCAGCAACAGCGCCGGCAGCACCAGCCCCAGGACTCCACCCGGTCGAGGCAAGGCATCACGAAGGTTCATGGAGCCTCCTCACTGGTTACGTGTGGCGTCGTAGGCCATGGCGTCGATCGCCGAGGGCGAGCCATTGCCGATGTCCGACCAGGCGCCATCCTTGTGACCACGGCGCACCACCCGCTCGCGAAAGATGTCGGCAACGGTCTGGGCATCGCCGGCCAGCAGCGCCTTGGTCGAGCACATCTCGGCGCATAGCGGCAGCTTGCCCTCGGCGATGCGGTTGGCGCCGTACTTTTCGTACTCTTCCTCGGGGCTGTCGGCGGGGCCACCGGCGCAGAAGGTGCACTTGTCCATCTTGCCGCGCTCGCCGAATGCATCCTGCTGGGGGAACTGCGGCGCGCCAAAGGGGCAGGCGTACAGGCAGTAACCGCAGCCGATGCACAGATCCTTGTCGTGCAGCACGATGCCGTCGTCTGTCTTGTAGAAGCAGTCGGTAGGGCAGACCGCCATGCAGGGGGCGTCGTCGCAGTGCATGCAGGCCACCGAGATGGACACCTCGGACGGCTCGCCGTCGTTGAGGGTGACCACCCGGCGGCGCTGGATCCCCCACTCGACCTCGTTGGCGTTCTTGCAGGCGGTGACGCAACCATTGCACTCGATGCAGCGCTCGGCGTCACACATGAATTTCATCTGGGCCATGTCGAAACTCCTGTTGGTTCGGTGACGTCGTTGTCTAGCTGGCGAGTTCGATGCGACACAGGGTGCACTTGGTTTCCTGCATCTGGGTCACCGAGTCGTAGCCGTAGGTAGTGGCAGTGTTGACCGCCTCACCGATCACGTAGGGCGTGGTGCCATCCGGATAGCGATCGGCCAGGCTTTCGCCCTGGAACATGCCGCCGAAGTGGAAGGGCATGAACACCACTTCCCGCGCTACCCGAGGCGTCACCATGGCCTTAACCTTGATACGCCCGCCTTCGGCGCCTTCCACCCACACCATGTTGCCGTCCTTGACCCCCAGGTCGTTGGCCAGGGCAGGGTTGATCTCGACGAACATCTCCTGCTGCAGCTCGGCCAGCCAGGACATGGAGCGCGTTTCCTCGCCGCCGCCTTCGTACTCGACCAGGCGGCCAGAAGTCATGATGATCGGATACTTCTTGCTGGCATCATTCTGCTGGATGCTCTGGTACAGCGTCGGGAGGCGATAGTGCGAGGCGACGTCATCCCAGGTGGGGTAGTCCTCGACCAGATCCCGGCGTGAGGTATAGAGCGGCTCGCGGTGCTTGGGAATCGGGTCGGGGAAGGTCCAGACGTTGCAGCGTGCCTTGGCGTTGCCGAAGGGCGAGCACTCATGGGCGATGGCAACGCGCTGGATGCCGCCGGACAGGTCGGTCTTCCAGTTCTTGCCATCTGCCGCGGCCTTTTCTTCGTCTGTCAGCTCATCCCACCAGCCCAGATCCTTGAGCATCTGAGCGCTGAACTCGGGGTAGCCGTCCTCGAGATCGGAACCGGCGCTGAACGAGTTGTCGGCGAGGATCGGAGTGCCCTCATGCTCAATGCCGAAACGCGCACGGAAGGTCAGGCCGCCCTGGGACACCGGTTTGCTGGTGTCGTACAGAATGGGGGTGCCGGGGTGATTGAGCTCCGCGGTGCCCCAGCAGGGCCATGGCAGGCCATAGTAGTCGCCATCGGCCGGGCCGCCCTCGGCACGCAGGTCGCGGAAGCTGAAGGTATGCCAGTTCTGCTGGTGGGTCTTGAGGCGCTCGGGGCTCTGCCCGGTGTAACCCACGGTCCACATGCCGCGGTTGAACTCCCGAGTGATGTCCTCGATCAGTGGCTCCTCGCCGTTGACCTGGATGTTCTTGAACAGCTCGTCGGCGAAGCCGAGGCGCTGGCTCAGCAGGTACATGATGCTGTGGTCGGGCTTGGCCTCGAAGGCCGGCTCCACCACCCGGTCACGCCACTGTAGAGAGCGATTGGTGGCGGTAACACTGCCGTAGGTCTCGAACTGGGTGGCCGCCGGCAGCAGGTAGACGCCATCGCTGCGATCGTGCATGACCCCGGCGACGGTGGGATAGGGGTCGACGATGACCATCATCTCGAGCTTCTGCATGGCCTTCTGCATTTCGGTGCCGCGGGTCTGGGAGTTGACCGCGTGGCCCCAGTAGAACATTGCCTTGAGGCTGGTGCGCTGGGAGATGTCCTGGTCTTCCTCGAGCACGCCATCGATCCAGCGCGATACCGTGATGCCGCTGGAGTGCATGGGGTAGCCGTCGGCGTATTCGGTCTGATCGAAGCGGCTTTTCAGCCATTCGTAGTCGAGGTCCCAGATCTGCGCCCAATGCTTCCAGGCGGCCTCCGACAGACCGTAATAGCCGGGGAGTGAATGCGACATCAGGCCGAGGTCGGTGGCGCCCTGGACATTGTCGTGACCACGGAAAATGTTGGCGCCACCGCCGGACTTGCCGATATTGCCAAGCGCCAGTTCGAGGATGCAGTAGGCCCGGGTGTTGTTGTTGCCGGTGGTGTGCTGGGTGCCGCCCATGCACCAGACGATACAGCCGGGGCGGTTTTCCGCTAGCCGCCTGGCGGTGTCATACACCGCAGCTTCCGGCACCCCGGTGATGCGCTCCACTTCGCTCGGCGGGAAGTTGGCGACCTCGTTGCGTACCTCGTCCATGGCGTAGACACGCTGATCGATGTACTGCTGGTCTTCCCAGCCGTTCTCAAAAATATGCCAGAGCAGGCCCCAGATGAAGGCCACGTCGGAGCCAGGACGGATCCGCACGTAGTGGTCGGCCTTGGCCGCCGTGCGGGTGAAACGCGGATCGACGACGATGATTTCGGCCTGGCTGCGCTCCTTGGCCAGCAGGATGTGCTGCATGGCCACCGGGTGGGCTTCGGTAGGGTTGGAGCCGATGAACATGATCGATCGACTGTTCTGGAGGTCGTTGAGCGAGTTGGTCATCGCCCCGTAGCCCCAGGTGTTGGCGACGCCGGCAACAGTGGTGGAGTGGCAGATACGTGCCTGGTGATCGGTATTGTTGGTCCCGGCCAGCGCCGCGAACTTGCGCATCAGGTAGGCCTGCTCATTGCTGAACTTGGCCGAGCCGAGCCAGTAGACGCTGTCCGGTCCATGCTGCTCGGTTAACTCCAGCACCTTGGCGCCGATTTCGTCGATGGCCTGGTCCCAGGACAGACGCTGCCACTCGCCCCCGACCAGCTTCATCGGGTACTTGAGTCGCCGGGTCGAGTGACCGTGCTGGCGTAGCGAGGCGCCCTTGGCGCAGTGTGCGCCACGGTTGATGGGGTGATCAAAGGCCGGCTCCTGATGGGTCCAGACCCCTTCCTGGACCTCGGCATAGACGCCACAGCCCACCGAGCAGTGGGAGCAGATGGTGCGGCGAGTCTCTACCGGCGCATCGCTGTAGGGCGTCTTTTCGGCGGCCTCGGCGCGTTGCATCATCGGTGAGCCAAAAAGCCCGAGGCCGGCGACACCGCTGGTTGCCGCGCCGCTGCGCTTGAGGAACTGGCGCCGGGAAATACCGAGACCGGAGGCCTTGGGGGTGGTGGAGGTTCGGGTCAGACGCATGGCAGGCTCTCCTCGGGGTCAGTCGCGCAGGGATGCGTAGAAGGCGCGGACGTGCTCTGTCTCGCGGTAGCCGGCGCTGTCATCGCGTTTTTCGGTGGGGGTCGTGACGCTGTCATCGCGTGCTGCGGCGACCGATGCCTGGCCGACCACCACCGCGGCGCCGGCAGCTACGGTACCGCCCCCCAGGGCCTTAAGAAGACGACGACGTTGAGTGTTGGGCGTTGTGCTCATGCTCATTCTCCTGCTCCAAGGGCCGGGCCGCGGTCCGCGTGGACGCTGGTGCCGGGCACAGGGGTTCCAAGGGTGGTGTTGTCGATCAGGATGGCGCTCTCGCGCTGGAAAAACAGCGTCGCCAGTTCACCCAGCGCCGCATAGAAGGGGGTGTCGACCCGGGCAAGGTCGTGCATGCATCGGCCGGCCCAGGGCGCCAGGTGCCGATGGAAGAAGCTGCCGGCACGCTGATCGTTCTGGCTGATCAACATCGCCATCACCTCGCACATCGCCGCCAGGTGATCTTCCGGCTCCGAGACGTCGGCAGAGCGCTGGATGCCCAGTGTCTTGAGATCCTTGCGCAGGGTGACCAGCGATGCCTCCATCAGGCCGCCCTCGCGATAGTAGGAGGCGTAGGGCAGCACGTCGCCCTGGATGACCCCGATCAGATGACGAAAGTGGGCACGCTCCAGGCGTTCGACGTCGCTGGTGGCAGCGGCGGCGGCCAGCCGGCTCCAGGCCTGGCTCAGACGAATGTCGTCTGGCTCGCCCTCGAGGCCGGCAAGCCACTGACGCAGGTCCTCGCCGGGGGGCTGGCGCAACAGTGCTGCCAGCAGGGCGTAGATGTCAGCCCGCAGTTCGGCTTCTTCGGTGCGAGCGTCAGGAATATCGTGCATGGTCATAGCTTGAGCTGGGCCTCCGGATTGGTTGCCATCTCGTGCCACACATCCTTGACCCGACAGTCCTGACACATTTCCAGCCGACGTGCCTGGTCACCGCTGAAATACGCATGGTTTGCCAGTTTTTGCTGGATGGCGGCGATGGTGCGGGCGTTGGCGAAGGCGCTGCCACAGACGATGCAGTGAAAGGGCGCGTCTTCGTGGCACACTCGCCACTGGCTGCGCTCGGCACTTGCAAGGAAGCCGGGGGTGAGGCGGATGGCGGATTCTGGACAGCTCTTGCTACAAAGGCCGCACTGGACGCAGTCTGCCTCGCGAAAGTCGAGGCGCGGGGTGTCGCCTCCGGCGCCGAGCGCGCCGGTCGGGCAGCTGGCCACACAGCCCATGCACAGAGTGCAGGCATCGGCATTGACCTCGATGCCACCGAATGGGCTGCCCGGAGGCATCGGGTGCCGCTCGCCGTCGACATGGCCAGTGGCGGCCAGATGGTCCAGCACCAGGGTGAGGCGCTCACGCTTGCCGGGCGCTTCGACGCCATCTGCTGCCCCTGTATTGCCGGGTCGCCCTCCGGCCATTTTAACCATGGCCGACGGGGCGTCCTTGTCGGTCCCGAACGCTTGAGGCTGTTCCAGGGAGTGCAGCCGAGGCGTCAGCCCCGAATGGCGCGGCAGGGCGAGCGAGCTTTCCTGTTCCTTGTCGCTGAACCACTGCAGTCGGCCGGGATTATGCCCCAGCGCCTCGAGGATCGCTCTGCCCTGGGCCAGCTGATCCTCCAGATGAGCGACCAGCCTGTCCGGCATGTCGGGGTAGGCCTGGATGCGCACTTCGCAGGCGCCGGCGGTAATGGCCGACAGCCAATGGTCGACGCCGGCAGAACCCAGATCTTCCAGCGCCACATCGATGACGTGTCCGGCCGCGTCGGGTTGCACGTGCTGGGCGTGATCGACCTGAACGAAGCGCAGCACCGCCGACTGGCCGCCGGAGGCGTGGTAGTGGTCGAGCCAGGCGAGCAGGGTGTCCTGCTGGCGCAGGCTATGCGGTTGGCGGAATTCGATGGCGCCGGTGGGGCAGGCGCTAGTACAGCTACCGACCCCCTGACACAGGTAGGGATCGATCTCGATGCGGGCATCGACGCGGCCGGGGACGCTCTTGATGGCGTCGGCGGGACACACTTCCAGGCAGCGGGTACAGCCACCGAAGCCACGAGTAGAGTGGGCGCAGCGATCGGCGTGAATCTCGAAGTAGCGGGGCTTTTCGAATTCGCCGATATAGTCGCCGAGTCCGTCGATCAGCGTCGTGCGCGCTTCACCGGCGGCCGATGAATGAAAATAGCCGGGAGGGGGCAGTTCCAGTGGCAGGCGCGGGGTCGGTGTCAGGTCCAGCACCAGGTCATGGTGTTCT
>DJIP01000087.1 GCA_002433675.1 Halomonas halophila
TGGGCAGGGTTTGGCACCGCCATCGGCCGCCTGTTGAAGAGCGACCGATCCTGGCGGGTGTTCAATGGGGTGATGGGGGCGCTCACCGCGGCCTGCGTGGTGATGATCCTGGCCTGAACGCTACCGTCTGGCGCGGTTGGAGCGTCAGGCTGGCCGAAAGAGTGTCAGCCCTCGCCGGGCTCATCCGGCGATGCCCCTTCGGGCCGACGGGCGGTCAGGGTGATCTCCACCGCGGCGCCGCCATGCAGTTGTGGCGACACGGTGCAGGTACGCGCCGGATAGCGCGCAGCGTCGAACCACTCGGAATAGACATCATCCACCGCCTGTTGCAGCGAGAGGTCGGTGAGGTGCACCTGAACACGCACCGTGTCGGCCAGGGTGCAATCCGCCTGCTCGAGCAGGTGCGACAGTCGCCTGAGGATCCAGCGAGTCTCTTCGGCGGCGTCACCGAGCACGGCGTCACTGCCCTGGATATCGGCGGCGGTCAGTCCCGACAGGTGGACGTAGTGTTCGTCCATTACCAGATGGGAGCCCGGAAACTCGGGGCTGGGGAGGGTGGGGTCGTTGAAGTAGCGTGCCATCTTGCCTCCTGCTGCGGCCTGGTCGTTTGCGCCGCTGGAGAAATGTCTGGCGAATGCCGCCGGCCTTCCTTGTGGAAGACAGGCGGCGGAGAATGCGTTGGTTGCCTGGCCTCGGAAAATGTCCGGGGATTGAGCTGGCGTCAGCTGCTGACTTCGCACTGTACCGGCATACGCCGGCCGATGGTCCAGGTGGCCTCGTTGCCCTTGCCGCGGAAGACGTGCTGGCCGTTTTCCGAGGCGTAGTGCATGCCGGAGGCGGCGGGCTGGCGTTCGAGCGGGAAGCTGTCGCCGTGCATCTGTACCTCGGCGCTTTCCTGGCCGTCGAAGACGATGGTGAACTGGCTGCCATCCTGGCAGACGTAGTCGGCGGAGGGCGAGGCCGCAGCGTCGGCACTGTCATCATGACCGCTGCCGCCGGCACAGCCGGCCAGGGCGGTGAACAGGGCGGTGAAAGTGGCAACGGGGATCCAGCTGGCGTTCATGAACATCTCCTTGTCATATGAAGGGAGCCATGGAAAGGGCTCGCCTGGCGTTAGGCCGTCCCAGGCTACACAAGTTCCGCACCGGCCACGATACCTCGCCAGATCAGCCGGATTCAGGCGGCTCGCGCCTGGGTGCCGTCTTGCCGCGAGATTCGCCGTTGTCATCGTCATGGGACCCGTTGTCAACGCTGCCATCCGTCGAGTCTGATGCCGCCGCTGCCGTCGGTTGCTGCTGCTGGCGTCTGGCGTGGCGGTCTGCCTTGTCCTGATGGGTGTCGTCGGGCACCAGGGCGAGCAGGGTCTCGCCGTCACCGGCATCGAAGCTTTCATCCTTGTGCATGACGCGTACTTCACCATCCTCGTCGTAGGTCGAGATCACCCGGGCGTCGGGGTTGTCGCGGCGATAGTCCTCGAAGGTGTAGCTCTCGCTGAGGCGCGTCAGGCGGACGCACCAGCCGTCGCGGATGTAGTTGGTGGCCTGTTCGAAGTCGAGTTCCTTGGCGAAGAAACGTCCCCCCAGGGACTGCTCGAGGTGGTCGCCACCGACACCGCCACCCGGGGCAAACCGGTACACCTGGTGGTGGCCGAACTCGGGGGCGTAGTGCATGCACAGCAGGGCGTTGTAGTCGTCGTTGTCGGTCAGCGCCACCATGCTGTCGAAGCGGCTGAGCTCAAGCGACAGCTCGGCTTCCTCGGTCAGCACTTCGCCGTAGTAGGTGGGTATGTCGCGGCCTCTGACCTGGCGCAGATGGTTGTAGTTGCGATCGGCGATCAGCACCGGGCGCCCGGTGGACTGGATGGCCTCGGCCAGGGCGACCGTGAAGGGATTGGCACCGATGATCAACAGCCCCTTGGTATCGGTGGACTGCAGATTGAAGTGACGGGCCAGGGGCTGCAGCGAGAAGCCGTGCAGCAGCACCGTGACCGCGACGATGGCAAAGGCCAATGGCGACAGCAGGGCGGCGTCTTCGACGCCGATATCGACCAGGCGTGCGCCGAACAGGCCGGCGATGGCCACCGCCACCACTCCGCGCGGACCGATCCAGCCGACCATCAGCTTCTCGCCGAAGGGCAGGTCGACCTTGATCAACGACACGAAGACCGCCAGCGGACGGACCAGCAGCAGTACCACCGCGACAAACAGGACTTCACGGGGCGTCAGGGTGGCCAGGGTGCCCAGGTCCACCTGGGCGGCCAGCAGGATGAATACCCCGGAGACCAGCAGTACGGTGATGTTCTCCTTGAAGCGGCGGATCTCGTCCAGCGACGACAGCGACGAATTACCGATCACCACCCCCATCACCGTGACCGCCAGCAGGCCGCTTTCGTGCAGCAGGGCATTGGGCAGGGCGTAGGTGGCCATGACGAAGAAGATGATCACCGGGACCTTGAGAAACTCGGGGATATGGCCGCCCTTGATCGCACGGATCAGCCCCCAGGCGGTGGCCAGTCCCACCGCGCTCGCCACCGCGATGCCCAGCGCCATATGGCCGAGGGTCATCGACAGCGAGTGAGAGGAGTTGAGGACGATGGCGAGTTCGAAGGCCAGCACCGCCGCCAGCGCGCCCACCGGGTCGTTGAGGATGGCCTCCCAGCGCAGGATTTCCCCTGGACGCCGCTTGAGGCTGGCCTGGCGCAGCAGGGGAATGATGACGGTCGGACCGGTGACGATCAGGATGCCGCCCAGCACCGAGGCCGATGCCCAGGTCAGCCCACCGATGTAGTGGCCCGACAGGGTCGCCAGCAGCCACACCAGCGGGCCACCGAAGAACACCAGGCGCTTGACCGCAAGCTCCGCGCCCTTCAGTCGCGTCAGGTTCAGCGTCAGGCCGCCCTCGAACAGGATCATCGCCACGGCCACCGCGATCAGCGGCTCGAGCAGGTCGCCGAAAACCGAGCGGGGGTCGAGCACGCCGGTTACCGGGCCGATGAGCACGCCGCTCAGCAGCAGCAGGACGATGGCCGGCACCTTCCAGCGCCAGGCCAGCCATTGGGCGCCGATGCCGAGCGCCGCGATCAGGCAGAAGACGAGAACGGGGGTCATGAGGGCTTCCCTGTGGTCCAATCGGTGCAGTCAGTGCTTTGCTTGCCAGGCTGGCGAGGTAGCGTCGGCGAGCGCAGGCACTTTTCCTACAAGGTCCTACAAGGCATAACGCTAGGCGGCGTGCGAAGTGACCACAAGCGAAGGTGTAAACGTTTTGCGCGAATGAATGCTGGTATGCCGTTTCAGTTGCGCCGGACCGAGCATCTAGATCAGGTACCCCCGGCGAGGCAAAGGAAAGGGTAGCGAAAGACACAAGAAAGCAGAGGAGAGGGTGAGGGTAGAGGGGGAAACATGGCAAAACAGGAGAAACGACAATGGCCGAGAGGCCTCGGCCATTGCGACTGAGCGTGAGATCAGCCCTTGGCAACCACCGCCACACCAGCCTTCGAACGATTGGGGCGCCCGATGGTGCGGGTGATCCAGTCGCCCACGGCGGCGATGCGTTCAAGGTCCACCGTGGTCTCGATGCCCAGGCCCTCAAGCAGGTAGACCACGTCCTCG
>DJIP01000056.1 GCA_002433675.1 Halomonas halophila
AGCGTCGAGCGGCTGTCACTGGGCGTCGAACGGCTGTTGCCGGTGTGTGCGTCGGATCATCACGGTGGCGTCATGCATAAACTTGAGGAAGGCCAGCGGCTGCCCTTGATCGGCTATGACCCGGACAGTTTTCTGGGCCAGGCGCTGGCGACGCCTTACCTGCTCGATGCCCAGCGCCACTACGAGATCGAGCTGGTCTGCGAAACCGCCTTTACCATTGGTATTCGTCAGCTCGCCCTTGCCGGACTCGGCATCGGCTGGCTGCCCCACGGGCTGATCGAGGAAGACCTCGAGAGCGGCAAGCTGATTTCCTTGCAGGAAATCCTCGGCGGACCCTTTCTCGAAGTGGCCTGCTATCGTCATCGCGACGAATCAGCGGTGGCAGCCCCCCTATGGCACCTGCTGGAAGAACGCCCTCCCGCGGTCTAGCACCTCCCCGCAGGTCGAAGCCACCTCGATCTCGCACCTCAGCCTCCCTGAGGGGCGGCGGACAGCGTCAGCTCGATGGCGTCGTGGCGCCAGTACTCGTCGTCGCAGTCGATGGCCCGGCCGTTCTGGTCGTGGTTGATGCGGGTGATGCGCTGGGCGGGGCTGCCACGTACCGCGTTGAGCGCGCTGGCGGCGTCGCTGGACAGTACACAGGTGCCGAGCTCGTAGCTGACCCGCCCGACCCGGATGCCGTACTCCCGGCGGTAGAGCTCGGTCAGCGATTCCCGCGCCAGATCGAACTCCAGGATGGCGGGAAAGCAGCGCGGCAACAGATGGTGTTCCACGTAGAGCACCCGGCGTTCGTCCACCAGCCGGGCACGACAGATGCGGTAGACACGCTCGCCTTCGGCGAGTCCCAGCCGGCGGGCGACCTTGACGGGCGCGATCACTTCCTCGGCACTGAGCAACAGGGTGCGGGCGCTGCGCTGCTGGGATCGCACCATCTCGTGAAACGGCAGGCAGGCCAGCAGGTCGTAGCGAAGCCGTGGCGGCGACACGAACCAGCCGCGCCGATTCTCGCGATACACGCAGCCTTCGGCCTCCAGCTCATTGAGTGCCTCGCGCAGGGTGATGCGGGTGGTCTGGAGGCGCGCCATCATGTCGCGCTCGCTGGGCAGACGGCGATCGACCCGTGTCGCGGCCAGGCTCAGCAAGGGGGCAAGACGCTCGCGCAGGCGATGGGCGGGTGAGGCGTCATGCGAGGTGTCGGCAGGGGCAGTAGGCAAGGCGGACTCTCGAAGCTCTGACCAGGATCGCCGCCGAGCGGCTTCCGGCGGCGCCCAGCTTTCTGGTATAGACCAAAGAAGGTTCAACGTAGTTTCAGCAGTCTAGTGGCAAGCCGGTGACAAGGCGATGACAGTGCTCGAACGAGCCAGGTTTTTTGTCCTCTACCTGGCTCATATGAACTGAGACGAGACTGCCACGCAACTGACACGAGGCTGTCACGCTAGCTCCTTAGGGTGATCGTCAACGGAAACTGATCTAGACCAGAAAGGCGCATCGGTTTCCGTCGACTTCACGCCCCTGACCCGGAGACCCTCCCGTGATCGTCACTTCTCTGCGTTACCCGACCCTGACCGCCCTGGCCTGCGTTGGCCTGCTGTCCACCGCCGCCCAGGCAAACGCCGCCGAGCTTGAGTCGCTGATCGAGGCCGCCAAGCAGGAAGGCCGCGTCGACAGCGTCGGCATGCCCGACACCTGGGCCAACTGGAAGGACACCTGGGCCGACCTCGAAAGCGTCTACGGCCTGGCGCACACCGATACCGACATGAGCTCCGCCGAGGAAGTCGCCAAGTTCAAGGCCGAGGGCGAGAACGCCACCGCCGATATCGGCGACGTCGGCTTCGCCTTCGGACCGATCGCGGTGCAGCAGGGGGTGACCCAGCCCTACAAGCCCACCACCTGGGACGAGATCCCCGACTGGGCCAAGGACGAAGATGGCCATTGGATGCTCGGCTACACCGGTACCATTGCGCTGATGATCAACAAGAACCTGGTGGAAGAGGACCAGCGTCCGAGCTCCTTCGCCGACCTGCGTGAGGGCGACTACTCGGTATCGGTGGGCGCCGTGGGCCAGGCCTCCCAGGCCAACAATGCGGTGCTCGCCGCCGCCTACGCTGCCGGTGGCGACGAGGGCGACCTGGCTCCGGGCCTCGAGCTGTTCGCCGAACTGGCCGAGCAGGGCCGACTGTCGCTGGCCGACGTGTCCATCGCCAACCTGGAGAAGGGCGAAGTGGAAGTGGCCCTGCTGTGGGACTTCAACGCCTTGAACTACCGCGACCAGATCGACCGTGACGCCTTCGAGGTGGTGATCCCCTCGGACGCTTCGGTGACCTCCGGCTACGCCACCATCATCAACACCCACGCCCAGCACCCCAATGCCGCCAAGCTGGCCCGTGAGTACATCCTGTCCGACGAAGGCCAGTTCAACCTGGCCGAGGGCTACGCTCGCCCGATCCGCGCCGAGCACCTGACCCTGCCCGACGATATCGCCGCCAAGCTGCTGCCCAACGAGCAGTACGCCAGCGCCCGCCCGATCCAGGACTTTGCCGCCTGGGAACAGAGCGCCAAGGTGCTGCCGCGCCAGTGGCAGTCCGAGGTGCTGATCCACCAGCAGTGATCAAGCACTGAGGATAGCCCCGCTACAACGATCGACCGCCGAAGACAGTGCCCACGAGGCCTGTCTTCGGCGCATTCCACGCCTTATCGCCACAGCGCCGCGCCCTGTATTGCCGCGCGGCCGGGAGACATCATGACCAGACCCGTCATACTGGTGGTGCTGGACGGCCTCAATCACGCCGTCGGCCATCACGCCATGGGCCACTTGAGCGCCCTGGTGGAGGCCGGCCGCGGCTACACCACCCACCTCGACTGCGAGCTGCCGGCCATGTCTCGGCCGCTCTACGAGTGCCTGCTGACCGGCGATCGCCCGGTGGACTCCGGGGTGGTGCACAACGACATCGTGCGTCGCTCCCGTGGCATCAGCCTGTTCGACCTGGCCCGCGGCCAGGGCCTTGCCACCGCTGCGGCAGCCTATCACTGGGTCAGTGAGCTCTACGTCAAGGCGCCCTTCGAGCGCACCCGCGACCGTTTTCTCGACGACCCTGCTGCGGCCATCCAGGCCGGCATCTTCTACTGGCAGGACCACTATCCGGACGATCACCTGTTCAGCGACGCCGAGGCCCTGAGGCAACGCCACGCGCCGGACTTCCTGCTGGTTCACAGCATGAACATCGACGACACCGGCCACCGTCACGGCGGCGACTCGCCCCAGTACAGAAACGCCGCCCGCCACGCCGACATCGCCCTGGCCGACTACCTGCCACGCTGGCTGGCCGACGGCTGCCAGGTGATGATCACCGCCGACCACGGCATGAACGCCGATCGTTCCCACTCGGGTCTGCTGGAAGAAGAACGCCGGGTGCCTCTGTGGCTGTTCGGTGATGCCTTTGCCGACCCCGCCGGACGGGTCGTCCGCCAGACCCACCTATGCGGCACCCTGGCAAGCGTCCTTGGACTCTCCCACGACAAGCCCTGGCATCCCGAGCTGCTGGCCGCGTCCAGTATCACCGGCGCCGCGCCCACCGCGCACGCCACCTGCAACGAGGAGTCCGGATCGTGAAGGCGCCCCTACCGGCCTGGCTGTGGCTTGTGCCTTTCGCCGTGATATTCACCGCCTTCCAGCTGGCGCCGATGGCCTGGGTCGCGATCAGCGCCTTCAACGTCAACGGCGACTGGGGACTTGGCCACTTTCAGGAGATCGCCCAGTCGGCGTTCTTCCGCCAGGCGATCTGGAAGAGCCTGACCATCTCGCTGGTGTCCAGCGCCATCGGCCTGGCCATCGCCACCCTGACCTGCCACGCCCTGGTACGTTCCGGCGGACGTCTGAGGCGAGCGATGATCGCCTTCACCAACATGACCTCCAACTTTGCCGGCGTGCCCCTGGCCTTCGCCTTTATCATCCTGCTGGGAGCCAATGGCGTACTGACCCTGGCGCTCCAACGACTCGGCATCATCGAAGACGTGCGTCTTTATTCCACCGGTGGGCTGATCGTCATCTACACCTGGTTCCAGATTCCGCTGGGTATCCTGCTGCTGTTCCCGGCCTTCGCCGGGCTCAAGGCCGAATGGCGTGATGCCGCCAGCCTGCTCGGCGCCGGGCGCATCGCCTACTGGCAGCGCATCGGTCTACCGGTGCTGTGGCCGGCCCTGGCCGGCACCTTCACGGTACTGTTCGCCAACGCCATGGGCGCCTACGCCACCGTCTACGCGCTGGTCAACACCAGCTACAACCTGATGACCATTCGCATCGCCAACCTGGTGGCTGGCGATCTGTTCCTCGAGCCCAACCTGGCAAGCGCTCTGGCGTTGATTCTGGTAATGCTGCTGGTGCTGGTCACCCTGG
>DJIP01000139.1 GCA_002433675.1 Halomonas halophila
ACCAGGGCGCGGGACACCGGATGGTTGGAGCGCTCCGCCAGGGCGAGGGCCAGGCGCTGTCCCTCGGCGTCGCTGCTGTCACCGAGCGCAGCTGAGCGCACCAGCCTTGGCTTGCCCTCGGTCAGGGTGCCGGTCTTGTCCAGCGCCAGGTGGGTAAGCCGGGTGGCCTGCTCGAGAAAGACTCCGCCCTTGATCAGGATACCCTGGCGCGCGGCGGCGCCGAGGCCGCTGACCACCGTAACCGGGGTGGAGATCACCAGCGCACAGGGACAGGCGATGACCAGCAGCACCAGGGCACGATAGACACCGTCGAGCCAGGGGCCCAGGCCGAGCAGTGGCCAGCCCAGCGCGACCAGCCCGGCCAGCACGAAAACCACCGGGGTGTAGATGGCGGCGAAGCGATCGATGATGCGCTGCGTAGGTGCGCGACGGGACTGGGCTTCTTCCACCGCGTGGATGATGCGCGCCAGGGTGGTGTCATTGGCCCGCCGGGTGACCCGGTAGTCGAAGTCACCGGCCAGGTTGATGGAGCCGGCGTAGACGCTCTCGCCGAGGGAGCGATCACGCGGCAGGCTCTCGCCTGTGATCGGCGCCTCGTCGAGGCTGGGGTCGCCGCGCACGATCTCGCCGTCCAGCGCCAGACGCTCGCCGGCGTGAACCCTGACCAGATCACCGATGACGACGTCGTCGGCGTCGATCTCGCGCCACTCGCCGCTGCCAGATTCTCCCTGATCCAGCACCCGGGCCTTGGGCGGGGCCAGGTCGAGCAGGCCGGAGATAGCCTGGCGCGCGCGTGCAAGCGACCTGGCCTCGAGGTGCTCGGCCAGGGTGAACAGCACGATCACCATGGCCGCCTCGGCCCAGTGACCGATCAGCACGGCGCCGGTCACCGCCACGCTCATCAGCGCATTGATGTTGAGGGTGCCGTGGCGCAGCGCCACAAGGCCCTTTTTCCAGGTAGGGAGGCCGACCATAGCGATGGCGACGATGGCCAGCAGCGGCGTAAGCCAGCCCACGGTCACCCCGAGCCAGCCCATGGCCTCGGCGCCCAGGGCCAGCAGGCCGGCCAGCGCGAGGCGCCCCCAGGGCGTCGTCGTGGTGCTGCGGGAATCTTGGGCGTCGCCGTCGCCTTGGTCATCCTCGAAGCGAGGCGTCATGCCGGTGTCACGGACACGTGCGGTCAGGGCGTCCCGATCGACACCATTGTGATGGACGACCAGACGACGCTGCATCAGCTGGAAGTTCAGCGCCTCGACCCCGGGAAGATCGGCCAGCGCCTTTCGGAGCACGCCCTCTTCAGTGGGGCAGCACATCTCGTCGATGATCAGCGCAAGACGGCTGGCTGAGGGTGACGGTTCGCGGCTCTGTTGGGTGTCGGCAGTCTTGGCTGCCCCGCAGCAGGTGTTGGTACCCACCGTCCTGGTTTCGCTTGTTGTGTCGCGCCTGGTTTCGGCTCTGGTTTCGGTCTTGGTTTCAGTGCGGGGCGTGGCTCTGGAGGCGCAGCAACTGCCAGCGCTTGCCGTCCTGGTTTCGCTTGTTGTTTCGGTCCTGGCGTCGGAGCCGCAGCAGGCATCTATGCTTGCCGGTCTTGCGTTAACGCTGGACTCGCCGTCTGCGCTCCGGGAAGCGCAGCAGCCGGCTTGGCTCGCACTTTTCGCACTGCGCTCTTCAGTGGAATCTACCATCCTGGGAACTCCAATCGGGTCTCTGAATCAGAGTTGACACCCTGTAGTCACTATAGGGTCAAGGGCTGGCGCAAGACAGTCGATGCCTGGCCGGGATGGACGGACGTTTGGCGAGAGGAAGACCCATGAAGATCGGCGAACTGGCAAGACGCAGCGGCGTCAAGGTGGAGACGGTGCGCTACTACGAGCGCGAGGGCCTGTTGCCCGAGCCTGCGCGCAGCGAAGGCAACTATCGACTCTATCGTGAGGCCCACGCCGAGCGTCTGGACTTTATTCGTCACTGCCGCGCCCTGGATATGACGCTGGACGAGATCCGCGCACTGCTGGCGTGTCAGGACGATCCCGATCAGCCCTGCGAGGAGGCCGACGCCCTGATCGAGGCGCACCTGGGACACGTCGAGCAGAGGATCGCTCAGCTCTCCAGGCTCAAGGCCGAACTGGAAGGCCTGCGCCGTCGCTGCGCAGGCCAGGGCAAGGTCGGCGAGTGCGGCATCCTCAATGAACTGTCCCAGCCGGTCGATCCTCCCGCGACGCTGGAGCACGCCCACGTCGGTGGCGTCCATCCGCGACGTTGAGCCCCGCTGGCACAAGCCCGCGGCTCCCCTGGCATAGAGCCCGGACAGGACACCACCAGCCGGACACGACAGCGCCGCCCCGAAGGGCGGCGCTGGTGGGTGCTGCGATGCAATGGCCTTGCTGGCCTTGTTGGCGTTATCAGGCGACGCGCATCAGGCCTCTTCGGTGCGCCTGGGCAGTACCCAGTCCTTGCGCGGGAAGTGACAGGTGTAGCCGTGGGGAATGCGCTGCAGGTAGTCCTGGTGCTCGGGTTCGGCCTCCCAGAAATCCCCCACCGGCTCGACCTCGGTGACCACCTTGCCGGGCCACAGGCCCGAGGCGTCCACGTCGGCGATGGTGTCGAGCGCTTCACGCTTCTGCTCTTCATCCAGGTAGTAGATAGCCGAGCGGTAGGACATGCCACGGTCGTTGCCCTGGCGATTGGGCGTGGTCGGGTCATGGATCTGGAAAAAGTACTCCAGCAGCTTGCGATAGCTGATCACGTCAGGATCGAACAGGATCTCGATGCCCTCGGCGTGGGTGCCGTGGTTACGATAGGTGGCGTTTTGCACGTCGCCACCGGTGTAGCCGACACGGGTGCCTTCTACCCCAGGCAACTGGCGAATCAGATCCTGCATGCCCCAGAAGCATCCGCCTGCGAGAACCGCGCGTTGTTGTGCCATGTTCAGACCTCCTCCACTTGATTCAGATATTCGCCGTAGCCCTCGGCTTCCATGTCATCGCGATGGATGAACCTGAGCGACGCCGAGTTGATGCAGTAGCGCATGCC
>DJIP01000253.1:0-2672 GCA_002433675.1 Halomonas halophila
GGCATCATCTTCACCGGGGTGGCGACCCCGGTGGAGGCGGCGGGCATCGGCACCTTCGGTGCGCTGGTGGTGGCGGCGATGCACAAGCGGCTGACCTGGCCCAACCTGCACGCCGCCTGCATGACCACCCTGGTGGCGACCGCCATGGTCATGTGGATCATCTTCGGTGCCAGCATCTTCGTCGGCTTCTACATCCTGCAGGGTGGCCAGACCTTCGTGCAGGAGCTGATCGCCGGGGCAGGGCTTGGCCCTTACGCGGTGCTGGCGCTGATGATGGTGCTGCTGGTGGCACTGGGGATGTTCCTGGACTGGGTCGGTATCCTGCTGCTGGCGGTACCGATCTTCGTGCCGCTGATCAAGGGGCTGGACTTCACCGGGGTATTTGGCCTGCCCGGGGTGGACCCCACGGACGTCTCGCTGTGGTTCGGGGTGATCTACCTGGTCAATATGCAGATGTCCTTCCTCAGTCCGCCGTTTGGCTATGCGCTGTTCTATATCAAGGGGGTCTGTCCGCCGCATATCACCATGGGTCAGATCTTCCGCTCGTCCTTTCCCTTCCTTGCGCTGCAAGCGCTGGGCCTGTTGCTGGTGATCATGTTCCCGGCGCTGGTCACCTGGCTGCCCAACCTGGCCTACGGCTAGTCGGGCGGTGTCATGACAACGCCTCTGGCCGTCCTGGCCGGAGGCGTTTTTGCAAGATCTTGGGATGAGTCAGGCAATACGCCTTTTCTGCACTTCGCCAGAGGAGTGCATGGCGTATCATGGTCCCCTATCCCCGCGCCCCGACCTGGCCTCTTTTGACTGTCGCCGACAGGCGACGCGAGGGCGAAAATGGCTTGCATTTCGTAACACGATTGTGGGGAACCCTCATGCAACTGCGTCGTCACAATGGGCGAGCGATTGACGAATTCTCAACCACCTCCTGGAGGACTTCATGCAACGATTCACCGCCCTGATTACCGCCGCCCTGCTTTCTGCTGGTCTGATGAGCGCCACCGCCCATGCCCAGGATGCAAACGCGCAGGCGTCAGGCAACGCTGACGTCGAGGCTGCAGCTCAGGCGCAGAATTTCTCCGATGCCCAGCTCGAGAAATTCGCCGACGCTTCCAAGGAGATCGCCGCGATTTCCCAGGACTACACCCAGCAGCTGCAGGAGGCCGAAGGCCAGCAGGCTCAGCAGGATGTACGCACCGAGGCCAACCAGAAGATGGTTGAAGCCGTCCAGCAGAGCGGGCTCGAGGTCGAGACCTTCAACGCCATCGGCCAGGCCATCCAGCAGAACCCGGACATGATGAAGCGCGTCCAGGAGATGGCGCAGTCCTGAGCTGACCGCCACTCGCGCCAGTCAAGGCGACTGGCCGCCTGAAGCGACGCCCGCTGCCCTCGAGGTCGGCGGGCGTTGTTGTTTGTACAGGCCGATCAAGATACTGCTAATGCTTTACAGCCGCTGGCCTCGGCTCCATGCTTCCGATAGTCAGAAGGTGGGGGACCAGGGAGCGTCCTGCTGCCAGCCACGGCGACCGCGCGGAGGACACCATGGAAGCGGAACTGTTGGAAATCAGCCAGCATATGGGGCGCTTTGCGCCCTTTGACGGGCTGTCGGAGGAGTTGCTGGACGAGGTCGCCGGGCAGGTTCAGGTCAGCTACTTCAAGGCCGGCTCGACCATTCTTGAGCTTGACGCCGTGCATCAGGAGTTCTGCTATATCCGCAGCGGAGCGGTGGAGGTCACCCGGCGCAACGGTGAGCTCTACAACCTGCTGGGCGAGGGCGATATCTTTGGCCACTTCAGCCTGCTGCGCCACAGTCGTGTGCGCTTCCCGGCCAGGGCGCTCGAAGACAGCCTGATCTACTTCATACCGGAGTCGATGTTTCACCATCTATGCGAGGCCGACGAGCAGTTTGCCGAGTTCGTCGAGGTGGATCGTCCTCGGCTCGAGACGGCGGTGGAAAGTCAGCGCAAGAACAACGACATGATGGTGACGCGGATTCGCAAGCTGCTGAGCCGCTACCCCGTCATGGTCGAGGCGCGGGCCACGGTGCAGGAGGCCGCCCGCCAGATCAGCGAGTCCCAGGCATCGGCGGTGCTGGTGCTGGACAAGCCAGAGAACAACCCGCGCTACACCTTCAAGGACAGTGAAGGTGGCTACTGGCAGGTCACCGGGATCCTGACCGACAGCGACTTTCGCACCAAGGTGGTGGCCGAAGGGCTGTCGCCGGATACCCCGGTGGGCGAGGTCGCCGGTCGCCGCCTGATCGCGGTGCAGTCCGACGAGTCGGTGCAGGAGGCGATGCTGTGCATGCTGCGCAACAATATCCACCACCTGCCGGTGATGCACCGCCGTTCGCCGGTGGGCATCGTGCACCTCTCCGACATCATTCGCTACGAGACCCAGAGCAGCCTCTATCTGGTCAGCAACATCTTCCATCAACCGTCGGTGGAGTGTCTGGCCAAGCTGGCGCCGGACGTCCAGGCCGCCTTTGTGCGCATGGTTCACGACGGTGCC
Organism: Halomonas halophila; assembly: GCA_002433675.1. Classification (GTDB taxonomy): domain Bacteria; phylum Pseudomonadota; class Gammaproteobacteria; order Pseudomonadales; family Halomonadaceae; genus Halomonas; species Halomonas salina_B. The sequence continues at coordinate 2,506 of DJIP01000253.1, forward strand.
GACTCGCAGATGGTGGGCAAGGCGCTGTCGACCATTGGACGCAGCTTCACCCGGCGGCTTCTGGAGATGGCGGAAGAGGAGCTCGGGCCGCCACCGGTGCCATACTGCTTCATGGCGCTGGGCTCGATGGCGCGTAACGAGCAGAGCATCGTCACCGACCAGGACAA
>DJIP01000253.1:3056-9886 GCA_002433675.1 Halomonas halophila
ACCATGGCCAAGCGGGTCAGCGATGGCCTGGCCGCCTGCGGTTATACCTACTGCAAGGGGGACGTGATGGCCACCAATCCGAAGTGGCGCCAGCCGCTGTCGGTGTGGAAGGGCTACTTCACCGAATGGATCGAGCGGCCGTCACCGGAAGGGTTGCTGCACAGCTCGATCTTCTTCGACCTGGACACGGTCCACGGCGACAATCCGCTGGTGGAGGAATTGCAGGATCTGGTCGCCATCAAGGCGTCGAAGCACAAGCGCTTTCTTTCCGCCATGGCGCGCAACGCCCTCAATCGGACGCCGCCGCTGGGTATCTTCCGCACCTTCGTGATGGAGAAGGACGGCAAGCACAACAACTCGATCAATCTGAAGCGTCGTGGCACGGCGCCGATGGTGGACCTGATCCGTATCCATGCCCTGGCCTGCGGCTCCCGCGCCCAGAACAGCTTTGACCGCCTGAATGACATCGATCGCACCCAGTTGCTGGCGCCTGGGGTCAGTGACAAGTTGCGCTACGCACTGGAGTTTCTGTCCATGTCGCGAATTCGTCACCAGGTCATCGATCTGGAGCATGAGCACGAGCCGGACAACAATATCGAGCCAGAGAACGTCTCCAGCGAGGAGCGCCACAACCTCAAGGATGCTTTTCAGGCGCTCAGCAACGCCCAGAAGTTCCTCAAGTTCCGTTATCCCCTGACCAGCAGGTAGCCGCCATGCCGTTGCTTCGCCCCAAGACACGCTCGGCGCCGGATTGGCACGACTACCTGGTCGCCCGACGTCAGAAGAGCCGCCAGCAGGCGCTGGTGGACTTCTTCGCCGGGGCCGATCTGTCGCCGATCCTGCCGATTCAGGAAGCGCCGCTGATGGCACTGGACCTGGAGACCACCGGGCTCGATCCCAGGCGTGACGAGATCGTCTCCATCGGCCTGGTTCCCTTCTCGCTGTCGCGCATTCGGCTGGCCGAGCGACGCTACTGGGTCGTGCGCCCCCATCGCACCCTGAATGCCGAGTCGGTGACCTTTCACCACATCACCCACGCCGATATTCAGGGGGCACCGCGGATCGAGGAGGTGCTCGCCGATGTCTTCCGTGCCATGGCCGGGCACCTGCTGGTGGTGCACTTTCGCCATATCGAGAGGTCCTTTCTGGACGCCGCGGTACGTGCGGCCTGGAAGGAGTCGCTGAGCTTCCCGGTGATCGACACCATGTCGCTGGAGGCGCGCATCCACCGTCAGTCGAACATGGCACGCTTCCGTCGCTGGATGGGGCGACCCCCCAGGTCGATCCGCCTGCACGACAGTCGGCTGCGCTACGGGCTACCGCATTATCATGGCCACCACGCCCTGACCGACGCCATCGCCACGGCGGAATTGCTGCAGGCACAAGTAGCCGGTAACTACGCGCCGGAGACGCCCATCGGCATGCTGTGGAGCTGAACCAGGCGGTATTGTGATGCCGAGCGCACAACAGAAAAGCGGCAGCCCGAGGGCTGCCGCTTTTTTTCATGCACTTGCTGTCATTGCCAGGCAGGTCTAGACCGCCTTGGGCTCGCTCATCAAACCCTTGATGATGGCGTAGCAGGCCACCAGCAGCACCAGGGTGAACGGCAGGCCGGTCGAGACCGCCGCCGCCTGCAGGGCGGTAAGGCCGCCGCCCAGCAGCAGGGCGATGGCGATAGCGCCTTCGATGATGGCCCAGAACACGCGCTGGGGCTTGGGTGCGTCGACCTTGCCGCCTGCGGTAATCGAGTCGATGACCAGCGAACCGGAGTCCGAAGAGGTCACGAAGAACACGATGACCAGCACGATGCCGATGAAGGAGGTGATCGAGGCCAGCGGCAGCTCACCGAGCATGGCGAACAGCTTGAGCTCGAGAGCGGCGTCCTGAACGCCCTGGAAGCCATCGGTGATGTACTGCTCGATGGCGGTACCGCCGAAGGAGGTCATCCACAGCACGGACACCAGGGTCGGGACCAGCAGCACGGCGGTGAGGAACTCACGCACGGTGCGACCACGGCTGACCCGGGCGATGAACATGCCGACGAACGGAGACCAGGAGATCCACCAGGCCCAGTAGAAGGCGGTCCAGCCCTGGACGAAGTTAGCGTCCTCGCGACCGAAGGGGTTGGACAGCGCCGGCAGCTCGGCCAGGTAGTGGCCCAGGTTGGTGAAGAAGCCGGTGGCGATGGCCAGGGTCGGGCCCACCAGGATCACGAAGGCCAGCAGCAGGAAGGCCAGCACCATGTTCACTTGGGACAGGCGCTGCACACCCTTCTCGACGCCAAGCATGATGGAACACAGGGCGACAGCGGTGATGCCGGCGATCAGCAGCACCATGGTGGTGTCGGTATTCGGCGTACCGAACAGCTCGTTCAGGCCGGCGGCAGCCTGGGAGGCGCCGAGCCCCAGCGAGGTGGCCAGACCGAACAGGGTGGCAAAGACCGCCAGGATGTCGATCAGGTGGCCCGGCCAGCCCCATACGCGCTCGCCCAGGATCGGGTAGAACACCGAGCGCATGGTCAGCGGCAGACCCTTGTTGAAGGCGAAGATGGCCAGTGACAGGCCGACGATGGCGTAGGCCGCCCAGGGGTGCAGACCCCAGTGGAAGATGGTTGCCGCCATGCCGAGATCGACCGCGGCCTGTTCGTCACCGGCGGCGGCGCCCAGCGGAGCCCAGTCGGTACGTATGCCGTTTTCGCCGACCGAAGTGCCCCCGAGCGCGGTGGAGAAATGGGTCATCGGCTCGGACACACCATAGAACATCAGACCGATGCCCATGCCGGCGGCGAACAGCATGGCGAACCAGCCCATGTAGCTGTAGTCGGGCGTGGCCTCGGCACCACCGATGCGGACCTTGCCAAGCGGGGTGAAGATCAGTACCAGCGACAGCAGCACAAAGATATTGCCGCCGAGCAGGAAGACCCAGGACAGGTTGCTGGTCAGCCAGCCGCGGACACCGTTGAAGAACGGCTCGGCGTCGCCCTGAAAGGCCAGGGTCAGGATCACGAAGACCAGGATCAGCAGCGACGAGACGGTGAACACCTTGCCGTGCAGGTCCACGTCCACGCCGAAGGACTTGGTGACGATATTGTCCTGACCGATGACGTAGTCCGTATCAATCAGGTTGGCTGGCCCATCCGGGGCCGGAATACCCTCGCTGCCGGTGTCGGCGGACGAAGGCTTGTGGTTGGGGTCTTTTTCCACGTGCGATCTCCCTTGCGTTGAAAATGGTAACTTTTGGCGTCACGCCATCGACTCGGAGCGGGGTCGCGGCTGGCTCTTCCACCATCGATACGGCTCGGTCCAGCCTGCCTGAAGTGTGGCCTGCCTGCGCCAGCTTTCCAGTTGTGCCGTCAACGGCTTGTGTTCCAGGGGCGCCTGGGCACGCCTGGATCAGCTTGCCACGATCGTTTCGGCCCCAAGGTTCTGCCGGCGACCGCTGCTATGGTGTGGGCGACGCGGGTGCTGGTCGCAACGACAGCAGGGGCGCCCCGGGGCACCCCTGACCATTGCCACAGCATCATGACGGTGGCGTGGCATTTAGCGGACTCAGGCCTCGCCGAGCCACTCCTTGACCACGTCCTGGTTATCCTCGACCCACTTCTGGGCGTTTTCGTAGGGATCGGTGTCGTCTTCCTGATTCATCAGCATGACTTCACCCATCATTTCCGTGGTCCACTCGAAGTTCTCGAGGATGGCGTAGGCCTCCGGCATGTCCTCTTCGAGGCCTTGACGGACGATGGTGTGAATCTGTTCGGCACCACCGTAGACGCCCTGGGGATCCTCGAGGTACTTGAGGTCCCAGCGGGCGAACATCCAGTGCGGGGTCCAGGTGGTGACCACGATCGGCTCGCCACGGTCGATGGCGCTGCCCAGTGCGGCGGTCATGGTCGCGCCGCTGCCGGTGCGCAGGTCCAGGTCGAGCTCGTAGGCATCGACCACTTCCTCGGTCAGACGCATCAGGCCGGCGCCGGGATCGATACCGATGATCTCGCCGTTGAACTGGTCGGCGTGCTCATTGAGCTCGTCAATGGAGTCGACCTCGGAATCTGCCGGAACCGCAAGGCCCAGCTTGGTACCGTCGAGGTTGACGCCGGCATCGACCAGCTGGTCCTGGAGGCGCGCGTAGTAGTCCTCGTGGGTGGTCGGCAGCCAGCCGGCGAGCAGAGCGTCGGCGTCGCCGCTGGCGACGGACTGCCACATGGCCGCGGCAGACAGTGCGGAGGTCTCGACCTCGTAGCCGGCCTGTTCGAGCACAGCACGAACCACGTTGGTCGACGCCACGGTGGACGACCACTCGACGTAGGCCAGGTGCACGGAACCCTTGTCCTGGGCGTGAACACTGGTGGCGGCGGCGCTGATGGCCAGGGCCAGACCGAGAGAACGAGTTGCCTTGGGTGACATGGTGCGACTCTCCTTGCGATAAGAGGTATTAGCGTGAAGCAGGCGACAGTGTCTTGCAAATGCCGCCCCGCAGGCTCCCCCGACCGAGGGAGCCCGCGTCGAGCGTTTACTGCTTGCGCTCCTTGCGCAGGGACTGGGTCAGGCGATCCAGCAGCATCGCCAGGATGACCACCGCGATGCCGGCCTCGAAGCCATCGCCCGGACGCAGTCGCTGGATGGCTCGCCAGACCTCGCTGCCCAAGCCATCGGCGCCGATCATGGCGGCGATCACCACCATCGACAGGGCCAGCATGATGGTCTGGTTGATGCCGGCCATCACCGTCGGCAGCGACAGCGGCAGCTGTACCTTGACCAGCTTCTGGCCGCGGGTGGCGCCGTAGGCATCGGCGGCCTCGATCAGCTCCACCGGTACCTGGCGGATGCCCAGGGTGGTGAAGCGGATGGCAGGCGGCATGGAAAAGATCACGGTGGCAAAGATCGCCGACACCGAGCCGATGCCGAAGAACGGAATCGCCGGGATCAGGTAGACGAAGGCCGGCATGGTCTGCATGAAGTCCAGCACCGGCATGATCAGACGATAGAGTCGATCGGACAGCGCCGCGGCGATACCCACCGGCAAGGCGATGACCACCGCCACCAGGGTGGCGATCACCACCAGGGTCAGGGTCTCGATCATCGGATCCCACAGGTCCAGGTTCCAGATCAGGCCGAGACCGAGAACCGCGCCGATGGCGAGCCGGGGACTAGCCATCTTCCAGCACAGCCCGGCGATGATCACCAGCAGGGCCCAGTCGGGCAGCCACATCAGGGCGTCATTGAGGCCGTCGATACCGGTCTGGGTAATCCGCGAGATGCCGCGGGTGACGGCAGAGTATTCGGTGGTCAGCCAGCTCAGGCCGGTCTCGATCCAGTCACCGAGGGGAATGCGAGGAATCTCGATCGCCATTAGTGGTCTCCTGCCTGTGCCAGTTCATCCAGTACCGCGCCCTTGACCACCACGCCCAGCAGGCGTCGCTCGTCGTCGATGACGGCGATGGGGAAGCTCTTTTCGTTGAACAGCGCGAACAGATTGTGCAGCGGCTCGTCGGGACCCACGGTGCGGAAGTCCTGGGTCATCACGCTATCCAGTCGATCCTGTCCGTTCTGGATGGCGCTGTTGGCGGCGTCGGCCTCGACCAGTCCCTTGAGCTTGCGATCGCGGCTGGTGACGTAGATCGAGTCCATGGCGTTTTCTTTCATCTTGCGCAGTGCGGTACGCGGGCCGTCGTCCTCGCGGGCGGTGGCACGCACCGGGCGCATGGCGCTCTCGGCGGTCAGCACCCGGGACATGTCGACGCCTTCGATGAAGCGCTCGACGTAGTCGTCGGCCGGCTTCGTCAGGATCTCCTCCGGCGTGCCGATCTGCACCACCTCACCGTCCTTGAGCAGGACGATGCGGTCACCGATGTTCAGCGCTTCGTCCAGGTCGTGGGTGATGAACACCGTGGTCTTCTTCATGCGGTGCTGGAGTTCCAGCAACTCCTGCTGCATATCCTTGCGGATCAGCGGGTCGAGCGCCGAGAAGGCCTCGTCCATCAGCAGCACGGTGGAGTCATTGGCCAGCGCCCGGGCCAGGCCGACACGCTGCTGCATGCCGCCGGACAGCTGGTTGGGGTAGGCGTCTTCCCAGCCATTCAGCCCGACCTGGGTCAGGGCGTCACGGGCGGTCTTGGTGCGGGTGTCGGCATCGATCCCGCGAATCTCCAGCCCGAACTCCGCGTTCTGCTGCACGGTCCGATGGGGGAACAGGGCAAAGTTCTGGAAGACCATCGAGAAGTGACGGCGGCGGCACTCCAGCAGTGCCTTGTCGGAGAGCTGCGGAATGTCCTCGCCGTCGATGATGATCTCGCCTTCGGTGGGCTCGATCAGCCGATTGAGGCAGCGGATCAGGGTCGACTTGCCCGAGCCTGAGAGGCCCATGATCACCAGCAGTTCGCCTTCATGGACGTCGAAGTCGATGTTCGACAGGCCCAGGGTCTGGCCGGTCTTGTCCAGGATTTCAGGACGCTTGAGCCCTTCATCGCGTAGCTTGAGTGCCTTCTTCGGCTGGTCGCCGAAGACCTTGCTCAGCCCGCGAACCTTGATCTTGACGGATCGGTTCTCGCTCATGGGTAGGGGTGCCTTGTTGGGTTGCGTAAACACGTCCAGCCGGTCGAACGATGAAGGTCGACGTCACGTTGCATCCTGGCGTCGGCGTTCATCGTCCAGCGCTGGCGCGGCTGCGTCAGGGGCGGCACTCCTTGCCGCATCCCCACGGCCGAACAGCATGCCAGCTTTCACCGTTGAGGCGCAGAAAGGTGCAATACCCTAAAGGTCTTTGAAAGATCATTCAAATTCAGCATGGGCGCACGTTCACTGAATCGAGAAAGCCCCGGTGGGTGCGGTATT
>DJIP01000141.1 GCA_002433675.1 Halomonas halophila
CTCCAGGTGCAGCTAAGGTGCCTGGTCGAGAATGAGCCAGCAGCGACATCTGTGGCGCCGCTAGGCGCTGTCGATGACGAGCAGGTCGAAGCTACGGGGCTTGCTGTCTGGCAGCATCGTCATCGACGCCTGTTGCGCGCTTTGTGTCAGGCGCTTGTGCGCTGGTGGGGCAAGCCCCGGCCCCCGGTGCCTGGGCGTTGGCAATGGCGTCCATTGGCGCCAGCTGCGGACATCTCCGGGCGGCTTTGCCCAGACGCCGACTGGCGCGAGATCGAGCTGACCTGCGAAAGCGTCGGCGCCAGGCTGATCGCCCTGCGCTGGCAGGGGCATACCCACTGGCTGTGGACCGACTCGATGACACCGGAAGAGCACCGCGTGCTGAGACGCTACCTGCTTGGCATGCCAGTGGCGCTGGATGGCCACACGTCAAAACGGCAATGACAGCTGTTGCCTGGCCTCCTGCGGCACCAGGCGCACGCCGACGCCTAGCAGGCGTACCGGGCGGTGGGCGCGTTGCCAGGCCTGGTCGAGCAGTTGGCGGTAGCTGGCCAGATCCGGCTCCAGGCCCTTCGATTCCAGGGTGGTGGTGGTGAAGTCGTCAAAGCGTACCTTGACGAACACGCCGGCCAGGGGCGGGCGTCCATTGCGGTCGATGCGCGCCTTCAACTTCTCGCAGAGGGTGACCAGCGCCTGCTGGGCCGTCGGCAGATCCGGCAGGTCCCGGCTATAGGTGCTTTCGACGCTGATCGACTTGCGTTCGCGCTCTACCTTGACCGGACGATCATCGATGCCGCGGGCAAGTTCGTAGAGGCGTCGCCCGAATTTGCCGAACTCATCCAGCAGCCTGTCGATGGGCTGTTCGCGCAATTGCTCGCAGGTGGTGATGCCCAGCGCGTCAAGGCGGGCGCCGGTGGCCGGCCCCACACCGTGGAGCTTGCGCACCGGCAGGGCCAGCACGAAGCTTTCGACCTGGTCGGGTGGTATCACCGTCAGGCCGTCCGGCTTGTCCCAGTCGCTGGCGATCTTGGCCAGAAACTTGGACGGTGCCGCCCCCACCGACACCGTGATGCCGGTGCGCGCCAGACACTCCTCCTTCAGCCAGCGTGCCATCCAGGTGGCGCTGCCCTTGAATCCCTCGACGTCGCTGACGTCCAGATAGGCCTCGTCGAGCGATAGCGGTTCGACCAGCGGCGTCAGCTCATGGAAGATGGCCTGAATCTGCCTCGACACCTCGCGGTACTTGTCGAAGTCCGGTGGTACCAGCGTCAGTTCTGGGCACAGACGCAGGGCGCGGGCGGTCGGCATCGCTGAGTGGATGCCGAACTTGCGTGCCGGATAGTTGCAGGTGGTGATGACGCCACGGCCCTCGCGCGCGCCGCCCACCGCCAGCGGTATGTCCCGCAGGGCGGGGTTGTCACGCATCTCGACCGCGGCGTAAAAGCAGTCGCAGTCGGCATGCAGGATCTTGCGTACAGGTGCTGGCATGGGCGGGCAGGCGCTGGCACGACGTCAGTGGAACGGCGACTAGCCCAGGGCCTGGCCGTTGCCGCCGCGAATGACCCCGACGCCGACGCCCTCGATATCCAGGCTGTCGCGGCGCAGGTCCAGGGTGATGGGGGCGAAGTCGGGGTTCTCGGCCTCCAGGGTGACGTGGTGGCCGTCGCGCTGGAAGCGCTTGACCGTCACCTCATCCTCCAGCCGGGCCACCACAATCTGGCCGTTGCGGATGCGCTCGGTACGATGCACCGCCAGCAGGTCACCTTCCAGGATGCCGACGTCCTTCATCGACAGCCCGCGCACGCGCAGCAGGTAGTCCGCTCGGGGGGTGAAATAGTCCGGCGGCAGCGGGCAGTAGCGGTCGATGTGCTCGGCGGCGAGGATCGGGCTGCCGGCGGCGACCTCGCCGATGATCGGCAGGCCCTGCGAGTGGCTCGCTTCCTGAGGTGACTCGTTGGCGGCGCCGGTGTCGGCTTCCTGAGCGGGCAGGCGGATACCGCGAGAGGTGCCACGAATCACGCGAATCGCACCCTTGCGCTCGAGCGCACGCAGGTGCTCTTCGGCAGCATTGGGGGAGCGAAAGCCCAGGGCGCGTGAAATCTCCGCGCGGGTGGGCGGGTACCCCAGCTCGTTCATGGTCTTGACGATAAAGTCATAGACGTTTTGCTGGCGAGGGGTCAGGGGACGTGTCATGCGGCCTCCCACGGGCGGCGATGGAACAGGGTGGCTTGGCGGCGACTCGCTGCCGGCGCCTGCCAATGCTGGGGGCGTCAGTGCTCGCCCTTGGGGAAGTGTACAGTATGGATGTACATCCAGTAAAACCGCGAAAGACCAGGAAAAGTGTGCCCGGGCACTGACGTGGCGGGGGAGCCGCCTGATGCATTCGTTTGAAACAGGGTGGAGCCAGGGTTGATTGTGCGAGAAGGGCGGCTCCCTTACACTCAAGCCAGTATTCAAACAATTGTTTCCAACTGCCCTTGACAAGACTGGACGGAGCCCGCGAATGGCCCAGACCGATACCGTGACGCGCATCCTGGACACCGCCGAGGTGCTTTTCGCCGAACGCGGCTTCGCGGAAACGTCGCTGCGCAACATTACCGGCAAGGCCAAGGTCAACCTGGCCGCCGTCAACTACCACTTCGGCTCCAAGAAGGCGCTGATCCAGGCGGTGTTCTCCCGCTACCTGGATCCCTTCTCAGATCGCTTTCATGCCGCCATCGACGAGCTCGAGCGCGGCTACGGCGATCGCGTAATCCCGCTGGAGGTGCTGCTCGAGACCATGGCTCGCACCGTGCTCGAGGTGCCGGCAGAGCGACACAGCCTCAAGGTATTCATGCGCCTGCTGGGGCTGGCCTACAGTCAGGCCCAGGGGCATCTGCGACGCTATATCCAGGACCAGTACGGCACCGTGTTCACCCGTTTCGTGGCGCTGGTGCGCAAGGCCACGCCGGAGCTGCCGGACTCCGAGCGCTTCTGGCGTCTGCACTTTGCACTGGGTACCGTGATCTTTACCCTGTCAGGACTCGATGCCCTGCGCGACATCGCCGAGAAGGACTACGACGAGCACGTCTCGGTGCGCGACCTGGTGCGCCGCATGATGCCGGTGGTGGTATCGGCGCTGAAGGCGCCACTGCCGGAGCCGGCGCCGACGATACCGCCGGCGACCCGCGAGCCAACTGCATAAGCCGAGAAGGGAGTCAGGGTGATGCAAACCCCGCAACTGGCAGCGCTTCCCCCCACCGAGGGCGTGTGGGTGGAGGTCGACACCGCCCGCCAGCAGCTGACGCTGTGGCGGGGCGAAAACTCCGCCTGGCAGTGCCTGGTGTCCACCGGTGCTGCCGGTACCGGTCAGCACGAGGGGAGCGGCCAGACCCCGCTGGGCTGGCACCAGATCCGTGCGGCCATCGGTGAGGGGCAGCCTGCGGGCTGCGTCTTTCGTGGCCGTCGGCCCACCGGCGAGGTCTACAGCGAGGCGCTAGGCCAGGCCCAGCCAGAGCGTGATTGGATCCTGACCCGGATCCTCTGGCTCAGCGGGCTGGAGCCGGGATTCAATCGTGGCGGCGACGTCGATTCCCAGCGCCGCTATATCTATTTTCACGGCACCCCGCCGGACAAGCCCATGGGGGTGGCCGACTCCCATGGCTGTATTCGCCTGCGTGACGACGACCTGCTGCGGCTGTTTAACGAAGCGACGCCCGGCACGCCGGTGTGGCTGCACGACTGAACGAGCCGATGGATCGGGCCGACTGGGCAAGACGACTGAGCAGATCGGTGCAGTCGTCGATAAAGGCGTCACTGAGCGACGCGCTCCTCAGCTCAGGGCTTGGTCAGATGACGTTGCCCAATTGGAAGATGGGCAGATACATCGCCAGCACCAGGCCGCCCACCACCACACCCAGCACCACGATGATCAGCGGCTCGAGCAGGCTGGTCAGGGTGTCGACGCGATCGTCCACCTCGCGCTCGAAGTGATCTGCCACCCGCGTCAGCATGTTGTCCAGCGCGCCGGCTTCCTCGCCGATGGCCACCATCTGCAGCGCCAGTGGCGGGAAGCGCCTCGTCGCCCGCATCGCCAGATGGAGTCGCTGGCCACTGGCGACCTCGCTCTGCACTGCCGCCACCGCCTGGCGGTAGACGTCATTACCGCAGGCACCGGCGGCGGTCTTCAGCGCTTCCACCAAGGGCACGCCCGCGGCGAAGGCGGTGGCCAGGGTGCGACAGAAGCGTGCCACCGAGGCGTGTTCCAGGATCGTCCCCACCACCGGTAGCCTGAGCGCCAGGCCATGAGCGCCGAAGCGTGCCCTGGTCGAGCGCTTGATCCACCATTTCGCCGCACCGGCCATCACGGCTGCGCTTCCCAACAGCACCAGCCACCATTGCTGGGCAAACTGTGAAAGTTCGATGGTCAGGCGAGTCAGCGGGGGTAGACTCGCCCCGACGCCCTCGAACATCTGCTCGAACTGGGGCACCACCTTGATCAGCAGGATGGCGCTGACCGCGATACCCACCGCCACCACGGTGGAGGGATACCACAGCGCCTTGCGTACCCGCGCCTTCAGTCGTTCGCGCTTTTCCAGGTGACCGGCCAGACGCTCGAGCATGCGCTCCAGCGTACCCGACTGCTCACCGGCGGCGACCAGGTTGACGTACAGCGCATCGAAGGTATTCGAATGGCGGGACAGTGCCTGGGCCAGGCTGGCTCCGGCGCTGACGTCCATGCCCAGTGCCTGAACGACTAGCCGCATGGCCGGCTTCGACAGGCTTTCGCCCAGCACATGAAATGCCTGCAGCAACGGCACGCCGGCGGTCAGCAGTGTCGCCAACTGGCGCGAGAACAGGGTGAGATCCCGGGGCGATATCTGACGCTCGAAGCGCGCAAGCGTGCCGCCTTGGCGCAGCTTTCGCGGGATCACGCCAAGCTGGTGCAGTTGTCGCTGGGCTTCGGGACGTCCCGTGGCCAGCAGTACCCCGCTACGCCGCTGGCCTTGGCGATCCTCGCCTTTCCAGTGCCAGCACCTCTGGCGTGGATGCTGGTGAGCAGAGCGGCGCGCGCTACGCGGGGGCTCGTGGGCCCCGCTCGACCCGCTCGACCCGTTGGAAAGATGGCTGTGGTCAGGTCGGACCCCCGTTCCTGGGGCGGAAGAAGAGGCGGCTTCCCCCGTCGTCGTGTCGGGCGTGTAGCCACCCGCCTGCCCGGGAGAGCTAGGAGGAGAGGCCGGCAAGGACGACGACAGGGACGAAGAGGCGGGCGGAGCCGTAGAAGGCGAGCGATGACGAAAGGGCACGTGTCGGTGGACTCAAATGGTGGACGGGGGAACGGTGGCGGCCTCAAGCGGCGGTGATGCGGCAGACCTCGGCCAGGCTGGTCACGCCTTCGAGCACCCGATCAAGGCCGCTGCGACGAAGGTTCGGGTAGCCCTGGGCGCGGGCCAGGGCGTCGAAGTCATCGGCGCTGCCGCCTTCCAGGATCAGCCGGCGCATGCATTGGTCCACGGGCACCACTTCGAACAGCCCGACCCGCCCCTTGTAGCCCTGGGTGCAGTGACGACAGCCCACGGCTTCGTAAAGCTGGGCGGTATCGGCCTCGGCCTGGGTCAGGCCCTGTTGCATAAGCACCTCGGTGGGCAGGGTGACGGGCGACCGACACTGGCTGCACAGGCGCCTGGCCAGGCGTTGGGCCACGATCAAGCTGACCGCACTGGCGATATTGAAGGCTTCGATGCCCATGTTGGCGAGCCGCGACAGGGTGTCGGCGGCGGAGTTGGTGTGCAGCGTGGACAGCACCAGATGGCCGGTCTGGGCGGCCTTGATCGCGATCTTGGCGGTTTCGCGGTCGCGCACCTCGCCGACCATCACCACGTCCGGATCCTGGCGCAGAAAGGCACGCAGGGCATTTGCGAAGTCCAGGCCAATGCGCGGCGCCACATTGACCTGATTGATGCCCGGCAGCTTGATCTCCACCGGGTCCTCGGCGGTGCAGATATTGCGCTCGACAGCGTTGAGCTGATGGATGCCGGTGTACAGCGTCACCGTCTTGCCGCTGCCGGTGGGCCCGGTGACCAGGATCATCCCCTGGGGGCTTGTCAGGGCGGTCTCGAACAGCCGGCGCTGGTCCGGCGAAAAGCCGAGCTGCTCGATACCCAGGCGTGCCGACCTGGAGCCCAGTAGCCTGAGCACGATCTTCTCGCCGTAGACGGTAGGCAGCGAGTTGACCCTGAAGTCGATGTCCTCGCCATCGTCGAGCTGGACCTTGATGGTGCCGTCCTGGGGCAGCCGACGTTCCGAGATGTCCATCCGCGCCATCACCTTGAGCCGCGAAGCGATGCGCCCGCGCAGGTTAAGCGGCGGCTGGGCCACCTCGTGGAGCAGGCCATCGATGCGAAAACGCACCCGAAAGGACTCCTCGAAGGGCTCGAAGTGGATGTCAGAGGCACGTTTTCTGACCGCGTCACGCAGGATGGTATTGACGAACTTCACCACCGGGGCGTCATCGGCCTGGTCGTTCAGGCTGGAGCTGAGCCCGGAACCCAGCCCGGAACCCAGCCCGGCGGTGAGCTCCTCCTCCAGGCTCGCGTCCTGTTCAGCATCGAAGGCATTGCCCGGGTCAGACGCCAGAGCCGACTGCAGCCCCGGCTGCCGCGACTGAGACATCTTGCCCCTACGCTCGTCGGCGCCCGTACTGTTCCCGCCTGAAGCGCCAAGCGCCCCCAAGGCGACGGCGATGGCGCCATCATCGGGGCGATCGGCACCCAGGTAGGCGTCAAGAAGTGCGCGGATCTGATCCAGTGGTGCCAGCGCCGGCTTCAAGCTCTTGCCGGTGACGAACTGCAGCTCACCCAGGCGGGCAAGAGTAGAAGGGTAGGGTACCGCCACGTGCAGTTGATGATCATCGAGGCTAAGCGGCAGCACCGAATGCTCGCGCAGCAGGGCGTCGGGGAAGTGAGAGAGCGCCGGCAGCTCGCTCGGTTCCCGCTCCTGTAGATCGACAAACGGCAGGTCGTATTCTTCTGCCGCTGCTCGGGTCGCCGGCCCTACGCTGACCAGTTCATGCTCGACCAGGTAGCGCAACAGCGTGCTGTGGCTGTCCTGAGCCTCCCGCTCGGCCCGCAATGCCGCCGTTGGACTCAATAACCCCTGTGACACCAGCCGTTGAGCCAATCCACTGTTTGGCCCTTGCGGCAAGCCATTTCCGAACCCCTGGTCAAACGGCACAGCACCCTCCCTGGAAGCGAGCGTAACAGTCGGCCCAACAGCTCCCCTCGGCGACATCCTGAAACTGGCCGTCAGTCTACCCCGCGACAGAGCGCCCATAGAGGCCGCACAGGCGGTTTTGTTGTCCGAACCCGAACTGGCATCAAGGTTTGGGCTAAAAAGCCTCAGGCGCGCTCCCAGCGCCGCGTAAGATGCCCTGAACTCCGGGGCGGCGGCATTGCCAAATTGATGGCCTGGCTCAGCGCCATTTTCGCCATGCCGCACCACCGGTCAGAAAGTGCACCACCGTGAAACGGTAAAAAAGCCAACAGGGAGCATCAGACATGGAAGAGAGGAAAAGCAGCACCAGTGTCAGTAATTCAGAGCAGAGTAGAACCGTGACTCCGGCAGGGCAGGGCGGATTTACCCTGATCGAGCTGTTGGTGGTGGTGGCGATCATCGGGCTTTTGTCAGCCATCGCCATTCCGCAGTACACCAACTTTCAGAAGCGTGCCGCGGTAAATGCCTGCAAGGAAGAGCTGGCGGCGGCCAGGACGGCGTTGGCGGTTGATGGGACCTTCGATGAAGACTCGCCGGACATGGCCAATGCGTATGCGTGGTCTGCATGTCTGGATTCAAGTATTGCCTATACCGCTCCCACCACGACGGAAGAAGGTTCGCTCCTGGGCTGGCCATCCCCGAGTCAATTCGCGATAGCAGATAATGCCGCCACCCTCGTCCTGCCCAAGGTGATTGATATCGATAGTCCTTGAGACCAGGCGGAGAAGCTCCAATCGCGTGCTCCCAAGCGCCCGGCCGCAGGCCTCGGGGCTTGGTACCCAGCTTCAAGCAACAAGGAGCAGGATCTATTGGAATACCCTTCCATTATCCACCACGGTGGCGCCGACGGCGTCACCGGAAGCTGCCACCGGCTTCAGATTTCTCCAGACCACGCCATCCTTATCGATTGCGGGCTATTTCAGGGAGAGGACCTCAAGGGCCAGTCCAGCTTCGAGCGCCACCAGATAGAATTTCCGGTCGACGATGTCATCGCTTTGGTGGTGACCCATGTCCATATTGACCATATCGGTCGGCTGCCCTACCTGATGGCAGCAGGGTTCAAGGGCCCCATCCTCTGTACCCCACCGAGTGCGCGGTTGCTGCCGCTGGTGATCGAGGATGCGCTCAAAATCGGCTTTACCCGTGACCGAAGGTTAATCGAGCGGTTTCTTGATACCGTTGAGATGCATCTTGATCCAAGTCCCTATGGTGCTTGGAAAAGCTTGCTAAACGATGAGCGTTACAAGGTCAAGGTGCGTCTACGGAACGCGGGGCATATACTCGGTTCAGCATACGTCGAAATTGATGTTGAGGACGAGCGCACGAGTCTGGATAATCGCTACGTCTTCTCGGGGGACCTGGGGCCGCCCGATACCCCGCTGTTGCCGGATCCCACACCACTGGAGCGGGCAGATGTGCTGGTGCTCGAGAGCACCTACGGCGATAGAAGGCATGAAGGCCGCAGGACGCGGCGCGCACAGCTCAAGGAAATGATTTATCGTGCACAGCGCGAGGGCGGTAGCGTGGTCATTCCAGCCTTCAGCATCGGCCGTACCCAAGAGCTGCTCTACGAAATCGAGACATTGGTGCATGAGCGGCTGCACGAGCGGAAGGAAGGAGAGAAAGGCGAGCGCCCGGTTATCATCGTCGATTCACCGCTGGCCGCCCGCTTCACCGAAGTATACCGAGACCTCAAGCCCTGGTGGGACAGCGAAGCCAAGGAGCGGCTCGACCAGGGCCGCCACCCCCTCAGCTTCGATGGCCTCATCACCGTTGACAGCCACGACGACCACCTCGCCATGGTCGAACACCTCGCCACCACCAACACCTGGGCCATCGTCATCTCCGCTAGCGGCATGGTCACCGGAGGTCGCGTCGTCAACTATCTCGCTCGACTGCTCCCAGACCCTAGACACACCGTGCTGGTCGTCGGCTACCAGGCCGAAGGCACCCCAGGTCGAGACATCCAGCGGGCGAAACCAGGCAGCCGCGTCCGCCTCGAAGGTCAGAAAGTCGCTGTTAACGCCACGATCAAGACGATCTCAGGATTTTCAGCGCATGCTGATCAAAAAAACTTGATCGATTTTGTTTCACAGCCTCGTACAAAAGTCGACACTATTCGACTAGTTCATGGAACTTATAATAGGCAGTGTAAGTTGGGGAAGGTGCTCAGAACGCATGTTGCAAATGTAAGTTTAGCTATAACAACTGAGCTCAATAGGGCGGTCTCAATGAGCAAGTGCAACACCTGATCGATCAGGTACGCTCTCGCTATGACTCATTGCTACCACCACTTTATTGTTGAAGAACGCGCCACCATCATGCTGATGCGTGAAGGGCACTCGATACGCTCCATCGCCAAGTACCTTGGGAGAGTTGCCAGCACGGTTTCTCGGGAACTGGCTCGGCATGCGGTACCT
>DJIP01000152.1 GCA_002433675.1 Halomonas halophila
GATTTTTAACGCCGTATTACCGAGTGCAGGCACTTTTCAGACAAGCCCTAGTCGGAACGCATAAAAACGGCCGGGTGGATAACCACCCGGCCAGAACGCCTTCCGTGGCGTTGGCGCCCCTAACGCCATTCCGAGGGTTCCATCCTAACGAGCGTCAACCTCGAGAGCGCTCCCCCATCGGCGGTAGCCAGCCGCCGCCAGACGAGGGCAGTCAGACGAGCGTCTGACGCTCCTCCTTCGAAGAACCATCGTCTGCTAGGCGAAGCTTATGCCGGTGGCCCTGATACTGACCCGAGTGCCGGCGTGGCCGGCGACGATAGCCTCGATATCGGCCAGCGCCCCGATCACCGCCGTCTTGCCGCTCGCACGAGCAAACTCACAAGCCGCCTGCACCTTGGGCCCCATGGATCCTGCAGCAAAGCCCTGGGCTTCCAGGCTATCGGGATCGGCCATCGCCACCCGACGGCTATGCGGGGTGCCCCAGTCCAGATAGACCCCGTCCACGTCGGTGGCGATGATCAACAGATCGCTGGCCAGCTCCTGCGACAACAGCGATGAGCACAGGTCCTTGTCGATGACCGCCTCGATGCCCTCGAGCTTGCCGTCCTCACCGTAGACGGTGGGGATACCGCCACCGCCGGCACAGATCACCACGGTGCCCTTCTCCAGAAGCCAGCGCAGCGGGCGAATCTCGAAGATCCGCCTGGGCCGAGGGCTCGGCACCACCCGGCGGTAGTGATCGCCGTCACGGGCCATGGTCCAGCCCTTGAGCTCCGCCAGCCGGCAGGCCTCGTCGCGCTCGTAGATAGGCCCGATGGGTTTGCTCGGTTCCCGGAAGGCCGGGTCATCGGCGTCCACCTCGACCTGGGTCAACAGCGAGGCAAAGGGGACCTCAGGCGGCAACAGGTTGCCGAGTTCCTGCTCGATCATGTAGCCGATCATGCCTTCGGTCTCGGCACCCAGTACATCCAGCGGAAAGGCGTTGTCCTCGTCGTAGGCCGCCCCTTGCAGGGCCAGCAGGCCCACCTGGGGCCCGTTGCCGTGGGCAATCACCAGCTCGTTGCCTGATGCGATGCGCGCAATCTGCTCGCAGGCGATGCGAATGTTGGCGCGCTGGGCCTCGCCGTTCATGACCTCGCCACGCCGCAACAGGGCGTTGCCACCAAGGGCAATCGTGATACGCATAACAGTGTCCTTCCCGTTCGGGGTTGCTGGCGGCCCATGGGCCGCCAGGCTATCTTGCCGATCCGTTGGTGCGTGGCTTACACATCGCCGAGGGTCGAGACCATCACCGCCTTGATCGTGTGCATGCGGTTCTCCGCCTGCTCGAAGGCGATGCAGGCCGGTGACTCGAACACCTCCTCGGTGACCTCGATGCCGTCCTTGAGCATCGGGTACTGTTCGGCGACCTGGCGTCCCACCTTGGTGTCACAGTTGTGGAAGGCCGGCAGGCAGTGCATGAACTTGACCCTGGGGTTGCCGGCGGCCTCCATCAGCGCCTTGTTGACCTGGTAGGGCAGCAACCGGTCGATGCGCTCGGCCCAGGCCTCCACCGGCTCGCCCATGGACACCCAGACATCGGTGTGGATGAAGTCGACGCCTCGGACCGCCTCGCGCGGGTCCTCGGTCAGGCAGATGCGCGCACCGCTGTCCTCGGCGAAGCGCCGGCAGTTGGCCAGATGCTCCTCGTCCGGCCACAGCGAACGCGGTGCGGCGATCCGCACGTCCATGCCCAGCTTGGCGCCGATCAGCAGAAGCGAGTTGCCCATATTGTTGCGGGCATCACCCAGGTAGGCGAAGGAGATCTGGTGCAACGGCTTCTCGGCGTGCTCGCGCATGGTCAGCACGTCGGCGATCATCTGGGTCGGGTGGTACTCGTCGGTCAGGCCGTTGTAGACCGGCACCCCGGAGAATGCCGCCAGCTCCTCGACCACCTCCTGACTGAAACCGCGATACTCGATGGCGTCGTACATGCGACCCAGTACCCGGGCGGTGTCACGCATGGACTCCTTGTGCCCGATCTGCGACGAGGTGGGATCGATGTAAGTGACGTTGGCGCCCTGGTCATAGGCAGCCACTTCGAAGGCGCAGCGGGTCCGGGTGGAGGTCTTCTCGAAGATCAGGGCGATGTTCTTGCCCTTGAGTCGCTGGGTCTCACAGCCGCTGTACTTGGCCCGCTTGAGGTCCCGCGACAGGTCCAGCAGGTAGCGAAGCTCGCGCTCGGAGTGATGCATCAACGACAGCAGGTGACGGTTGTGGATATTGA
This sequence comes from Halomonas halophila, assembly GCA_002433675.1. Taxonomy (GTDB): domain Bacteria; phylum Pseudomonadota; class Gammaproteobacteria; order Pseudomonadales; family Halomonadaceae; genus Halomonas; species Halomonas salina_B. The sequence goes on from DJIP01000152.1 coordinate 2,267, forward strand.
AGGACATAAGGGTCTCCTTGACGGCCACCTGGGCAGCCGCCGATTCACGGTAAGAAAAAGCGAAGTAACGCGTCGAGGCGTCGTCAGAAGTCGACGGCATCTCGCTGAATCGGACAGGTCATGCAGTGACCGCCGCCCCGTCCACGGCCCAGTTCACTGGCACTGATGGTGATCACCTCGACCCCGGCCTTGCGCAGCAGGGTGTTGGTGTAGGTATTGCGGTCGTAACCGACTACCACACCTGGCTCCAGGGCGACTACGTTGTTGCCGTCGTCCCACTGTTCGCGCTCCGCCTCGAAGCTGTCGCCACCGGTCTCCACCACCCGCAGTTTCGGCAGCCCCAGCGCCTCGGCCACCACCTCGATGAAGCTCCCCTTCTCGCGGCGCACGTCGATGCCACTGGGCTTGCTCTCGTCGGGTCGCAGACTGAACGGGACGATGTCCTTGACCACGTCCGGGAAGACGGTCACCAGGTCGCGGTCGCAGAAGCTGAAGACGGTGTCCAGGTGCATGGCGGCACGCGACCGGGGCAGCCCCGCCACGATCATCCGTTCGGCCTCGCCGGCCCGGAACAGGGCGCTCGCCACCTGACCGATGGCCTGGTGCGAGGTGCGCTCACCCATGCCGATCAACACCACGCCGTTACCCACCGGCATCACGTCGCCGCCCTCCAGGGTGGCTGAACCATGGTCCTGGTCAGGAGTGCCGTACCACACCTTGAAGTCGGCACCGGCGAAGCGCGGGTTGAAGCGATAGACCGCCGAGGTCAGCAGCGTCTCCTGGCGGCGGGCCGGCCAGAACATCGGATTGAGCGTCACCCCGCCGTAGATCCAGCAGGTGGTGTCCCGGGTAAACAGGGTGTTGGGAAGCGGCGGAAGAACAAAACTGGACTGTCCCAGATAGTCACGAAAGGTCTTGAGGGTCTCGCCACCGTGGCTCTCGGTGATGTCGGCCCAGGACACACCGCCGATCAGGAACTCGGCTAGACGCCGTGGCTCCAGTTCACTGAGCCAGGAGCGGACCTCATCGGCAAGGCCAAAGCCGACCAGGTTGGAGGTCACCTTGCGCTCGAGAATCCAGCGCATGGCGTCGCGATTTTCGAGGGTTTCGGTGAGCAGGTTGTGCATCTCGAGCACTTCGATGTCACGCTCGCGCATCTTGGTCACGAAGTCGAAGTGATCACGCTTGGCCTGATTGGTCCACAGCACATCATCGAACAAAAGGTCATCACAGTTGCTGGGGGTCAGTCGCTGATGAGCAAGCCCTGGCGAACACACCATGACCTTGCGAAGCTTGCCTACCTCGGAATAGACACCCAATCGTGAAGATCCACTTTTCATTCTGTTTCTCCTTCCCTTTCGCGGGACTGTCACTACCGCATCATCAATGAACCTAACCGCTTCAACATGTTGAACATCGAGGTCTGACTACAATAACTACAGACTCAACCACCCTTGATAGAGCCCCACCGTGGCCGCCAGCGCCGAGGCGATAGTGACTACCAGGATGACCTTCTCGATGGAGGTAAAGGCCTTTTCATCACGCTCGCTCTTGGCCTTGTAGAAGAACACGGCACCAGGGGCGTAAAGCAGCGCCGATAGCAACAGATAGTCGATACCGCCAGCAAACAGCAGCCAGATCGCGTAGAGGGTGGCCAGGCCGCCAACAAACAGATCCTTGCGCCGCACCTCGGGCTCCTTCTCGTAGGTTTCCCCCTTTACCGCCAGCAACAGGGCGTAGGCCGCCGACCACAGGTAAGGCACCAGGATCATCGAGCTTGCGAGGTAAAGAAGGCTCAGGTAGGTGGACTCGTTGACCAGCGTCAGCAGCAGAAATAGCTGGATCAGGCCATTGGAAAGCCACAGGGCGTTGACCGGCACCTTGTTGGCGTTTTCCTTGCTCAACACTTCAGGCATGGTGCCGTCACTGGAGGCCGCGTGAAGAATCTCGGCGCACAGAAGGGTCCATGACAGCAAGGCGCCGAGCAGCGAGATCACCAGGCCCAGGCTGATCAGGTGACCGCCCCAGGGGCCGACCACCTGGCTCAGCACCAGCGCCATGGACGGGTTCTTGAGCTCGGCGAGTTCCGGCTGGCTCATGATGCCCATGGACAGCACATTGACCATCACCAGAAGCAAGAGCACGCCGACAAAGCCGATCACGGTGGCGCGCCCGACATCTCGACGATCGCGAGCCTTGGCGGAATAGATGCTGGCACCCTCGATACCGATAAAGACCCAGACGGTGACCAGCATCATGTTGCGAACCTGGTCCATGACACTGCCAAGATCGGCGTTGCCAGTGCCCCAGAAGTCCATGGTGAAGACGTCCAGGTGAAAGCCGATGGCGGCCAGCACGATGAACATGATCAGCGGCACGATCTTGGCGATGGTGGTCACCAGATTGATGAAAGCCGCCTGCTGGATGCCCCTGGCCACCAGCAAGTGAACCGCCCACAACAGGATCGACGCACAGCCGATGGCCGCCGGTGTATTTCCCTCGCCGAATACCGGGAAGAAGAAGCCCAGGGTGCTGAACAACAGAACGAAGTAGCTGACATTGCCGAGCCAGGCGCTGATCCAGTAGCCCCAGGCGGAGGAGAAGCCAAGATAGTCACCGAAACCCGCCTTGGCGTAGGCATAGATGCCGGCGTCGAGTTCCGGCTTTCGATTGGCCAACGTCTGGAAGACGAACACCAGTGCCAGCATGCCGACTGCGGTAATCCCCCAGCCGATCAGCACCGCCCCTGGCGCGGCACTCGCCGCCATATTCTGCGGAAGCGAAAAGATACCGCCCCCGATCATCGAGCCGACGACCAGCGCAAGCAAGGCGCCGAGTCTCAGCTTTCCAGTGTCATTTTCCATGGGAAGGGTTTCCTCGTGGGGTCCAAGAGTTTGCCAATTCAGGCTACTCTCTTTTTGGCCCCTTGAAGCTACCGAAACCGCCGTACACACCTCTCTGCTGACTCGTGTCAACTACGCCTTTCGACGTACATAATAACGACCCCGATCAGGTTATATCGCTCCACCACCACTGTTTGATCTCGGCGGCTTGCAACGGGCTTTCCCTCGGATTTGCCGTCAATGGCACGTCCCGAGCGAGGGAACTTTGCTTCGCGGGCACTCGCAGTGCCATGCCCCTGCGGCCAGGCTCGCGACAACGTCCAGGCTAGCTGGCACCGTATGGGAATAGGGACATAAAAAAAGGGAGCCCTGGGCTCCCTTGCATCATGCGATGAACATCGCGTCCAAGCGGCGGCGATGACGTCCGGACTAGTCGTGGCCCGGCGTCTGGCAGGAAAGATCCGCCTGGCGGTAGCCGATCAGGTAGAGCACGGCGTCAAGCCCCAGGGTCGAGATGCTCTGACGGGCCTGGGCACGCACCAGCGGCTTGGCACGAAAGGCGATACCGAGACCGGCGGCGGCCAGCATCTTGAGATCGTTGGCGCCGTCACCCACGGCGATGGTCTGTTCCATGGCGATCCCCTCGCGCTGGGCGATCTGGTGCAACAGCGCAGCCTTGCGATCGGCATCGACGATCGGCTCGCGCACCTCGCCGGTGACCTTGCCGTCCTCGATCACCAACTCGTTGGCGTGGATCTCGTCGAAGCCCAGCCGCTGTTGCAGATGTCGGGCGAAGTAGGTGAAGCCGCCGGACAGGATGGCGGTGCGGTAACCCAGCCGCTTGAGCTGGGCCATCAACTGCTCCACCCCGTCCATCAGCGGCAGCTCTTCGGCGATCTCGGCCAGCACCGACTCATCGAGGCCTTTCAGCTTGGCCATGCGCTCACGGAAGCTCTGCTGGAAGTCGAGCTCGCCGCGCATTGCCCGCTCGGTGACCTCGGCCACCTCATCGTAGACCCCATGGCGGCGCGCCAGCTCGTCGATGACCTCGGCCTTGATCAAGGTAGAGTCCATGTCGAAGCACACCAGGCGACGGTGGGTGCGCCAGATGGAGTCTTCCTGCAGGGCGATATCGACCCCGTGGGTCGCGCCCAGCGCCAGTGCCTTCTCGCGCAGCGATTCCAGGTCCACGTCCTCGCCACGCAGCCAGCACTCGACGCAGCTACCCTGGGCCGGCGCCTCCCCGTCCAGCGGCTCGCGCCCGGACAGGCGATGAATCAGCTCCACCGTCAGCCCGTGTTCGGCGGTCAGCGCCCCCACCTCGGCCAGGATGCCGGCAGGCAGTCGTGGCGCCAGCAGGGTCATGATCAGGCGTGGCTGGCTCGCGGTCTCGCTCCAGCGATGGTATTCGTCGGCGCTGATCTGGATCGCCTGGACGTCCAGGCCCAGCTCGTCACCGGCGCCCGACAGGGCGCCTTCCAGGTCGGCCTCATGGTCCAGCGCCACCAGCGCCTCCAGCGAGACGATGCCGAAGGTCACGCTCTGGTTGATGTCCAGCAAGCGCGCGCCGCTGCGGGCCAGGATCCGCCCCAGGCCGGCCAGTTGGCCGGGGCGGGCCTGGCCGGTAGCGCGCATCAGGATTCGTCGTGTCATGGTTGTGTTCCTTGGGCACCCGCACCAACCGGCGGGCGCCGTACCGTCGTAAGGGTTACGCCTCGAGGCGCTCGAGCCGGTCGACCTTCTGCAGCCCGCGAGGCAGCTTGCTGCCTCGGCGTCCGCGATCTCCCCGATAGTAGTCGAGCTCACCGTTCTTGAGCGACAGCTTGCGCTTGCCGGCGTGCACCACCAGGGTATCCCCTGGCGCCAGCACCACCAGGCCACGCACAAACTCTTCGCGCCGGGCCGCCCGCGCGCCGGGAATATCCAGCATCTTGTTGCCCTTGCCCTTGGACATCTCCGGCAACTGATCCAGCGGGAACAGCAGCAGTCGGCCTTCGTTGGAGACCGTCGCCACGGTCAATTCCTCGGCCGCCGGCAGCTCCACCGGGGGCAGCACGTTGCAGCCCTTGGGCAGGCTCAGCACCGCCTTGCCGGAACGGTTCTTGCCGGTCAGGTCCTCAAGCCGGGCGACGAAGCCGTAGCCGCCGTCGGAGGCCAGCAGGAAGCGGGCGTCCCCCGGTGCCAGCATGACGCCGGCCATGTGCGCGCCGGCCACCACGTTGACCTTGCCGGTGACCGGCTCGCCCTGGCCGCGGGCACTGGGCAGCTGGTGGGCCGGCAGGGTGTAGGCCCGGCCGGTGTCATCGAGCAGCACCAGCGGCTGGTTGGTCTTGCCCCGGGCGGCCAGATGAAAGGCGTCGCCGGCCTTGTAGGATAGACCGGTGGGATCGATGTCGTGGCCCTTGGCGGCACGAATCCAGCCCTTCTCGGACAGCACCACCGTCACCGGATCGGCGCCCACCAGTTCGACCTCGGACAGCGCCCTGGCTTCCTCGCGCTCAACAATAGGCGAGCGGCGCTCGTCGCCGTGCTCCTCGGCGGCCTTGCGCAGCTCCTGCTCGATCAGGTCGGTCATCGCCGCCTCGTTGCCGAGCAGCTCTTCCAGACGCTTGCGCTCCGCCTCGAGCTCGTCCTGCTCGGTGCGGATCTTCATCTCCTCGAGCTTGGCCAGGTGGCGCAGGCGCAGCTCCAGGATCGCCTCGGCCTGACGGTCGGTCAGACCGAAGGCTGACATCAGCGCGCTCTTGGGCTCATCCTCCTCGCGGATGATGCGGATCACCTCATCGATATTGAGGTAGGCGATCAACAGGCCTTCGAGCAGGTGCAGGCGATCGTTGACCTTGCCCAGCCGGTGCTCGAGACGACGTCGCACCGTGGTGCGGCGGAAGTCGAGCCATTCGCCGAGCAGCTCCGGCAACGGCATCACCCGCGGGCGACCGTCGAGGCCGATCACGTTCAGGTTGACCCGCACGTTCTTCTCGAGGTCCGTGGTGGCGAACAGGTGCGCCATCAGCGACTCGATATCGACCCGGTTGGAGCGCGGCTCGATCACCAGACGGGTCGGCTCCTCGTGGGTCGACTCGTCGCGCAGGTCGGCCACCATGGGCAGCTTCTTGGCCTGCATCTGCGCCGCGATCTGCTCCAGCACCTTGGCCCCGCTGACTTGATAGGGCAGCGCGGTGATCACCACCTGGCCCTCTTCCTGCTCGTAGCGGGCGCGCATCTTGACGCTGCCGCGACCGCTCTCGTAGAGCTTTCGAAGGTCCGCGCGCGGGGTGATGATCTCCGCCCGGGTGGGAAAGTCCGGTCCCGGCAGGTGGGTCATCAGATCGGCGGTGGTGACGCCGGGATTACGCAGCACCTCGCAGGTGGCCTCGACCACCTCGCGCACGTTGTGCGGCGGAATATCGGTGGCCATGCCCACGGCGATGCCGGTGCCACCATTGAGCAGCACATGGGGCAGGCGCGCCGGCAGCACCACCGGTTCATTCATGGTGCCGTCGAAGTTGGGCGCCCAGTCCACGGTGCCCTGACCGAGCTCGCTGAGCAGCACCTCGGCGAACTTCGACAGCCGCGCTTCGGTGTAGCGCATGGCGGCGAAGGACTTGGGATCGTCCGGGCTGCCCCAG
>DJIP01000366.1:0-131 GCA_002433675.1 Halomonas halophila
GAACCGAAGAAGGTGGGCTTGTCGATCGCATCAAAGCCTTGATCGGAAGACGCGGGGGAGGATTTCCTTTTCACGGGCCATTCCCTTGTTATCGTTTTCCCCAGTATACGCAGTCTTGCTGCATCAAACGT
>DJIP01000366.1:438-573 GCA_002433675.1 Halomonas halophila
ACGCAGTCTTGCTGCATCAAACGTAATCCATTGGCCCAAACCGAGCAGCGACAAACACCTTATCCACCGCTGCGGGCCTCTCTTGGCCGAAGCGACAAGATTCAATCACCACGCAGCTTGCCGCCCATCTCCTGG
>DJIP01000366.1:894-6407 GCA_002433675.1 Halomonas halophila
GGCAAGAGAGTCGCGGTCCGTCATCCCGCCGTTACGCTCAAGCATGTACCGGTCGCGCTCGAGCGGCTCGCCTACAACCGTTCAATCACCCCGCAGCTTGCCGCCCATCTCCTGGGCCAGGTCGACGGCAAGAGAGTCGCGGTCCGTCATACCACCGGTAACGTCGAGCCCCTGCCGGTCGCCAGCGTGCCGCCTGAACACACTCAGTTTTTCAATCGCCCCGCAGCTTCCCGCCCATCTCCTGGGCCAGGTCGACGGCGTAGTGGTCCGTCATACCACCGATAAAGTCGAGCATGCGTCGATAACTGTCGTACAGGGACCAGGACGGCAGCGGGGTGTTCTCGCCGATCAACGCCAATACCCGCTGGTGCTTGAAGCTCGACTGGCCGGTGTGGTGCAGCTCGTGGGCCGCGCCGATAAAGGCCTCGAGCAGGATACCGAGGGTGGTGTAGGCACCGATCTCCAGCTTGGCCTTGCGGGTATTGCGAAAGATGCGCTTGCGCGCCAGCTGCTTGGCCAGCTTGACCCCCCAGTCCAGATCCGGGTGGCACAGCTCCAGCAGATCATCCTGAAGCGTTCCGGAGAGCAACTCCTGCTCGTGCTCGACGAACACCTGGCCCACGTCGGTGACCGCTCGCTCCATGGCTGCGCCTCGCAGCGCCGCGATACGCCGGCGTTGAGACACACCGGTCCGGTTCATCTCGGCGTAGTCCGAGGGCTCGCCACCGGCGATCTGGGTCAAGATCTCGGCCACCTCGTCGAAGGCCAGGATATCCATCTCCACCCCGTCCTCGAGGTCAAGCAGGGCATAGCAGATGTCATCGGCGGCCTCCACCAGCCAGGCCAGCGGATGGCGGCACCAGCGGTGCTCGCCCTGGGGAATCAGCCCCAGATGGTCGGCCACCTGCTCAAGCGCGCCGAGTTCGCTCTGATAGCAGCCGAACTTGCCGGCCTTGCCACCGTGGGTCACCGTCCACGGATACTTGAGCAGGGTACCCAGGGTCGCCGCGGTCAGGCGCATGCCGCCGCGAAACTGGTTGTACTCGATCTGGGTGACGATACGAAAGCCCTGAGCGTTGCCCTCGTAGGTCAGCAGGTCCTCGCGCTCCAGCGGCGACAGCCCCTCGAGCAGCCCGCTGCCGTTGACCTCGGCGCATTTGAACCAGTCGCGGATGGCGTACTCGCCGGCATGGCCAAAGGGTGGGTTGCCGATGTCATGTCCCAGACAGGCCGCCTGGATAATCACTCCCAGATCCGCCGGGGTGATCCAGTCCGGCAGGCGGTCACGCAGCAGCTCGCCCACGCTCATGCCCAGCGAGCGACCGACGCAGCCCACTTCAAGCGAGTGGGTCAGGCGGGTGTGGATATGGTCGTTGTCGGTAAGGGGGTGCACCTGGGTCTTGCGTCCCAGGCGACGAAAGGAGCCGGCGAAGACAATGCGATCGTGATCCTTGTGGAAGGGACTGCGTCCCACCTCGTCACGGGTCCCGCCTCGCGGATCGTGCAGTCGGCCCGGATCGAGCAGTCGTTCCCAGTTCATGGTCTTCATCGATGGCCCCTCCTTGTGGCCCTCCATTCTGACACCCGGGACGACGCCTGCAAGGCCACGACCGCGTGGTCGCCAAGACCCTCGCGACAGGCCCAAGGAGCATCGATGGAAAGTTGATGGAAAGGCCCGGTGGATAGACCTCCACCGGGCCTTCTTTCCTTTGGCGACGCTTCCGTATGCCAGAGCTGGCGATGCCTATGCCAGCCGGCGCTTGAGCAGCATGGCGTAGACCGCCCCGGCCACGATCAGGGTGGCGGCGAAGGCGTAGATGCCTATGGAGATGCCGCTGTTGACCAGGATGCTCCAGTCACCGCCGCTGATCGACATTGCCCGGCGCAGATTGAACTCCATCTGCCCGCCCAGCAGCAGGCCGAGCACCACCGGCACGGTGGGAATCTCGAGCTTTCTGAGCACATAGCCGAGCACCCCGAAGGCCAGCATCATGTACAGATCGAAGGGGCTGTTGTTGAGCGAATAGACCCCGACAAAGGCGATCAGCACCACCATCGGCATCAGCAGCCAGCTGGGGGCCTGCAGCACCCGGGCGAACAGTCCCACCAGCGGCACGTTGAGCACCAGCAGCATGATGTTGCCGATAAACAGCGCCGCCACCAGGCCCCACACCATCTCGGGCTGCTGGGCGAACAACAGCGGCCCCGGAGTGATGTTCATCGACAGCAGCAGGGCCAGCAGAATCGCGGTGGTGCCGCTGCCGGGAATGCCCAGCGACAGCATCGGAATCAGCGCACCGCCGGCGGCGGCGTTGTTGCCCGCCTCGGGCGCGGCCACGCCGCGCGGGTCGCCGTTGCCGAAGTCACCCTTGCTACCCAACCAGCGCTTTTCAAGCATGTAGGACAGAAAGCTGCCGAGCGAGGCGCCGGCACCGGGCAGCACCCCGGAGACGAAGCCGATCAGCGAGCCACGCCCGATGGTGCCCTTGCAGGACAGCGACGCCTTCATCCCCGGCCAGGCCGAGCCCAGCTTGATATGCGGCTTGTCGGCGTCGTGGCGCTGTTCGAGAAACACCAGGCACTCGGAGATGGCGAACAGCCCCACCAGGGCCACGATAAAGTCGATGCCGTCGTAGAGTTCGAAGGTACCGAAGGTGTAGCGCGCCACGCTGGACACCGGGTCGATGCCCACGGTCCCCAGTAGCAGCCCCAGACAGGCGGCGATGAAACTCTTGGTGAAGCTGCCGCTGGTCACCCCGCCGATGGTGGCGAAGGCCAGCAGGAACAGCGCGAAGTACTCGGCCGGGCCGAACTTGATCGCCAGGTCCACCAGCAGCGGCGCGAACAGCGTAAGCCCGATGGTGGCGATGGTGGCGCCGACGAAGGAAGCCACCGCCGACAGCCCCAGGGCCTCGCCGCCGCGCCCCTTGAGCGCCATCGGGTAGCCGTCCAGGGTGGTCATCATCGCCGGCTCGTCGCCGGGGATATTGAGCACGATGGAACTGATCCGCCCACCGTACATGCAGCCATAGTAGACGCTGACCAGCAGGATCAGCGCGGCGGTGGGATCCAGGCCGAAGTTGAAGGCCAGCGGGATCATCAGCGCCACCCCGTTGACCGGGCCGAGCCCTGGCAGCGCCCCGATCAGGGTTCCCACGGCGCAGCCGATCAGCGCCAGCAGCAGAAATTCCGGCTGGGTCGCCACGGCGAAGCCCTGGGCAAGAAAGGCAAGCGTTTCCATGATCAGTTACCCCCTCCCCACCAGGGCACGTCCGGCAAGGGCATGCCGAGGGCAAACTCGAACAGTGCGTACAGCCCCAGCGCCAGTCCTGTACCGGCGATCAACGCCTGACCCCAGGCCGCGCCGAACAGCCGCGTCAGGACAATGGCGCCGGCCAGGGTAGCGGGCAGAAACCCCAGCGGCTCGAGCAGGCCAGCGTAGGCCGCCAGCAGCAGCAGCACCGCCAGCTGCCGGGCCAGGCCGGCACGATCCGGCCAGCGCTCGTTGAAGCCCGGGCGCAGGATCAGGTAGGCCGCCAGCGCCGCCAGCGGCAGGCTGACCAGCCGGGGGAAGGCCCCCGGCCCCACCGGCTGCATGAAGCCGGTGACGAAGCTATGAGAATGCCACCAGGCCCCCAGCGCCAGCACCAGCAGTACCGCGCCGGCCAGGCGATCGCCGACCTGGGCCGGCCGGCGATCCTGGTGAGCGTCGAGGTCGCTCATCTGACTCATTGAATAACCCCGATCTCGCGCGAGATGGCCTCGACGCGCTGGATGGATTCCTCGACGAAGCTCGAGAAGTCGTCACCGCCACGCCACAGCGGCACCAGGCCATTCTGGGCCGCCACGTCCTTCCACTCGTCGCTGGCGTAGAGGGTCTCGAGGTCTTCGACCATGCTGGCGTAGTCCTCGTCGGAGACCTCGCCGCCGGTATAGAAGCCGCGCCAGTTGTAGCCGGTGACGTCATAGCCCTGGCTGACCGCGGTGGGCAGCTCGTTGAAGGGCTCGGGCAGGGGGTCGTCCGACAGCACCGCCAGCACCCGCACGTCACCAGACTCGATAAAGCCAGCGACCTCGCCCAGGTCTGTAGAGACCACGTCCACGTGGTTGCCCATCATCTGGGTCACCGCGGGGCCGCCGCCGTCGAACTGTACCCAGCGCAGGGCGCCGACCTGGTCACCGGGCAGGCCGGCGGCCTTGGCCAGCATCAGCGCGCGGATGTGATCCCAGCCACCGGCACCGCTGGAGCCGGCCATGGCTACCGAGGTTGGATCGGCGACGATCGCCTCCAGCAGTTGCTCGAGGGACTCGTACTCGCTGTCGTCGTCGACCAGGATGACGCCGACGTCGGTACCGAGCATGCCCAGCCAGCGCATGGTCTCGGCACCCCCGGGATAGCGACCCTGGGCAATCTGGGTCATGCCCACGGTGCTGGTGGCGACGACGAGGTTGCTGTCATCGGCGCGCTTGGAGGCCACGTTGGAGAAGGCCACCGCGCCGACACCGCCGGGCATGTTGGTGACCTGCACCGAGCCATCGGTCAGTTCCAGATCGGTGAGCAGCTTGCCGACGCTGCGGCAGGTGAAGTCCCAGCCGCCGCCGGGGTCGGCCGGGGCGATACACTCGTCGATGGGCAGGGCATTGGCCGAGGTCGAGACACCGAGGCCGAGCGCGAGCAGCGGCAGGCCGAGGCGGGTGGTCAGAGTCGAGGGCATGGAAGGCTCCTTGTTTTTCGTTGTTGGCGTTTCGGGTGTTGCGGTCCAGCGTTGTGGTCCTGCGGTCCTGCATGTTGTCACCAGCTGGCGGGTTGCCTGGCGGTTGTCGAGTCGCCATCGTGCGCGGCCACAGCCTGACGTTATCCGGCGGGGCCGCCACCCAGCCTAGACGATCCCGCGCTGACGCAGCGCCCGACACTCGTCGGCACCGAAGCCGAGTTCGGTCAGCACTTCGTCGGTATGCTCGCCAAGCTGCGGCGCCGGTCGCTGGATCATCGCCGGGGCCTCGCGCATCTTCACCGGAAAGCCGGTGGTGGCAATCTGTCCGGCCGCCCCCTGATCCAGGGTCAGGCGCATGCGCTGGTCGATGATCTGGGGGTCGTCGAAGGTCTCGCGCAGATCCTGCACTCGGCCACAGGGCACGCCGGCGGCGTTCAGGTGTTCGATCCAGTCGTCCACACTGCGCCGGCGCGTCACCTCGTTGAGGATCTCGCGCAGCGCCTCGCGGTGGGCCATGCGCTGGGCGTTGTCGGCGAAGCGCGGCTGTTCGAGCAGATCGACGCGCCCCAGCGCCTCCAGCAGGCGGCGTACCATGGTCTCGCTGCTGGGGGCGATGGCAACCTCGCCATCGCTGGCCTCGAACAGGCCGTAGGGGTAGAGCATGGGATGGTCATTGCCGGTGCGTCGGGGGACCTCGCCGGTGGCGAAGTACTCCGCCGCCAGATAGCCCAGCATCGCCACCAGGCCGTTGGTCAGGGCTGTCTCGAGAATCTCGCCCTGGCCGGTACGCTCGCGGCG
>DJIP01000366.1:6760-8189 GCA_002433675.1 Halomonas halophila
GGCCAGGTTGAGGCTCGCCACCATATCGCTGATCGGCGGCGCGGCGCGCATCGGCTCGCCCCCCTCGACCCCCTCGACCCCATTGACGCCCATGAAGCCGCTCATGGCCTGGGCGACGAAATCGTAGGCGGGTCGGTCGCGGTAGGGCCCGGTGGAACCGAAGCCGTTGATCCGCCCCACCACCAGATGCGGGAAGCGCTGCCTCAGGGTCTCGTCGTCGAGCCCCATCCTGGCCAGCACCCCGGGACGAAAGTTCTCCACCAGCACGTCGGCGTCTTCGAGCAGGCGGTTCAGGATCTGGCGCCCCTCGGGCTCGCGCAGATTGAGGGTGATCGAACGCTTGTTACGGTTGAACTGGGCAAAGTAGGCGCTGAAGCCGTTGACCATATTGCCCTGGCGGCGCACCACGTCGCCCTCCCCCGGGGTCTCGACCTTGATCACCTCGGCGCCGTGATCCCCCAGCATCTGGCTGGCGAAGGGGCCGGAGATCACCCGGGTCAGATCGATCACGCGTATGCCGGCCAGGCTGCCCGGGGCAAGGCCGGTGGCGTCCTGGGTCGATGGCCGCGGGTCGTTGCTGTCATCCCTGCCGGGGCTAGCATCCATAGGTTTGCGTATCCGTCGGTATGTCTATGGTGATGTCGTCTTGTCTTGCCAGTTACAGGGGCCTGGCTCAGCCCCTGGCGGTGGGCACCGCATCGGGTCGATGCAGCCTGAGCCGAGTGCCGGCCCGGGCCAGCTGGGAGCCCGGCGCACGCTCCAGTCGCCGCGCGGCCAGCCTCGCCACCTCGATCAAGGACTCCAGCGAGACGCCGGTGTCGTGCCCCAGCTCCTCGAGCAGGTAGATCAGCTCCTCGGTGGCCAGATTGCCGCTGGCACCGGGGGCGAAGGGACAACCGCCGAGACCACCGACCGCACTTTCGTAACGCGTGACGCCAAGCGACAGTCCCTGCATGACGTTGGCCAACGCCAGGCCCCGGGTATTGTGAAAGTGCAGGATCGGTCGCGCCGCAGGGGCCTGTTCGGCGATCTCGCCCACCACTCGCGAGACCACGGCGGGGGTGGCCATGCCGGTGGTGTCACCCAGGGTGAGGTCGTCGATCCCCAGCTCACCGAGGCGACCTGCCAGCTCACCGATGCGCCCGGCCGGCAGGTCTCCCTCGAAGGGACAGCCGAAGGCCGTGGCGATGGCGCCCTGTACCTCGATACCGCTGCCGGACAGACGCTCGACGATATCGGCGAAACCGTCGATCGAGGCGTCGATCGAGCGATTGACGTTGCGCGCGTTGTGGGTCTCGGAGGCGGACACGAACAGCACCACGCGATCGATGCCCACCTCCAGTGCGCGCTCGGCACCGCGCAGGTTGGGCACCAGAGCGCTGAAACGAGCATCCTCCAGCCCCTTGGCGGCGGCCACCAGTTCCGCGGC
>DJIP01000366.1:8569-19040 GCA_002433675.1 Halomonas halophila
CCGGCCCGGTGAAGCCCGTGCAGCAATTCCAGCTTGTGCTCGGTGGACAGCACCCGCGCCTCGTTCTGCAGGCCATCACGAAGCCCCACTTCGGTCAGTTCGATGCTGGCTGGCACTCGCTGGGGTGGCGATGACGTCATGGCGAAGAAGTCCCTAAAAGTCGATATTTCTCCAATATATAAGCTATGCGCTCATGTTGGACATACGCCTTTTCGCTGAGATGTCGGAACGCTGGCGACGCCAGACCGCAGAGGTATTCCCCTTGACCAGTGATTTCCATAGAATTCACCGCCCCAAGCGTGATCTACAGCAATTTCTGTTGTGGACTCGCGCATTATCGTGTTCTTCACACGTTTTATTATTCGCATGCCGCCTCCGACCCGGGGCGCTTGATGTAGAGGCGTCGACGTTCGCCTTCCCACCCTGAAAAGGCCTGGTTTCATGCAATCCACTTCCCCCGACGGCTCGGCTGCCGACAAGGGCTTCTTTGGTCACCCGCGCGCCCTTGGGCCACTGTTCTTCACCGAGATGTGGGAGCGCTTTTCGTTCTACGGCATTCGCCCCATGCTGGTGCTGTTTATCGCCGCCTCGCTGTTCGACGGCGGGCTCGGCTTCGACCCCAAGACCGCCGCCGCCATCGTCGGCATCTACGGCGGCGCCATCTATCTGGCCGCACTGCCTGGCGGCTGGCTTGCCGACAACTGGCTCGGCCAGCGCCGGGCGGTGTGGTACGGCTCCATCCTGATCGCCTTCGGTCATCTGTCCATCGCGCTGTCGGCCCTGCTCGGTGCCGTCGCCTTCTTCGTCGGGCTGATCTTCATCGTGCTCGGTACCGGCCTCTTCAAGACCTGCATCTCGGTGATGGTCGGCAGCCTGTATGACGAAAGCGATGTACGCCGCGACGGCGGCTTCGCCATCTTCTATATGGGCATCAACATCGGCAGCCTGTTCGCGCCGCTGTTCACCGGGCTATTGATGGACTCGATGGGCTGGCACTGGGGCTTCGCCATGGGCGGCCTTGGCATGCTGATCGCACTGCTGCTGTTTCGCCTGTGGGCGGTGCCCGCCATGCAGCGCGCCGACGCCGAGCGTGGCCGCGCCTCCACCTGGGACGCCCCGGCCCAGCGCCGTCGTCATGTCGGCCCCGCCGTGTCGCTGTGCCTGGTGCTGATCGCCGCTGTGGTGGCGCTGGTCGCCACCGGCGTGGTGACCATCGACGCCCGCGCGGTGGCCGAGGCCATGACCAGCGTGCTGATCGTTGCCTCGTTGGGCTTCTTTGCCTACCTGATGCTGTTCTCCGGACTCAGCGGTGACGAGCGTATTCGCGTGACCATCTGCTTTGTGCTGATCGTCGCCGCCGCCTTCTTCTGGGCCGCCTTCGAGCAGCAACCCACCTCCTACAACCTGTTCGCGGCCAACTACACCGACCGCAACGTGATGGGCTGGGAAGTCCCCACCCTGTGGTTCCAGTCATTGAACCCGGTGTTCATCGTGCTGCTGGGCCCGCTGTTCGGCTGGCTGTGGCCGGCGCTCGGTCGTCGCCGACTGGAACCGGGCAGCCCGATGAAGTTCGTCCTCGGCCTGTTGCTCGCGGCCTGCGGCTTCGGCCTGATGGTGCTGGCGGCGCAACAGGTACTGACAGGCACAGGGCTGGTATCCCCCTGGTGGATCGTCGGCAGCATGCTGCTGTTGACCCTGGGCGAGCTGTGCCTGTCGCCGGTGGGGCTGTCCACCATGTCGGGGCTGTCGCCACGCCGCACCCAGGGCCAGTTGATGGGCCTGTGGTTCACCGGCGCCGCCCTCGGCAACCTGGTGGCTGGCTTGATCGGCGGTCACGTCAACGCCGAGGAGCTTCAGCAGTTGCCGGAACTGTTCGGGCGGTCGGCCATCGCTCTGGTGATCTTCGCCGGGGTGCTGTTGTTGCTCGTGCCGGTGTTCAAGCGCATGCTGAAGCATCACCGTCTTATCGATCCGGCGGCCGCCCACCGCGCGGACGCCGAAGCCATTGTCAGAACAGGAGTCTGAGCATGACCTCAGCCAGTGCCGATACCGCTCGCCAACGCTTGAGCGATCTGCGCGAGGCGATGCGCCGCCACGCCATCGATGCCTGGTGGCTACCGTCCAGCGATCCGCACAACAGCGAATACCTGCCCGAGCACTGGGCCGGACGCGAGTGGCTGTCCGGCTTCGACGGTTCGGTGGGTACCCTGGTGGTGACCCAGGACGAGGCAGGCCTGTGGGTCGACAGCCGCTACTTCGTGCAGGCCGAGGCGCAACTCGCCGGCACCGGCATCAGCATGATGAAGCTGACCCAGGGCCAGGCCAGCGCACCGATGCAGTGGCTGGCCGAGCGCCTCGAGGCCGGCGATACCCTGGGCTACGACGCCCAGGTGGTGTCCCTGGCCCACGGCCGCCAGTTCGAGGACATCCTGGGTGAACGGGGCGTCGTCCTGCGCGGCGACAGCGACCTGCTCGACGAGATCTGGCACGATCGCCCGAGCTTGCCGAGCGGGGCCATCGAACCCCACGCCAGCCGCTATCTGGACGAGACCCGCCGCCAGCGCCTGGACCGGGTCCGCGCGGCCATGGCCGAGCACCACGCCGACTGGCATCTGGTGTCGACGCTGGACGACATCGCCTGGCTGACCACCCTGCGCGGTGCCGACGTGGGCTACAATCCGGTGTTCCTGTCCCACCTGCTGATCGGTCGCGCCACCGCTACCCTGTTCGTGGCACCGGGCAAGCTCGCTCCCGAGCTGGTTGAAGCACTAAAGTCCGATGGCATCGAGGTGGCCGACTACGCCGACTGGGCGGCACGGCTGTCCGCCCTGCCGCGGGACGAACGGGTGCTGATCGATCCGGCCCGGCTGACGCTGGGGACCCGCCAGGCCCTGCCGGACGAGATGACCGTGGTCGAAGCCTTCCAGCCCAGCACCCTGGCCAAGGGCATCAAGACAGCCCACGAGCTCGGCTTCGTGCGTCAGGCCATGGAAGCCGACGGCGCGGCCCTGTGTCGCTTCTTCGCCTGGCTGGAGGCCGCCTTCGCCGCCGGCGAACGGGTCACCGAGCTGGACGTCGAGGCCCGCCTGTACGAGGAACGCGCCAAGGACGAGGACTTCGTCTGCGAAAGCTTCAATACCATCGCCGCCTTCAACGCCAACGGTGCCCTGCCCCACTACCGCGCGACCCAGGGGGCCCATTCGGTGATCGAAGGCGACGGCCTGTTGCTGATCGACTCCGGCGGCCAGTACCGGGGCGGCACCACCGATATCACCCGCATGGTCCCGGTCGGCACGGTCAGTGAGGCACAGCGCGAAGACTGCACCCTGGTGCTCAAGGGCATGATTGCACTGTCGCGGGCACGCTTCCCCGAGGGCATCGCCGCCTCGCGGCTGGACGCCCTGGCGCGGGCACCGCTGTGGGCCACCGGGCGCGACTACGGTCACGGCACCGGCCACGGCGTGGGCTACTTCCTCAACGTCCACGAGGGTCCCCAGGTGATCAGCTCGGGCGCCTCCGTTGCCGAACACACCGCCATGCGCGAAGGCATGATCACCTCCAACGAGCCTGGGGTGTACCGCCCCGGCCAGTGGGGGGTGCGCATCGAGAACCTGGTGGCCAACCGCGCCGCGGCGCCCAGCGAGTTCGGTGACTTCCTCGAGTTCGAGAGCCTGACCCTGTGTCCCATCGACACCCGCTGCCTGAACCTGTTCGCCCTGGATCAGGCCGAGATCGACTGGCTCAATGCCTACCACGACGAGGTCCGGCGCCGGCTGGCACCGAGGCTCGACGGTCAGGCGCTGGCCTGGCTCGAAGCGCGTACCGAAGCGCTGACGCTTGCCTGATCACGGGCCGGCTGGTCGGCCGCAGACGCAAAGGGGCCCCGCCATGGCGGGGCCCCTTTGCGTCTGATCAGGAGACGACATCCGCGTTACATGAACGGGCTCTTGACCACCGGGATGAACATCACACGGAAGTTCCAGTCCGCATCCCACTCGTCACCGCGGATCACGCTGTGCTGGATCTCGGCGGCCAGGCGCACCGGGGTGCTGCCCATGCGGACCACGTTGGAGTAGCCCAGGCCGACCGGGAAGTTGACCTTCTCGCCGCTGTCGGCTTCCCAGTTGATGCGCACATTGGGTGTCATGCCCACCAGCTCGGTGCCGCTGAGCCGGTAGTTGAGAAAGTACTGCAGATCAGTCTGGCTGGTGTGCTCGCGGTCATCTTCTCCGGCGTAGGACCACCAGTGCTGGGCCAGCAGGCCCATGTTCCAGCCGCCGGGGTTGGGCGCCAGGCGCGCAATCAAGGCCGCCGGACCGGCCTGGAACTTGCCCTGGCCAAGTACATCATGTTCCGCGGTGGGGAAGATCTGGGTCATCCCCAGCCCCCAGATGACGCCATCCTTGCGCGCGGGACCCATCAAGGTCACCAGAGCGGTGTCACCCAGACCCTCGGTACGTCCGCGATGAGGGGCGTTGCGGCTCCACTCGTCGGGATCGATCTCCAGCGGACTGCCACCCCGGGCCAGGGTGCCGAAGCTCTCGTCCATCGGACTCGAGTTGTACTGGAACACCGGGCGCACCACCAGGTTCCAGTTGTCGTCGGCCATCTCGAAGGGAAACGACATGACCGGCTGAAACTTGAAGGAATTGGACCAGCGACCGTCGAAGTCATCGCCGTCAAGGTGGGTGTAGTCGTTCTGCATCCACAGCATCCAGGCCGACCCCACCGGGTTGGTGGTTTCCTTGGCGATGGCAGCAAGGTCCTCGCTGCTGGCGGCGGGCTCGCTGTTGGCCGGCACGGTACGTGGCGCGGACCGCTCCTGGGCAAGCGAGAGACTCGAGACAAAAACGAACGACATGGCCACCAGGCCAAGCCGACGAGAGCGTGAAAGGTTCATGGGGGTAGGCCTCAGAATCGTGACGCTACCCCCGACGCCGAGAGTAGCGGTGCAACGTCGCCACCACTCTAGGCCACCGATAACAGGCTGATGATATGCCCCTTGGGGTAGACCGGTCCGGGCAGGCTGGTTAAACCGTCGCCCCCCGGTCTTGCCGCCCCGTGTCCGCTCAGGCCTCCTGGTCTTCCGCCAGCGATGGCAGCAGCACCTTCAGCTTGCGGGTCAAGGTATTGCGCCCCCAGCCCAGCAGCTCGGCAGCCTCGCCCTTGCGCCCGGCAGTGTGCTTGAGCGCGGTCTCGATGAGGATGCGCTCGAAGTCCGGCACCGCCTCTTCGAGCAGGTGGGTGTGGCCCGAGGCCAGGGCGCTGTCGGCCCAGGCGCGGAAGGCTTCACGCCAGTCACCACCGGCGGCGCTGTCATCGCCGCCGCGTAGTTCCGGCGGCAGGTCCTCGACCAGGATCTCGCGCCCGGAGGCCATCACCGTCAGCCAGCGACAGGTGTTCTCGAGCTGACGCACGTTGCCTGGCCAGTCCACCCGGGTCAGGAACTCCTCGGCTTCGCGGGTCAGCACCTTGACGTCGGTGGACAGCTCCTTGGCCGCCTCGAC
Source organism: Halomonas halophila (assembly GCA_002433675.1). GTDB lineage: Bacteria > Pseudomonadota > Gammaproteobacteria > Pseudomonadales > Halomonadaceae > Halomonas > Halomonas salina_B. The sequence goes on from DJIP01000366.1 coordinate 14,077, forward strand.
CAGGAAGTGCCGCGCCAGCCGGGGAATATCCTCACGCCGCTGGGACAGCCTTGGCAGGTGCACGCGGATGACATTGAGGCGGTGGAACAGGTCCTCACGGAAGCGGCCATCGGCGACCAGCGTCTCGAGGTCCTGGTGGGTCGCGGCGATGATGCGCACGTCCACCTTGACCGGCGTATGACCCCCGACCCGATAGAACTCGCCGTCGGCCAGTACCCGCAGCAGTCGAGTCTGGGTCTCCGAGGGCATGTCACCGATCTCGTCGAGGAACAGGGTGCCGCCGTTGGCCTGCTCGAAGCGCCCCTGGCGACTGGCGCTGGCGCCGGTGAAGGCGCCCTTTTCGTGGCCGAACAGCTCCGACTCGATCAGATCCCGGGGAATCGCCGCCATATTGAGGGCAATAAAGGGATTGGCGGCGCGGGGACTGTGCTGATGAAGCGCACGTGCCACACGCTCCTTGCCGGTCCCGGACTCGCCGTTGATCAACACCGTGATATGCGAGTGTGCCAGACGCCCGATGGCCCGGAACACCTCCTGCATCGCCGGCGCCTCGCCGATGATCTCGGCGTCGAGGCCTTCGGGCACGCTGACCGGCCGCTGGCGCTCGCGCACGTGGGCCACCGCGCGTCGCACCAGGGCCAAGGCCTCGTCCACGTCGAACGGCTTGGGCAGGTACTCGAAGGCCCCGCCCTGATAGGAGGCCACCGCACTGTCCAGGTCGGAGTGGGCGGTCATCACGATGACCGGCAGGTCCGGGTGCACCTGGCGCACCTTGGCCATCAGATCGAGACCGTCGATACCTGGCATGCGGATATCGGTGACCAGCACGTCGGGCGGCTCGGCCAGCAGTCGATCGAGGATACCATCGGCCCGCTCGACCGCCTCGACCTCAAGGTCCGGCTGCGCCAGAGCACGCTCGAGCACCCAGCGTATGGCCCGGTCGTCGTCGACGATCATTACACGAGCGGTATCAGTCATGACTCATCTCCAGGGGAATCAACAGACGGAATTCGGTACGTCCGGGCTCGGACTCGCATTCGATCAGCCCTTCGTGCTGGTGCAGCACCGACTGGGCGATCGACAGCCCCAGGCCACTGCCCTCGGCTCGACCGGACACCATCGGATAGAACAGGGTCTCGCGTAGCGTCTCGGGGACACCCGGGCCGTTGTCGATCACGCTGACGTCGCAGACCAGACGATGGCGCTGGGCCCCCAGGGTGAACTGGCGGCGTGCGCGGGTCCGGAGGGTCATCACCGGATTCGGTGTCTCGGACTCGACCAGCGCCTGGACGGCGTTGCGGGCCACATTGAGCACCGCCTGAATCAACTGGGCCTCGTCGCCGGTCAGCTCCGGCAGGCTGGGATCATAGTCGCGCTCGATGCTGACTTTCGGCTGCTCGACCAATAGCAGCGCGCGCACACGTTCCAGTACCCGGTGGATGTTCAGTGGCTCTCGTCGACTCACCCGGTTCGGCCCGAGCATGGAATCGACCAGGTCCCGGAGTCGATCCACCTCTTCGATGATGATCCGGGTGTACTCCTTGAGCGCCGGCGTCTGCTCCAGGTCACGCTCGAGCAGTTGCGCCGCACCACGAATGCCCCCCAGGGGGTTCTTGACCTCGTGGGCCAATCCCCGCGCCAGCACCTTCATGGTTTCCTGGCGCGACTGCAGCGCTTCTTCGCGGGAAATTCGCAACAGCCGATCCCGCGGCTCCATCTCCAGCAGCAGCTCGTCGGGCGACAGCGGCGTCACGGTGTAGTCCACCGTCAGCGGCTCTCCGCCGGCGAGGACCAGCCGCGCCTCCCGCTGGGTATAGGGATGCTGTCCATCCCGGGCACGTATCAGCACCTCGGCGATATCATCCTCGCCGCTGAGCCAGTCGGTCAGCGCCACGCCGGCAACCCGACTGGCGCTGACCGCCAGCAGGGTCTCGGCCGCCGGGTTCATCCAGGTCGGTCGCAGCTCGCCGTCGAGCAGCATGACCGCAGTTGTGAGGTGTTCGATGATGCCAGGCGTCATGGGTCCATCCTGATGGGGCGAAGCGCCCGCTCGATAGAGGCCGCCACGATGCCAAGCCGGCATTCCATGATGGCAGTAAAGGTCTCGGCCTCGAGCAGGCGTCAGACAACAACATTCAAAGCAAGAAGCGGGCCAGCCTTGGTGCCTGTGGCACACTCCCGCCGCGCAAGCGCCAGCACGGTGCTCGTGTTGAGGAAGCGGGTCACCGCCGGCGCACTTGCGCACCATTTTAGTGCACCAACCTGGTGCAGGGCAGTCTCGTCTGGATCATTGTCCGCACAAGGCCCGGAGAGCGCGGACTAGGGCGGCGCAGGACCAAGGGGGTTGGCGGGAAGCAGGCGGCTGGCACGCTGCACATGGATGACGATGCCGGCACTGCGTTGACGCACCTCTCCCGACGGGGCCAGCACCACCAGGCCCAGGCGATGCTCACCACGCTCCAGATTGGTGAGCCACAGAGGACCGCTGCCGCTGACGCTGGTGGCCAGCACGCCGTCGACCTCCAAGCCGAGACGGTCCCCCGTTGCCGGCGGGGGACTGATTGCGGCCAGCAGCTTGAGCCGTCCCCCGGCCCCAGTGGGCAACACGCTGTCATCCGCCGGGGAGGCGATGGCCAGGACATCGTGGGGCTGGAAGACATCGGCGTCGCCATCTGGACCTGGAACTGAAGGCGCCGCAGGCCTGGAGGGCGATGCCACATCCACCGCGGGGGCGCTGGACAACGGCGGCGGATCCAGTTCACGGGCGCCGGCCGAGGGCGTGTCGCTGTAGCGCACGACGCCGTCGGCACCGACGCTGCGATAGATCGTACTCGCGGGCACCGCCTCGGCCACGATCAATGCCAGCCCGGACGATGCCAGCAAGACAATCGCCACCAGCGACAACCGTATCAGCGGCGCAGTTTCGCCCTCGCCCGACACCCGGCCTGCCCTGCCTGTCCATCCCTGCATCATCGTGATTGCCTTCAGCGACCGTCCCCTGATGAGGATGACGGCCGTCACGACCCGCGCCAAGGGGATCCCTTGCCCAGGCGCAAGACCCGCGCAAAAAAATCGGCCCCGCGATGATCGCGGGGCCGACGGAACGCACGCAGCGCTATGCCGATCAGCAGCTGTAGTACATGTCGAACTCGATCGGGTGGGTCGCCATGCGCAGACGCTCGACGTCCTCGTTCTTCAGCTCGATGTAGGCATCGATCATGTCATCGGTGAAGACGCCGCCTTCGGTCAGGAAGCTGCGGCCCTCGTCGAGGGCTGCCAGCGCCTGGTCGAGGCTCTCGGCCACGGTCGGGATGGCCTTGCCTTCTTCCGGCGGCAGGTCATAGAGGTTCTTGTCCATGGCGTCGCCAGGATGAATCTTGTTCTTGATGCCGTCGATGCCGGCCATCAGCATCGCCGCGAAGCACAGGTAGGGGTTGGCGGTCGGGTCGGGGAAACGCGCCTCGACACGCTTGCCCTTCGGGCTTGCGGTGTACGGGATACGGATGGACGCAGAACGGTTGCGGGCGCTGTAGGCCAGCATGACCGGCGCTTCGAAGCCCGGCACCAGACGCTTGTAGGAGTTGGTAGAAGCGTTGGTGAAGGCGTTCAGGGCGCGGGCGTGCTTGATGATGCCGCCGATGTAGTAAAGCGCCATTTCGGACAGACCCGCGTACTCGTCACCGGCAAACTGGTTCTGACCGTCCTTCCAGAAAGACTGGTGGACGTGCATGCCGCTGCCGTTGTCGCCGACCAGCGGCTTGGGCATGAAGGTGGCGGTCTTGCCGTAGGCGTGAGCCACATTGTGGATCACGTACTTCATTTCCTGAACTTCGTCGGCCTTCTTGACCAGGGTGTTGAAGGCAACACCGATCTCGTTCTGGCCGGCGTTGGACACCTCGTGGTGGTGCACCTCGACCTTCTGGCCGATGGCCTCGAGGGTGTTGCACATGGCACCGCGCATGTCATGGAAGCTGTCCACCGGCGGAACCGGGAAGTAGCCACCCTTGACCCGCGGACGGTGACCCAGGTTGCCACCTTCGACGGCGCGGTCGGTGGACCAGGCACCCTCTTCGGAGCTGATCTTGTACATGGCGCCTTCGATATCGGCCTTCCAGTGCACCTCATCGAAGATGAAGAACTCGGGCTCGGGGCCGAAGAAGGCGGTATCGCCCAGACCAGACGACTGCAGGTAGGCCTCGGCGCGCTTGGCGATGGAGCGCGGATCACGCTCGTAGCCCTGCATGGTGGCCGGCTCGATGATGTCGCAACGCAGGATCAGGGTCGCGTCTTCGGTGAAGGGGTCGAGGAAGCCGGTGCCGTCCTCCGGACGCAGGATCATGTCGGACTCGTTGATGCCCTTCCAGCCGTTGATGGAGGAGCCATCGAACATCTGGCCATTCTCGAAGAACTCTTCGTCGACCTCGGCGGCCGGAATGGTGACGTGCTGCTCTTTGCCGCGGGTATCGGTGAAGCGCAGGTCAACCCACTTCACATCATGTTCGTTGATCAGGGCGAGGGTCTTGTCTGACATGTGGTCCTCCAGAGTGGAACTTGTCTCGTGACTCGAGCGTTGCGCAACGGCGCCAATCCCATGTCACCGGTTTGAAACGGGGGATGATCCAGGGAATAAAAGGGGTACCGGGATCCTTTGTAGCACGCTCCCGGGACACTGCCCATGGCAACGTGCGCGACACGATGACACTGCCAACCACAATGCAGATTGCGTGCCAGCATTGCACCAGCATCGACCAAAAAAACGACAAGTAATTGTTTCATATGAGCTTTATCCCGACATACTGTTTGCGCCAGCTTAGGGCACAAAGAGATGCAGCCATCAGCAGACGGCGATCAATGCACCACAAGAGTGCAATAAAGACAAAGACGCACCACTTTGGAACTTTGTGACAGGAGCTATAAACTCTGCCGGGGCGATCGCGAGATGTCAGTGGGCGCTGGAACCTTTC
>DJIP01000328.1 GCA_002433675.1 Halomonas halophila
GGTTGTGCTGGGCATCAGCGCCGGCATTGCCGCCTACAAGAGTGCCTCTCTGGCCCGACTGCTGGTACAGGCAGGCTGCGAGGTGCAGGTGGTGATGACCGAGGGAGCCCAGGCCTTTATCACGCCGCTGACGCTGCAGGCGCTGACCGGGCGCGCGGTGCGCACCTCGCTGCTGGACCCCGACGCCGAACTCGGCATGGGCCATATCGAACTCGCTCGCTGGGCCGACCTGATCCTGATCGCCCCCGCCACCGCCGACCTGATGGCACGCCTGGCCCAGGGCATGGCCGACGATCTGTTGACCACCGCCTGCCTGGCCAGCGACGCTCGGCGGATGCTGGCCCCGGCGATGAACCAGGCCATGTGGCGCCACCCTGCGACCCAGCGCAACGCCGCCCGACTGGCCGAGGACGGCTGGACTCTGCTGGGCCCCGACCAGGGTGACCAGGCCTGTGGTGACGTCGGCCCGGGACGCATGATGGAACCGGAGGCCATTGTCGGCGCCCTGCTGGAAGCCAGCGCGCCAGCGGCATCCCGAACAGCGACCAGCGTCGAGGGCGAGGAAGGCGAAGCAGTGCCCCCGGACGCCGACCTTCATGTGGTGATCACCGCCGGCCCCACCCGGGAGCCGCTGGACCCGGTGCGCTACCTGTCCAATCACAGCTCCGGCAAGATGGGTTTCGCCCTGGCCGAAGCGGCCCGGGACAGTGGCGCCCGTGTCACCCTGATCGCCGGCCCCGTCAGTCTGCCGACACCTCCCGGTGTTGCCCGCCACGACATAGAAACCGCGGAAGAACTGCTCACCGCAGCCGAAGGGCTGATGGATGGCTGCGACATCTTCATCGGCTGCGCGGCGGTGGCGGACTATCGCGCCGAGGCTCCGGCCGAGCACAAGATAAAGAAGCAGGATGACGATGACGGTCTTACCCTGAAGCTGGTCAAGAATCCCGACATCATCGCCACCCTGGCTGCCCGCGACCCGCGTCCGCTGATGGTCGGCTTCGCCGCCGAGACCCGCGACGTGGTGCGCTACGCCGAGGACAAGCTCGCGCGCAAGGGGCTCGACATGATCGTCGCCAACGACGTCTCACGGGCGGGACTCGGCTTCGGCTCGGACCGCAATGCGGCGACCCTGGTGTGGCGCGACGGCGAGTCACTCGCCCGCCGCGAAGAGACCGACCAGGACAAGGCCAGCCTGGCCCAGGCCATCATCGCCCAGGCCAGAGCCTGCCTCGAGGCGCGACGCCAAACGGCGCAGCCGACCCCGCGCTGAGCCACGACACCACTATTTATCAGCAAGCCTGTGTGGCTGCCGAAGACCAAGGACCTTTCATGCACGACATCGCCTCGCGCCCTCGCCTCGCCGTCAAGATCCTCGATGAGCGGATCAAGGAGCGCATGCCCCGCTACGCCACCGACGGCTCCGCCGGGATGGACCTTCACGCCCTGCTCGACGCGCCGCTGACCCTGGCCCCCGGGGATTGCGAACTGGTCCGCACCGGGCTCTCGATCCATATCGCCGATCCGGGCCTGGCCGGCATGATCCTGCCCCGCTCGGGGCTTGGCCACAAACACGGCATCGTGCTCGGCAACCTGGTCGGCCTGATCGACTCCGACTACCAGGGCGAGCTGATGGTGTCGGTGTGGAACCGGTCGACCACCGCCTTCACCCTCGAGCCCTTCGAACGCCTGGCCCAGTACGTACTGGTGCCGGTGGTCCAGGCCGAGCTGGAAGTGGTCGAGGACTTTTCCGAGAGCCTACGCGGCGGCGGCGGTTTCGGCAGCTCCGGACGCCACTGACGCCCCAGGTTCGACTACCCGTTCATTCAAGCGCCACGTCAAAAGGACAGGACCCTCATATGACTCAAGTCCCCTCCACGATCTTTCGTGCCTACGATATTCGAGGCGTCGTCGACGAGACCCTGACCGAAGCCGGGGTCGAGGCGATCGGCCAGGCCATCGGCAGCGAGGCCCAGGCCCGCGGCGAATCCCGTGTCGTGGTAGCCCGCGACGGCCGACTCTCCGGCCCGCGCCTGATCAAGGCCCTGACCCGCGGCCTCACCGCCAGCGGCTGCGACGTGGTCGATATCGGCATGGTGCCGACGCCGGTGCTGTACTTTGCCACCCACACCCTGGAAGGCACCCGCTCCGGGGTCATGCTGACCGGCAGCCACAACCCGCCGGACTACAACGGCCTGAAGATGGTGCTGGGGGGCGAGACGCTGTCTGGCGAGGCGATCACTGCGCTCTACACGCGCCTTCAGAACGGTGATCTGCGCGAGGGTCAGGGCCAGGTGTCCGAGCACGATGTGCGCGACGCCTACCTGAAGCGCATCCTCGACGATGTCTCGCTGTCGGGCTCGATCAAGGCGGTGGTGGACTGCGGCAACGGCGTGGCCGGTGAGCTGGGCCCGCGCCTGGTCGAACAGCTCGGCGCCGACACCGTGCCGCTGTTCGAGGACATCGACGGCAACTTCCCCAACCACCACCCGGACCCCGGCAAGCCGGAGAACCTCAAGGACTTGATCCAGGCGGTGGCCGAGCACGGCGCCGACATCGGCCTGGCCTTCGACGGTGACGGTGACCGCCTCGGCGTGATCACCCCCAAGGGGCGCCTGATCTACCCCGACCACCTGCTGATGGCGTTCGCCGAGGACATGCTCGGCCGCAACCCGGATGCCCGGGTGATCTTCGACGTCAAGTGCACCGGCAAGCTGATCGAGGTGATCGAGAAGGCCGGCGGCACGCCGGAGATGTGGCGTACCGGCCACTCCCTGATCAAGGCGCGGATGAAGGAAACCGGCGCCCTGCTGGCCGGCGAGATGAGCGGCCACATCTTCTTCAAGGAACGCTGGTACGGCTTCGACGACGGACTCTATGGGGCCGCCCGCCTGCTCGAGATCCTGTCGCGCTTCGACGGCGACGCCGACACCTTCTTCGATCGCTATCCGCAGAACCTGAGCACCCCGGAGATCAACATCGAGGTCACCGACGAGACCAAGTTCGATCTGGTCGCGCGGCTGGCCCGGGAAGGTGACTTCGGTGACGAAGGCGTCAAGACCACCCTGGACGGCATCCGCGTGGACTACCCGGATGGCTGGGGTCTGTGCCGCGCGTCCAATACCACGCCGATGCTGGTGCTGCGCTTCGAGGGTAACGATGCCGCCGCACTGGAGCGTATTCGCGATCGCTTCGCCAGTGCGCTGTCCGACGTGGACGCCTCGCTCACCCTACCCAACTGACGTGCAGGAGACATGACGCCCATGAGCGAACAGGCACGCGATCCGCGCCTGGTGGTGGAGGTCCTCTCGGAGGCCCTCCCCTATATCCAGAAATTTTCCGGCAAGACCGTGGTGGTCAAGTATGGCGGCAACGCCATGACCGAGGACGCCCTGATCGACTCCTTCGCCCGGGACATGGTGTTGATGAAGGAAGTCGGCATCAATCCTGTGGTGGTCCACGGCGGCGGCCCCCAGATCGGTGATCTGCTGGCCAAGCTCAACATCGAGTCGCGCTTTGTCGGTGGCATGCG
>DJIP01000182.1:0-689 GCA_002433675.1 Halomonas halophila
GTGGTTCCTGCTGCGGATCCGCTGTCAGGAAAGCCGCATCTGTGTGGATGGCACCCCCAAGCCCGAGTTTGATGGCTGGCGTTGGGTCAGCTACTGGTATCCGCTGGGACAGGTGGTACCGTTCAAGAGAGAGGTCTACCGCCGAGCACTGCGTGAGCTATTGCCTCGCGCCCAGAGCCTGGCGCTGGAGAAGGGATGAATCCAGCGCCCGCGGCAGCACATCAGCCATGTCGGCAAAAGGCCGGTGGCGGAGCTGCCTCCCACTTATCGTTCGGTCGCCCCATGACCGGACCAGTACAAGAACAGGGGTGAGACCTTTCCATGCTCAAGGTCCTGCAACGAATCATTCAGGAGGTCAACAGCGCGCGCAGCCTGGACGCGGCGCTGGCGACCCTGGTGCGCCGGACACGCAAGGCGATGCAGACCGATGTCTGTTCGTTCTACCTGTTTGACGGCGAACGCGATGCGCTGGTGCTGATGGAGACCATCGGCCTGAGAACCCAGGCGGTGGGCCAGGTGGCGCTGCCGGTAGGGGAGGGGCTGGTCGGCACCGTGGCCCGCCGCGAGGAACCGCTCAACCTGGAGGACGCCCAGGCTCACCCCAGTTTCCGTTACTTCGAGGCCACCGGTGAAGAGCGCTACTCGAGCTTTCTCGGTGTGCCCATCATCCATCAGCGCCGCATGCTCGG
>DJIP01000182.1:795-7149 GCA_002433675.1 Halomonas halophila
TGATGGAGACCATCGGCCTGAGAACCCAGGCGGTGGGCCAGGTGGCGCTGCCGGTAGGGGAGGGGCTGGTCGGCACCGTGGCTCGCCGCGAGGAGCCGCTCAACCTGGAGGACGCTCAGGCTCACCCCAGTTTCCGCTATTTCGAGGCCACCGGTGAAGAGCGCTACTCGAGCTTTCTCGGTGTGCCCATCATCCATCAGCGCCGCATGCTCGGAGTGCTGGTGGTGCAACAGGCCGAGCGTCGTCGTTACGACGAATCCGACGAGGCCTTCCTGGTCACCATGGGCGCTCAGCTTGCCGGGGTGCTGGCCCATGCGCTGGCCACCGGGGGGCTGACTTGCCCGGCCTTCCCCGGCGTCCAGGCGACCTTTATCGGGGTCGCTGCCTCGCCAGGCATGGCCATCGGTGAGGCGGTCGTGCTGTCACCGCCGGCCGATCTCGACAGCGTGCCGGATCTGGTACCCACCGACGTCGAGTACGAGATTGCACGACTCAAGGATGCGATCGCTCGGGTCCGCGAGGAGATTCGTGCCGCCGGCGAGCGGCTGGCCAATCGTATCTCGGCCCAGGAACTGGCGCTGTTCGACGTCTATCAGCAGATGCTCGGCGAGGCGGCGCTGTCCCAGGAAGTCGAAAAGCGCATCCGCGAGGGCCAGTGGGCGCCCGGCGCCCTGGCCGACGTGGTGCGTCGCCATGTGCAGTATCTGGAGCGGGTGGACGACGATTACCTGAGAGAGCGTGCCGCCGACGTGCGCGATCTTGGACGTCGGGTGCTGGCCCATCTGCAGGAAGAGTCGCCGCGCCTGCCTGAACACTACCCCCAGGGGGCCATCCTGATCGGTGACGAGATCAGCGTCGCCCTGCTTGGCGAGGTGCCACGGGATCGTCTTGGCGGACTGATCTCGGTACGAGGGTCGAGCAACTCCCACGTGGCCATCATCGCCCGGGCCATGGGCATTCCGCTGGTGTCGGGGATGATCGACCTGCCGTTGCCGCGACTCGACGGTGCCCCGCTGGTGCTGGACGGCCACCGTGGGCGCGTGTTCGTGCGTCCTGGCCCCGAGCTGGTGGCCCACTACCAGAGCCAGATCGACGAGGAGAAGGCCCTGGCGGCGCTGCTCGAACACGAGCAGGACCTGCCCAGCGTGACGCCGGACGGTCACGCCATGACGCTGATGGTCAATACCGGACTGACCGTCGATACGGTCGCCTCGCTCAAGACGCGTATCGGCGGGGTTGGGCTGTATCGCACCGAAGTACCGTTCATGATCACCGAGCGCTTCCCCGGCGAGCAGGAGCAGACCCGGCTGTACAAGGAGCAGCTCGAGAGCTTTGCACCGCTTCCGGTGGTGATGCGGACCCTGGATATCGGTGGCGACAAGGATCTGCCGTACTTCCCCATCGAGGAGGCCAACCCCTTCCTCGGCTGGCGCGGTATTCGCGTCACCCTCGATCACCCCGAAGTGCTGATGGTACAGCTGCGCGCCATGCTCCGGGCCTCCCAGGGGCTCGACAATCTCGAGCTGCTGCTGCCCATGGTGACCAACGTCGATGAGGTCGATGACACCCTCAAGCTGATCGAGCGGGCGATCATCGAGCTGGGCGAAGAGGGCGTGTCGGTTCGCCGGCCGCGCCTTGGGGTGATGCTCGAGGTGCCGGCAACGCTCTACCAGCTCAAGGCACTGGCGGCGCGGGTCGACTTTTTCTCCGTGGGCAGCAACGACCTGACCCAGTACCTGCTGGCGGTGGATCGCAATAACCCGCGGGTCGCCGACCTCTACGATTCCTGCCACCCGGCGGTGCTGTCGGCGCTGCATCGCCTGGCCGCCGAGAGCAGCGAGCTGAACGTGCCGACCTCGGTGTGTGGCGAACTGGCCGGCGACCCGGCAGGTGCACTGTTGCTGATGGGCATGGGCTTCCGGGTGCTGTCGATGAATGGCCCCAACCTGCCCCGTGTGCGGGCGGCCATTCGTCGGGTATCGCGGGAGGCGGCAGCCGAGCTGGTGGAGCAGACCCTTGCGCTGGATACGCCGGCCGAGGTGCGCGCCCACCTGGCAAGTCGCATGCAGGCCTGGCAGCTGGCCCACCTGCTGCCGCCCAGGGATTGAGCGAGGTGAGTGGCCTGCAAGACCGCGTAGCGAACTCTTAGCCGTGTCGTTCGATGGCCAGTGACAGACGAGTCTCTCCCTGGGGGCGCCCGCCCGGGCCAAAGCGCCGTTCCGAGATGTCGAAACGCTCGCCGCCCACATCGTGAAGGAGGGTCAACTCGCTGGTGGCACGGGTGCCGTAGTCGTCGCCGACGATAAAGGCCGGTGACAGAAAACGTTCGAGCTCCAGCCCCACGCCGGTGTCTGGCAGGCTACCATCCGGTGCCGGGTGGCGGTCGAGGAAGCCCAGGCGGGCGCTTTCCAGGGAGGCGTTCCTGTTCTGGGCAATGTCTTCGGCCAGGGCCTTGCGTACCTGGACCAGCTTGGGCCAGGGGGTATCTAGAGAGGCGTTGGACAGGCCGTGCACACCGGCATCGACCGCCTGCAGCGCGCAGCCGTGGCGATGCCGCTCGAGGTGCCACAGCCGCTTGCCGTCGCCGATCAACAGATTGAAGCCGCCGTAGCGCAATGCCTCGCCCGCACTCTGGCGTTCGAGCCAGGCCTCGAGGTCATCGGTTTCAAGGCCACGGCGCACCAGCAGGCCGCGGCTTTCGCTCGGTTGCGGTGGTGTCAGCTCTGGGTCGCGAACATTGGTGATGGCGGCGAAGCGGCCGCGACGATGGATGCCGAGCCAGGTTCCGCCGGCCTCGAGATCGCGACCGGCGACCAGGCCCGGGGCGTCCGGCCAGGCGGCCAGGGGCGCGGTGGGGCGGGAGTGGACCTCGTCGCGGTTGGCGATCAAGGTGATCGGCCGCGCACTGTCCGGGGCGAAGTGAAAGGCAATCAGGCACATGGGCGCAGCGTAGCGGGATTTTCCGGCCAGGGGAATCCGGGGACAACCAACAACTGTGCCACCATGACAGGCTACGGCCGGCAACGTACACTCTTGGCTTCTTCATTCAACAGGATGGAAGATGGAAGGCGACGATAGCAGGGATCGCTTTTGGCGCAGGCTGGTGATTCCCATCCTGTGGCCGGTGGTAGCCGCTCAGGGGGTGCTGCTGGCGTTGTGTCTGGTGCTGGGTGCCTCGCTGCACTGGTTGATGCCTGCCGTTGCCGGCTGGAGTACCACCCTGTGGATCGTCATGGGGCTGCTGGTCGGCACCACACTCAACATCCTCGTCTTCCTGGTGCTGCTCAAGCATCGTCTATCCCGCGCTCAGCGTGACTTCGACAGCCTGCTCGAACGGGTCGAGAGTCAGCTGCTGGCCCAACTCGATGGCTCCCATGATGCCCCCTCGCCGGAAGACTCGCTGATGGAGCGGGTCAGCTTGCTGCTCGAGGTCATGGACGCTCGATCGCAGGCAGGCCACAGACGGCGTGGCAGCCCGCCTGACGTCGAGAGCAATGATGCGGTTCGGCCTGCTAGCCAGGGGGGATTCAGTGCGGACACCCGAGCAGATATCCGAGCAGATAGCCGAGCAGAGAACACGCCGGATACGCTGGGCGAGCCCAGCGACTGGGAGCACGAAAGCCGGCGCCTGGAAGCGGCGCTGTCCCGCGCCAGAGAAGAGTCGCGTCTGAAGTCGAGCTACCTGAGCCACGTCGGCAAGGCATTGGCGCCCTTGATCGCCGAGCTCGACCAGCTGATCAACCGGGCCGGGGACGGCGCCGAGCCCGAGGCATTACGCCGACTGAGCGATATACGCCTGTTGCTGGACAACCTCGAGGACGGCACCGACACGGCGCCTGTGGTAGAGCCTTCCGAGGCGTCGAGCGACGAAGCGCCGCCCAGGGTGCTGATCGTCGACGATGGACCGGTCAATCTGATGCTGGCACGGGAAGTGCTGGAGCGCCGAGGTGTCGAGGTGGTGACCGCGACCCGCGGAGAGGAAGCCCTGGAACGGCTGGCGGCGGTTGCCGTCGATCTGGTGCTGATGGATATCGTGTTGCCCGATATCGACGGCGTCGAGACCTGCCGTCGTCTTCGCGCGATGGAGGCGGCGGATTCGGGCCGCCCGCGTGCGGTGGTGATCGCCTTGACCGCCAATGCCAGCGGCCAGGACCAGGAACGCTTTCAGCAGGCCGGCATGGACGCCTGGCTGGCCAAACCCTATCGTCCCCAGGCGCTGCTCGAACTGCTCGATCACTGGCTGCCACTGTCGATGAGGTCGGTCTGATGCTGGCGTCTCTGGTCTCCTATCTGGCGCTCGGTACCGCGGCGGGCTTCCTGGCCGGTCTCTACGGTGTGGGTGGCGGGCTGATCATCGTGCCCAGCCTGATGGCGGTATTCGCGCTGCAACAGGTGTCCGGCGAGGTGGCCATGCACCTGGCGGTGGGGACCTCGCTTGCCACCATCGTGATCACCGGCGCCTCGTCTGCCTGGGGCCACTTCCGCCGGGGCAGCATTCGGCGTGACTGGCTGGTAGCGCTGCTGCCGGGGCTGGTGCTGGGCGCCGTGCTCGGGGTGTTCGTCGCCGGTGCCCTGTCCGGGGGACTGCTCGGCACGCTGTTCGGCGTCTTTCTGCTGCTGGTCGCCGCCAAGCTGGTGCTGGGGCGCTCGCCCAAGGCGGGGCGTCAGGCACCTGGGCGTGGCAGCATGGTCGTCGCCGGTGGTGTCATCGGAGGTGTCTCTGCCCTGTTCGGTATCGGTGGGGGGACACTGAGCGTTCCCTGGCTGATTCGCTGCGGTGCCAGCATGACCCAGGCGGTCGGTACCTCGGCGGCCTGCGGGCTGCCCATCGCCCTGGTCGGTGCGATGACCTTCATCGCCGTGGGCCTTGGCGATCCGCGTCTGCCCGATGGCGCCTTCGGTTTTGTCATGCTGCCGGCGCTGTTGGGGATTGCCCTGACCAGCGTGCCCTGTGCGCGGCTTGGTGTGCGTCTGGCGCATCGTCTGCCCGCGCGGGTGCTCAAGCTCTCGTTCGCACTGTTGCTGACGGTGGTGGGGCTCGGCTTTCTGCTGTAGCGAACCGTCGCCGCTCCCTGCTGTCCTATTGCCGCTGTGGCGTTGTTCTGGCGGTCATCCGCTGGTGTAGCGCTGCGTTACTCTCTGGTCACCTCGGTCACTTTCAGGAAATCTACCGACTATGCTGTCTTATCCCCAGATCGATCCCGTTGCCATCTCGCTGGGTCCGCTCCAGGTCCACTGGTACGGGCTGATGTACGTGGTGGGCTTTGTCGCCGCCTGGTGGCTGGGTTGTCGACGCGCCCACCGCATCGGCCTGACCCGGGATGACGTGGGGGATCTGCTGTTCTACGCAGCCCTCGGCGTGGTGCTCGGCGGACGCCTTGGCTACGCGTTGTTCTACGGGCTGGATCAGTGGCTCGCGGACCCGCTGTGGATCGTCAAGGTGTGGGACGGCGGCATGAGCTTCCATGGCGGCCTGCTCGGGGTGCTGCTGGCGGCCTTGCTGTTCGCCCGGCGCAAGAATCTGGCGTTCTTCACCCTGACCGACTTCGTCGCGCCGCTGGTGCCGATCGGCCTGGGAGCCGGGCGTATCGGCAACTTCATCAATCACGAGCTGCCGGGCCGCGTCACTGACCTTCCCTGGGGTATGCCGTTCCCTGGCTACGGCCCCGAGCCTCGGCATCCGTCCTCGCTGTACGAGGCGCTGCTCGAAGGCCTGGTGCTGTTCGTGGTGCTGTGGTGGGTGTCGAGCACACCGCGACGTCGCGGCCTGGTCTCTGGCCTGTTCCTGTTGATCTACGGCTTGAGTCGCTTCGCTGTCGAGTTCGTGCGTCAGCCGGACCCCCAGCTTGGCTTTATTGCCCTGGGCTGGGTCACCATGGGCATGCTGCTGAGCCTGCCGATGATTCTGTTCGGCGTGTTGCTGGTGGCCTGGTCTCGCCGCCAGCCGGTGGATGCGAGCACGGCGCCTGAGGCCGGCTAGGCGCTGACGATCAGCCGATGCACGATGCGGCCGCCTTGGCCGGGCCCGGGTGGTCACGCCTGAGTGGCTGCGTCACGCCGACAGGGCCCGGGTGGCCGCGCCAAGCTGGCCGCGCCAAGCTGGCCGCGCCTGGCATCAAAGCATGCCGAGCAGTACAATTGCCGGTTTTTCTGGTTTCGAGAAACCGTCCCGAACCCGTCACGACCAAGCGAGTGAATCCCGATGCCTGTTGATAGCGCTGCCGAAGCCACCGACCTTCCCGCCCTGGAGCAGCCGTATCTGGATTTGATGCGCAAGGTGCTCGACGAAGGTATCGAGCGTGACGACCGCACCGGCGTGGGCACACGCTCGATCTTTGGTCATCAGATGCGCTT
>DJIP01000182.1:7534-9009 GCA_002433675.1 Halomonas halophila
GAGCTTCTGTGGTTTCTGAAGGGCGACACCAATATCGCCTACCTCAAGGAAAACGGGGTGCGTATCTGGGACGAGTGGGCCGACGAGAACGGCGACCTCGGCCCCGTCTATGGCTATCAGTGGCGTAGCTGGCCCGATCCTCGCGGTGGCAGCGTCGATCAGATCGAGACACTGCTCGACCAGCTTGCCACCAACCCGCGCTCACGGCGGCTGATCGTGTCCGCCTGGAATCCGGCGCTGGTGGACGAGATGGCGCTGCCACCCTGTCATTGCCTGTTCCAGTTCTACGTGGCCGACGGCAAGTTGTCCTGTCAGCTCTATCAGCGCAGCGCCGATATCTTCCTCGGCGTGCCGTTCAATATCGCAAGCTACGCGCTGCTTACCCGGATGATCGCCCAGGTGGCGGGACTAGCCCCCGGTGACTTCGTTCACACCCTGGGGGATGCCCACCTCTATCTGAACCATCTCGAACAGGCCGAGCTGCAGCTAAGCCGACAGCCCACCCGGGCGCCTCGCTTGGAACTGGAGCCGTCGGTGGACAACCTGTTCGATTTTCGTTTCGAGCACATCAGCATCCACGACTATGAACCCCATCCCCATATCAAGGCCGAGGTAGCGGTATGAGCAGCGCCGACAATGCCCACCAGTCGAGCGACGGCCAGGATCTGGCGAGGCTCGACACCTTCGTGCCGGTGGCGATGATCGCCGCCATGTCGCGTAATCGGGTCATCGGGGTCGACAACCAGCTGCCCTGGTACCTGCCGGAGGACCTCAAGTTCTTCAAGCGCATGACCCAGGCCAAGCCCCTGGTGATGGGACGCAAGACCTTCGAGTCCATCGGACGTCCGCTGCCCAACCGGCTGAATATCGTGGTCACCCGGGACACCTCCTTTCATCACGACGGCGTCAGGGTCTGTCACGACCTGGCCAGCGCCATCGAGCTGGCCGACCGTCAGGCCACCATCGAGGCCGCCGACGAGATCATGGTCATGGGCGGGGCCCAGATCTACGCCCAGGCCATGCCGATCGCGTCGCGGCTCTATCTCACCGAGGTGGATGTCGATATCGAAGGCGACGCCCACTTCCCGGCACTTGAGGGCGACTGGCAGGAAGTCGCCAGCGAAGCCGGCTCGCCGAGCGAAGGCCAGCCCGCCTACCGCTTCGTTCGCTACGAGCGTTCAGCCGAGCGCTGAACCGCCGCTCCCGTGGCTGTGGATTTGCGGCGATCGCGACGGGACGCAATTGGCGTCTTGCTGGTGACACGATGAGCGTCGCCGAGCGGCGACAATTGCGACATCGCAAGCCCTGGCACAGACTGTGGCGACAACCCTGACAACAGCAGGGCGTGACTGGAGTCACCCCTGCAACGCGGCATTTGCTGAGCCTGGAGGAGTCGACGTGATCGAGACACACGCAGAACACCCGTTGGAGGCGCTCGAGCAACGCACGGCGACGCTATTGGACGGACTGCGTGA
>DJIP01000182.1:9401-18393 GCA_002433675.1 Halomonas halophila
GAGGAGTGCGAACGGCTGGCGTCCGAACGAGAGCGGTTGAGCGCTGAGCTGAACGCCGAATTGACCGCCGCCCGAGAGCGCGAGCGCGAGCTCGAGTCGCAGCTTGGCAGCGCCGTCGAGCGCAGTGGGCAGCTCGAGGCGGAACTCGAGGCACTGCGCGCCGAGCGCCAGGCGCTGGTTGAAGAGCGCCAGACGCTGGTCGATGAGCGCCAGGCACTAGTCGATGAGCGTCAGACGCTGTTTGAAGAAAACAGCGAACTGACCGAGGAAAATCGCGAACTCGACGAACAGAATCGCGAACTCGAGGCCCACAACGCCAGGCTGCGTGAGCGCGTCGAACATCCCGACATGGAACCTCAGTCCCCCGCCTTTATTCGTCCCAAGCGACGTGCCCAGGGCCTGGCCGCTCTGATGCAGCATCGCCCGCGTCATGCCAGTGGTGATCAGGCCGCCGACGAGACAGACGATCGGACGACTGAGCAAGCAGCCGACCAGGCGTCTGACCAGACAGCCGTTGAGCAAACCGAACAAATCGAGAAAGCCGACAAGGCATCTGCCGAGCACAGCGGTGAGCAAGCTTCTGACCAGTTCCCTGCCCAGTCTCCTGAGCAAGCCCCCGAGCAAACTGCTGTCCAGGCCGCTGAGCGAGATGGTGAGCCGGCCGGCGAAGTCGCTACGGCTGTAGCAGCCAGTGAAGCCTCTTCGGGCCGGCCTGCAGACGCGGCGGTGTCATCCGACGCCTCTCGGGCGCAGCCCATCCAGCAAAGCCAAGAGGCGCCTTCCAGGGTCGCTGACCTCCAGGACGATAAATCCGCAGCGACAGTCTCCGACGAGGCTGGCCGCCAGGGGGATCTGGCCATCGACAAGGCGCCGTCTCCCCAGGCCCTTCTGGGTGAGTGGTACCGGCGCTATGACAAGACCTTCTTCAAGGGCCACACTCGCCCCTTGAAGGTGGGCATCCACGAGGATCTGGCGGCCAGCGAGCCCTGGCCCGAGAAGCTGGTGCGGCGGGCCCTGGCCTGCTACGTCAATCTGCCGCGGTATCTCAAGTCGGTCAGGGAAGGCGCCGAGCGTATCGATCTGCAGGGCGCGCTGGTCGGGGAGGTCGATGCCCAGGCCGCGGAGCACGCCAAGCGCAAGCTGGACCGCCTCCAGGCCGAGCAGCAAGGGCGCGGCAAGGTGTCGCAGCGGCGTAGCGGCAAGGGGCGTCGACGCGCTGGTGCCGGCAAGGAGGGTAAAGAGGGCAAAGAGGGCAAGGAAGGAGAGCCGCACACATCGCGGGGATCGGCGACAGCCTCGGAAAGCTCCGAGGCCTCCGAGAGTGGCCGCCTCAACCATATTGCGACGCCGCATGGTCAGGGCAAGCACCCTCATCAATCCCGCAACGAGCTTCGGAGCCAGGCTTCGAACGAGCCCCAGAACCCGTCCCGAAACCACGACAGCGAGGAGTCGCGGCTTCAGCGCAAGCTCGATGCCCTGATGGCCCGCCACAATGGTAGTCAGTAGGTGTGGCCGTTTTTGCGGCCGTCGCTGTGTCGATGCATGCGCCCTCCGAGGCTGACGGCCGTTGACGACTGTCGACAGTGTTCAACCCAGTTGACTTGAAAGCGTCACATCAGCGGGGCATGATGTACCCGCTATGCCCGGCGCAGCACTTTGTGCAGAATCGGTTCGAGGTTAGCGAACAATGTTCGTTAAGTCGTTTTTCCGGTTCCAGCGCTGGCGGCGCCTTCGCAGGGATCGGTGTCGAATCGAGGGGCAGCGGGAACGAAAACAGTGTTTTTTTCTTGTTGCGCTCCTGAGAATCCCGGTATATGGTTGCCCTTGCGAGCATTGGACTATAACAAGGCTTCGCCGCTGTCAGGCTCGCTGCCTCGGTTCCCTGCCAGGAACCACAAGGCCAGAAAAACGAGCCGGCAATGACCGGCAAGCCAAGGCTGCCAAGCGCAGCAACGATCGAAACAGCAAGCTAGTCAAAAGGAACTCAGCAATGAAAAAGACACTGTTAGCGACTGCCATCGCCGGTGCTGCCGCCTTTACCGCCGTCAGTGCCCAGGCCGCCACCGTCTACAACCAGGACGGCACCAAACTCGACATCTACGGCAACGTCCAGCTGGTCTACGCCGGAGTCAAGGATTCTGACGGTCACTCCCGTGACCAGATCGCCGATAACGGTTCTACCTTCGGCTTCGCCGCTGAGCACGTCATCTACAACGGCCTGATCGGCTACGCCAAGATCGAAATCGACGACTTCAAGGCCGACGAAATGAAGGTCGCCGGTCGTGATGCAGGCGACACCGCCTACATCGGCCTGAAGGGCAACTTCGGTGACGCTCGCGTTGGTTCCTACGACTCCCTGCTGGACGACTGGATCCAGGATCCGATCTCCAACAACGAATACTTCGACGTCTCTGACTCCAACACCTTCAAGGGTGCTCCGGGTGAAGATGCGACCGACGATAGCGTTGTTGCCGGCGATCCCGAAGGCGACAAGGTCACCTACACCTCTCCTGTCTGGGGTGGCTTCCAGTTCGCTCTGGGTACCCAGTACAAGGGTGACGCCGAGTCCGAGAACCTGACCGATTCTGGTGAGGCTTCCATCTTCGGTGGTCTGAAGTACACCTACGGCGGCTTCTCCATCGCTGGTGTCTACGACGACCTGGGTATCTACGACATCGATTCCGGTAACGGTTTCTCCTATGTTGACGACAACGGTGATACTGTCGACGTCGGCGCTGCTGACGATCTGGATCTGGGCGACCAGTACGGTGTCACCATGCAGTACCAGTGGGACAGCCTGCGCGTTGCCGTTAAGTACGAGCGTTTCGAGTCTGACAACGACCTGCTGAAAGACGCCGACTACTACGCCATCGGTGCCCGTTACGGCTACCTGAACGGCATGGGTGACATCTACGGTTCCTACCAGTACGTCGACTTCGGTGGTAACGGTTTCAGCGATCTTGACACCGCCAACGATGACGAGAACGACGACGACAACCACAACGAGGTTGTTGCTGGTGTGACCTACAACATCTCCGACGCCATGTACACCTACGTGGAAGGCGCCGTGCGTGACCGTGACAACGACCAGGGTGACGGCTACGCCGTGGGTCTGACCTACCTGTTCTAATCCAACAGGTTTGACCCCCTAGCGTTGGAACGCTATAAACGAAAGCCGATCCTCCGGGATCGGCTTTTTTTCTGCTCTCAATCGGCAAGCATGTGAGGATCCATGAAAGACGTCACCCTACCCGCGGCGCTGCTGGCGCTTGGCGTTGCCTTGGGCAGTTCTACTGTCCTGGCCTACGACAGCGCTGTGACCGAGCGCTTCCGCGAGGAGAACCGCCAGCTCGATCTGACCGGCTTCTTCAAGCCGGAAAGCGACGCGCGCAGTCAGACCTTTCTATTCGGGTCCCCCCATGCCCACGACTTCGAGGTGGAAGAAGAGGGTGTCTATCGCTTCGAGAGCCGCGTCAGCGCAGGCTATGAAGACAGCTACCAGATCGAAGCGGTGCTGATGGACGATGCCGGCAACGTGATCGCTCGGGGCGAGGGTTACGGCCAGGATGGAGGTCTCCAGTTGGAGAGTCGCCTGATGCCCGGCACTTACGAATTGCAGGTCAAGGGCACCCGCTTTGGCCGGCGTGGTCGCGCCGGCGACGGCTACAGCATCGCCGTGGTGGGCCTCGATGAGAGCGGCAACCGCATCGCTGTAGATGATGGCACCGGCTTGCAGTTCTTCGGCAGCGAACGCGACGGCAGCCAGAGCGCCTTTGTCACCAGCGAGGACGCCGTGGTCACCCTGGGTAGCCAGTCCGCCGCGACTCAGTCTGCCGCGACTCAGTCTGCCGCGGCCCAGTCTTCCAGCGCAGCAGCGACTTCTGCGTCAGCTTCAACCGCGGCTTCCTCCGCAGCGGCAGCAGGCGAAGCGGCCTCAAGCGCTGGTGTCTCGGCTGCTACCACGGCCGGGGTGGCGGGTTCCTCCTCGGCAGCCGGTGCCACAGCAGGTGCAGCCGCAGGCGCGGCGTCCAGCGTCAGCGGTAGCGCCGCACGCAGCGACAACCCGGACGAGCATCAGGTGCAGAGCGTCAAGACCGACGTCAAGATCCGTGCCCGTGGCGAGGTGCTGAGCTTTAACGTGGCCGAGCCGAGCAGCGTGCGCATCACCACCTCGACCTTCCCGCCAGGCGATGAAGACACCTATCGCCTGACCATGGAGGTGGCCGATTCCTCCGGGCGTATCGTCGCCGAGGGTGAAGGCCAGGGCTTCAACGGCAACGTCGATCTGACCACCCAGCTGGATCCAGGCACCTACCATATTCGGGTCGCCGGTCAGAAGTTCGGTAACGCCCAGGACGGCCCCAACAACTACGAGCTCAAGGTCGTGCTCGACAACTGATAGCGCGAGCGACGTATTGTCGCGAGTGGTGACAACAGGACGGGCCCTTAGGGGCCCGTTTTTTTGTGCAAGACGTCGGTGTCCAGCAGGTGTCGTCGTCCGACGAGCCGAACGATGCGACTACGAGGGGCACATAAAAAGTACCCCCGCCTTTAGGCGGGGGCATGGGGACGTGCTGTGACGGGATTGGTCAGCGGTTGGCACTTCTCGCCGTCTGACATGTTGGGTTAGTCACCGACCCTGGCGATGGCCTCACGTACACCGGCAGCATACTCCGGGTGGCACTTCTCGAAGTGGCCGAGCTGACGCTCCTTGATAAAGGCTGGGACACCCTGCATATGCCGGGCGATATTGCCGAAAAGTCGCTCCCGCTGCTCCGGGCTCATCAATTCGAACAGGGCGCGAGGCTGTGCGTAGTCGTCATTGCCTTCGCGGTGGTCGTAGCGCCAGGCGTCGCCTTCCAGCGGCAGCGGCGGTTCCACTACGCTCGGGTCCTCGGTCGGTCCATCGAAGGAGTTGGGCTCGTAGTAGGCGTTGCCGTTTTGCTCGCCGTTGGCGAAGAAGCGCATCGGCCCGTCCTTGTGGTAGTGGTGGACCGGACACTTCGGCTGATTGACCGGCAGCGCCTCGTAGTGGGTGCCGAGGCGGTAGCGGTGGGCGTCGGCGTAAGAGAACACCCGCGCCTGCAGCATCTTGTCCGGCGAGAAGCCGATGCCCGGCACCTTGTTGGACGGTGAGAAGGCTGCCTGCTCGATCTCGGCGAAGTAGTTATCGGCGTTGCGGTTGAGCTCGAAGTAGCCGACCTCGATCAGCGGGTAGTCGCCATGGGGCCAGACCTTGGTCAGATCGAAGGGGTTGAACGGCGCCTGCCTGGCCTGCTCCTCGGTCATCACCTGGATAAAGAAGTTCCAGCGCGGGTAGTCGCCGTTTTCCAGGGCGTTGTAGAGGTCTTCCTGGGTAGTTTCGCGGCTCTTGCCCACCACCTGTTCGGCCTCGGCATCGGTAAAATGCTTGTGACCCTGAGCGGTGCGGAAGTGGAACTTGCACCAGACCCGCTGGTTTTCAGCGTTGATCAATGAATAGGTGTGGGAGCCGTAGCCATTGATATGACGAACGTCGGTGGGCAGGCCACGGTCCGACATCAGCATGGTCACCTGATGCAGTGACTCTGGTGACAGCGACCAGAAGTCCCAGGCCGCGGTGGCCGAGCGCATGTTGGTGCGCGGGTGGCGCTTCTGGGTGTGGATGAAGTCCGGGAACTTGGACGGATCACGGATAAAGAACACCGGCGTATTGTTGCCGACCACATCCCAGTTGCCTTCCTCGGTGTAGAACTTCAGGGCGAAGCCGCGCACGTCACGCTCGGCATCAGCCGCACCCTGTTCGCCGGCCACGGTGGAGAAGCGGGCCAGCATCGGCGTCTGGCTGCCCGGGGTGAAGACCTTGGCCCTGGAGTAGCGGGTGATGTCCTGGGTGATGGTCAGGGTGCCATGGGCGCCCCAGCCCTTGGCGTGAACGGTGCGCTCGGGAATGCGCTCACGGTTCTGGTGAGCGAGTTTCTCGAGAAGCTGGTAGTCCTCGAGCAGCAGAGGTCCACGGGGGCCCGCACTCAGGCTGTTCTGGTTGTCACCGATGGGGGCACCGGCGCTGGTGGTCATTATCTTGCGGGTCATGTGGCGTCTCCTGCTCTTGGTCTGGTCCGACATAAGGTATAGACCGCTGTCGACGAAGAACAATCGAACCTTTCTATTTCGCTTATAGGAAATGGATGTTTAGCGGTACTATTTATGCTATTCACGATGCATGTAACGTATCTTGCACCACCGCCGCCGGCGGTTCGATCCTGAAGGAAAGCCTTCGTGCCCAAGCTGTGCAAATTTGTCGCTTCGCTCTCGCTGCAGTTGAGAATGATGACTGGCCTGGCGATGACCTGGGTTGTCGTGGTGACGATCCTGCTGGCATGGGGCTGGTACACCGGCAAGGATCTGGTGCGTGAGGTGAATTTTTCTCACCTGCGTTACGAGACCCATCTGATCGCCGATGAGGTAACCGAAGAGATCGAGACACGCCTGGCGATGCTTGAGCGGGTGGCGTCCAGACACTCGAGTGGCGCAATACTCGATCCCGGCGGTGGGGTGTTGCAGGGCAACAGCGTACTGCTCGAACTGTTCGACGGCCTGGTGGTATTCGACGGCGACGGCAGGGTGGTCACCGATTGGCCGGTGACACCAGGGCGCGAAGGGCTCGATATCAGCGATCGCGAGTACTTTCGCTTTATGCGCGAGGTCGGGCGGCCCTACGTCAGTGAACCCATCTATGGACGTATTACCGGGCTTCCGCTAGTGCTGTTGCTGGTGCCGTTGCAGGGAGACGACGGGCGCTTCTTGGGGGCCCTGGGAGGCGTGGTCGAGGTCCATTCCGGCGGAATCTTTCGTCGCTTGAGCCGAGTCCGACTGGGTGACGACGGCTACGCGGCCGTGTTCAGCGCCTCGGGGCAGGTGCTCTACCATCCTGACCGTAGGCGCGTGATGGGGACGCTGGGAGACCTGTCCCACAACCCGGCCCTGGACCTGGCCCTCGATGGCTGGGAGGGCGAGCGTTTTGGACCTACGGTAAATGGTGAAATGACCTTTCAGGCTTACCGGCAGGTGTGGCCGGCGGACTGGATCGTCGGCGTGTTCTTGCCGGAAGGCCAGGTATTGGCGCCCTTGTGGGGCTTGCTGAAGCGCTTGAGCTGGGTTGGGGTGGGTATCGCGCTATTGCTGCTGCCGCTGCTGGGCTGGATGGTGTGGCTGCTGCTACGGCCGCTTTACCAGTTGCAGTCGCAGATCGCCCAGGTAGGCAAGGGGCTGCGTGGTCGCGTCGTGCTGGGTACCGAGATGAAGGAATTGACCCAGGTCGCCGAGGCTTTCAATGCCGTGGAGGTCGAGAGAAACCGGGCGCTGAATGATCTGCGCGGACGTCAGGCGTTTCTCGACAGCGTGCTGGCGTCCTCGCCGGTGGGCATGTTCGTGACCGACACCCAGGGTCGCATTACCTACATGAACGACGCCCTGGCCCAGTTGACCGGCCGTACCATGAAGGGGCAGGACCGCTACGGTTGGGTCCAGGCGATCCACGCCGAGGATCGTGATGCGGCGATCGAACTGTGGCGCTTCAGCATGGCCTCAGGAGAGGATTTTCTGCGTCAGTATCGCTACTGGCGGGCCGATGGTGAGCTTCTGTGGCTGGAGGTTCACGCCAGCCAGGTCGCCATCGATGCCGAGGTGATCGGCTTCGTCGGTACCGTCAAGGACATTACCGCCCGTCGCCAGCAGGAGGCGATGCGCCAGTGGGAGGCCGAACATGATCCCCTTACCGGTCTATTGAACCGCCGTGGCTTCGAGCGTCGCCTCGAGGAGGCCATGGCGGATTGGCGCAAGATGGCCAAGCCCTCCGTCCTGATGCTGTTCGACCTGGATCGCTTCAAGCCGATCAACGATGAAGGCGGCCATCCGCTCGGTGACGAGATGCTGCGCCGCATCGCCCAGGAAGTCTGTGGTTGTGTGCGCAGCAGCGATCACGTGGCACGCCAGGGTGGTGATGAATTCTCGGTACTGCTGCCAAGTTGCACGCTGGCTCAGGCGCAACGTATCGGCGAGGCCATCCTGACGGTGATCAACGATACCACCGTGGTCCACGAGGGGCGTGAATACCACGTCACCACGAGCCTTGGTATTACCGAGTTTCGTGAAGGCGATGCCGATATCCACGCCCCCATCGAACGTGCCGATGCGGCCAGCTACGCGGCCAAGCGCCAGGGGCGCAATCGCCTGGTGGTGGACGAGAGCGAGGCGTGAGGCCGTTCGCACCGACGACGCCACCGACGACCCCATCGCCAACCACCCGACGACTTTCAGTCTGCTGTGTCAGCGCCTGGGCGACGTCGGTCGACGTGCGCAGGCACTTTTTCATCCAGGCCGAGGGGGCGGGGCATCTTCAGGGATGCTATTGGTTGCCGCGTAGCTGTCGCTCCAGCTGCCCCAGACGTGGGTCGTCCGGGCGCAGTCGTCGCAACTCGGCCAGGGCCGACAGTGCCTGGGGGATGCGCCCACTGGTGGCGTTGACGTAGACCAGGGCGTAGAGCAGGTCGGGATCTCCGGGGGCCTGCCGGCGTCCCCGCTCGAGTGCCGCCAGAGCCTCGTCCTTGCGTCCCAGGCGGTCCAGCATCAGTCCGCGGTTGTAGTGGGTGCGGGCATGGCCCGGGCGCCATTCGGCCGCCTTCTCGAGCCAGGACAGGGCTTCTTGTATCCCACCCTCCTCTTGCATCCCTCCACTCTCTGCCAGCGACAGTGCCAGCAGGTAGGCCAGGTGGCCTCGATCAGGCGTGGGCATGCCATCGAGGGCGATGCCGTCCTTCAGCAGTTCTCGGGCGTCCTGTTGGCGGCCTTCGGCGCTGAGCTGGGTGACCAGATTGGCGCGAGCCGGCAGGAAGTAGGGGTCCATCGCCAGCGCCGCACGATACTGTTGCTCGGCTTCGTCCTCGCGTCCGGTGCGCGCCAGCAGAACCGCCAGGTTGAGGCGGTTGCCGGGCAGGTCGGCGTTCTGCTCCAG
>DJIP01000389.1:0-9145 GCA_002433675.1 Halomonas halophila
AGACGATCACGGGAGAAGCCGAAGTCCACCAGGAAGTCGATGGTGCGACTCAGCCCGATGTTCTGCAGAAGGCGAATGGTGACCAGGTTACGAGAGCGTGCCAGGCCGATCCGCAGCCGGGTCGGGCCGAGGAAGTCGCCACTGGAGTTGGACGGGCGCCACAGCTCGTTGCTGCCATCGTTGAGCACCACCGGGGCGTCGTTGATGACGGTGGCGGGGGTCACCTCGCCACTGTTCAGACCGGCCAGGTAGATGAACGGCTTGAAGATGGAGCCGGCCTGACGGCGGGCCTGGATGGCGCGGTTGAACTTGCTGGCGTCGAAGTCGAAGCCGGCCTGCAGGGCGAGGATGGCACCGGTCTGCGGGTCCATCACCACCAGTGAGCCCTCGGCACCGGGCTGCTGGGACAGGCGCCAGCTGCCGTCCTCGCGCTGGAGGATGCGCACCAGGTCACCCCGGCTGGCGATCTCTGAGGCCGAGGACGGTGAGGCGCCACGATAGCGGGCACTCTTGTAGGGCGCGGCCCAGTCCAGCCCGTCCCAGGCCAGGGTGATCAGCTCGCCCTCATGGGCCAGAACCTGCATCTCGCGACCTTCGCTCTTCACCACGATGGCGGGTTCCAGCGGGCCGTAGGTCGGGGTGCGCTCCAGTACCTGCAGCCAGTTGCTGACGTCGCCGTCGACGCCCTCGACGCTGGTCTGGCTGCGTTCAGCCGCGCGACGGGCCGTTTCCATGACCTCGGGAGACTCGGACAGCTCTTCCTCCAGGCCGGTGCGCTCGGTCTTTTCCTGGGCTTCGGCCAGACTCTGGGGAATCTCGGTGTCCTCAGGCCCGCGCCAGCCATGGCGTGTGTCGTAGGCGATCAGGCCATTGGCCAGCGCCTGGCGAGCCATGGGCTGAAGCTCACTGTCGATGGTGGTGGTGATGCGATAGCTGCCGGTATAGGCCTCGTCACCGAAGCGATCGGTGGCGAACTGACGGGCCATCTCGGCGACATAGTCGGCCTGAACCTCGGCCTTGGCCACGTGGCGACTGGCGGTGATCGGTGCCTGCACCGCCTCGTCGTAGGCGCTCTGGTCGATGTAGCCCAGCTCGCGCATGCGAAACAGGATCCAGTTGCGGCGAATCAGCGCGCGTTCGGCGTTGGCCAGGGGGTTGAAGGCCGAAGGCGCCTTGGGCAGGCCTGCGATCATCGCGTGCTGGGCCAGCGTCAGCTCGTCCAGCGGCTTGTCATAGTAGACCTCGGCGGCGGCGGCGATGCCGTAGGCACGGTGCCCCAGGAAGATCTTGTTGACGTAGAGCTCCATGATCTCCTGTTTGGTCAGGATCTGCTCCATCTGCAGCGACAGCAGGATCTCACGCAGCTTGCGGGTAAAGGTGCGGTCCAGCGTCAGCAGATAGTTACGCGCTACCTGCATGGTGATGGTCGAGCCACCTGACTGGATATCGCCACCGCTGGACACCAGTTCCACTGCGGCCCGGGCCAGGCCCTTGGGGTCGACGCCGGGGTGTTCGAAGAACGCCGAATCTTCTGCCGCCATCAGCGCCTGGAGCATTGGCTCTGGAATGTCCTCGAAGTCGACCGGCATGCGGCGTTCCTCGCCGAACTCGCCGATCAGCTGACCGTCGCGGGTATAGATGCGTAGTGGCGTCTGCAGCTCGAAGTCCTGCAGCTGACGAACATCGGGGAGCCCGGGAGCGAAGTAGAGGGCGGCACCGACGACGCCCAGGGCCGCGGCGGCGCCAAGCGATATCACCAGCCACACGGCGGAGAAAATGAGCGTTCTGAGATACTTCATGAAATCGCGGTGTCCATGCTGAGAACGAAAAACGGGCGGGGCGAAGAGATGGGGTAAGGCAGTCCTTTGCGTCGGCCATTATAGGAACTGGGAGGGCCTGTCACCACCATTGTGACGAAATGCCCGCCTTGTTGCACAAAGTACCGTCATGGATCAGTAAGGCCGGGCCCACTTTTGGCTAGGCTGGCGCCACAGCGTCGTGCATCGGGTATGGCGCCATGGTGGCAGTGTGATGGGTTCATGTGGCTTTCCTCGAAGGAAAAGGGTCTGGTCGGTGTCGATATCACCTCCGCCTCGGTCAAGTTGATCGAGCTGGTGGCGGACGACGCCGGCCACTGCGTGGCCGGCTACGCGGTCAGACCACTGCGTCAAGGGGCCGTGGTGGAACGCCGCATACGCGATATGGGCGAGGTCATCGAGGTGTTGTCGCGGGTGGTCGAACTGGCTTCTCCGACGAGTCGAGAGGCCGCCGTGGCGGTGCCATCCCGCGCAGCGATAACCCGGGTGCTGCGCTATCCGGCAGTGCTCGACGATGAAGAGATCGAGGCCCGTATCGAGTGGGAGTCAGACAAGCACATCCCGTTTCCGTTCCGTGAGGTGGCCTTCGACTTCTACCGCCTGGGACGTTGCGTCGGTGATCCGCAGTGGCAGGAGGTGCTGCTGGTGGCCTGTCGTCGCCAGGACGTCGAGCAGTTGACCCAGGCGCTGGAAGCCAGCGGACTTACGCCTGCGGCGGTGGATGTCGAGAGCTTTGCCATCGAGCGGGCCATCGCTGGCCTTTGCCGTCGTCGTCAACTGGGGGAGGGCGCCCTGGCCCTGGTGGACGTGGGCGCCTACCTCAACACGCTGCACGTGGTGGTAGCCGGGCGCATCGTCTACAGCCATGACAGTCTGTTCGGTGGCATGCAGCTCACCGAAGCGATCCAGCGTCACTACGGTATCGGCATGGATGAAGCCGGGTTCGGCAAGAAGCGAGGCGGTTTGGCGGAAGACTATCCGCAGGCGGTGCTGGGGCCCTTCGTCGACACCCTGGTAGAGCACATCCAGCGATCGTTGCAGTTGTATCAGGTATCGGACCATGTGCGCCTGCTTGAGCGACTGCTGTTGATCGGAGGTGGCAGCCTGGTCGCGGGGCTTGCCGATCGTCTGAGCCAGGCCCTCGGCCTGCCGGTTAGCCTGGTGGACCCGCTGGAGGGGATGGCACTCAAGCCATCGCTGGACGCGGCGGCGCTGCGCGGCGAGGCGCCAGCCCTGCTGACCGCCTGCGGCCTGGCCATGCGGGGATGGCCATGAATAAGGTGCAGATCAACCAGGTCCAGATCAACCTGCTGGATTGGCGCGAGGCTGCTCGCGCCAGGCGTACGCGACGCTTCTGGCTGGCGGTGGCGCTGTCGGCGCTGGCGGGGGTCGGGCTCGCGTTGATGGCCACGCTGTGGCTGCAGTGGGGGTTGAGGCAGATGGAGGTGCGCCAGCGACATGTCTCCGCCGCCGTCGAGCGTCTGGAGGAAAAGTCCGCCGAAATGGTCGATCTCGAGCGCCAGTTGTCGTTGCTGGATCAGGAGCAGGCATTGCTCGAGCGGCTCCAGGATGAGCGGCGCCAGACGCTGGCGGTGGTCAATGCCCTGGCAGCCACTCTGTCGCCGGGGGTTCGTTACCAGCGTATCGAGCGTAGCGACGATAGGCTGATGGTCGAGGGAGAGGCCGTCGATAGTGCCAGGCTGGTCGAGCAGCTGCGCTCTCTCGAGCGTGCGCAGGTCTTTGCCGAGCCGCTGTTGTCGCGGGTGGGGGCCGAACAGGGCTATCAGCACTTTGCGCTCGAAATGACGCTCGCGGCGCTGACTGCGCTGGAGGCATCACCATGAATTCAGGGCAGGCGGGCGACGCCAGCTGGCGGGAGCGCTGGCATGACGAGTGGCGCCGGCTCCAGGCGCTGGACTGGCGCCGGCTGGAGCTGGGTGAAGCGGGGCGCTGGCCGACGTCGCTGCGTACCCTGATAGCGATCCTGGCTTTCGTCCTCGCGCTGGCGGCCATGGTGGTGGGCTACCTGCACCCCTTGTCACAGCGGCTGGTGGCGTTGCAGCACCAGGAGCGGGAGGTAATCGCCGATTTTGAAGATCGCGCGCGGGAGCTGGCGGAGCTTGATCGTCTCAAGCGGCTGCTGGTGGATCTCGATCAGCGCGTTAATGAGCGTCGTCGCATGTTGCCGGATGGCGCCGACATTCCCTCGCTGCTGGAGGGCATCGGCCAGGTCGCCAAGCGTCGAGGGTTGTCGCTGGAGGAGCTCGAGCTCAGGCCGGCGCGCGCCCTTGAGCTTTATGTCGAGCGGCCCTTCGATCTGCGGGTGAGGGGCGACTATCACGCCATAGGAGGTTTCGTGGCGGATCTGGCCAACCTGCCCCGGTTGGTGACGCTGCACGATTTCAGTCTGTCGCCGGTGGACGGTGGGCTTGAGCTACGGGCACTGGCGCAGACCTACAGCATCGGTGAAGGGGCGCGCGTTGCGGATTCGGCGTCGGGCTCGACGGATGTCGTGGCGGAGGATTCATGAGGCGGCGCCGGCTTGTGGGCATGCTGAAGGGCGCGTTGTTGGTTGCGACCCTGACAGGCTGCCAACAGGCGGATCTTGAGGCCCTGGATCGGCGACTGGCCAGGGCGCTGGCGCCGGAGCTCGATCGGCGGCCGGTGGCGTTGCCCGAGGTGGTGAGCCTTCCGGTGCTGCACTATCGCTACGCCAACGCGAGAAGCCCCTTTCGCTTCGAGGGCCAGGGCTTGGACGGTCAGCAGTTTGGGCAGGGTGGTGGTCTTGCTGCCTTTTCCCTGGACGAACTTGATCTGGTGGGCGTGCTGGGCCGAGGGCCACGCCGTTGGGCGTTGTTCGAGGCGCCTGATGGTCACCTTTACCGGGTAGAGGAGGGGGCGATGCTGGCCAGCCCACCCGCCAGGGTCGCGGCGATAACTGTCGAGGCCGTCAGGCTGGAGGCGGTCACAGGCAAGGACTATCGCTGGAAGGAGCGTGTCATGAGGGTAGGCGAGTGAACAGGCGACGTGGTACCGGTATATGCCGAACAGACGAGACGGCATTTATGCCTGGATGGGCGGTCGCGCGGTGGCTGTTGGGCCTGGTGGTCGGCGTGCTGCTGGTGTCGCCGGGCTGGGCGCAGGGCGAGGGCTATCAGGGCGCTCCGATCACTCTGAACTTTCAGGATGTCGAGGTGCGCTCGGTGCTGTCGGTGTTGAGTGACTTCACCGGGCTCAATATCGTCGCCAGCGACAGCGTCGCTGGTCGGGTCACCCTGAATCTGGAGGCGGTGCCCTGGGATCAGGCGCTGGACATGGTGCTCGAGAGCCAGGGGCTCGATAGTCGCCGGCAGGGCGACATTCTGCTGGTGGCGCCGGCCTCGGAGCTGGCTGAGCGCGATCGGCTCAAGCTCGAGGCGGCCTCGCGGATGGATGAGCTTGAGCCGCTGGTGACCGAACACATCGAAGTGCGCTATGCCAAGGCGGCTGAGCTTGCCTCCTTGCTGCGCGGCGAGAACGGCTTCGGGCTGTTGTCCGAGCGCGGGCGCGTGGCCACGGATCCGCGCACCAATACCCTGCTGATCCAGGACGTGGCCCGCCAGCTCGATGAGATCCGCTGGACCCTGGCGCGTCTGGACGTGCCGGTGCGCCAGGTGCAGATATCGGCGCGCATCGTGGTGGCCCGAGACAACACCGCCGAGGAAATCGGCGTCAACTGGGGGATACGCAGCCGCCACGACAAGTTCCCTGTGGGGGGCGGGGACGATGCCCTGGGCGGAGCGCTAGGTGATGCGGTACAGATCGGCGACGGCGTCTTTGGCAATCGAGGCGATGGTTACGGCGGCCTGGGGGTGGATCTGGGCGATGCCCTGGATCCGGGCAGTTCGTTCAAGTTCGGCTATCTGGCCGGGGATGTGCTGCTGGATCTGGAACTGCATGCGCTGGAGAGCGAGGGCAAGAGCCAGACCATCTCCGAGCCGCGGGTGATCACCGCCAATCAGCACACCGCCCTGATCAAGCAAGGCAAGGAGATCCCCTACCAGGAATCTACCTCCAGCGGCGCCACCAATGTGGAGTTCAAGGAGGCGGTGCTGGCGCTGGAGGTCACCCCGCAGATTACCAGCGATGACCGCATCGTCATGGACCTGACCATCAACAACGACACCCTGGCCGAGCAGAGCTTCGACGGCGAGCCGGCCATCGACACCAACGAGATCCAGACCCAGGTGCTGGTCGAGGACGGCGAGACCGTGGTGCTGGGGGGGATTCTCACCACCCAGCAACTGCATACGCTGTACAAGACGCCCTGGCTTGGCGATATCCCCTGGCTGGGAAAGCTGTTTCGCTATACCGAGGACGTCAACGATAAGGTAGAGTTGTTGGTATTCATCACTCCCCGGATACTCGACGACGGCCTGGCGACTCACTGATGCAGGAAGTACCCAACCTGATTCTGATAGGCCCCATGGGGGCGGGAAAGAGCACCATCGGCCGCCTGCTGGCGGCCGAATTGTCACGTCCGTTTTACGACAGTGACCACGAGATTCAGTCACGCTGCGGCGCGGATATCCCCTGGATCTTCGACGTCGAGGGCGAGAACGGCTTTCGTGACAGGGAAAGCGCCATGATCAGCGAACTGGTCGACTACGACCAGGTGGTCATCGCCACCGGTGGCGGCGCGGTACTACGCGAGGAAAATCGCCAGCGTATCCGTGAGGGCGGTACCGTCATCTATCTGTTCACTACCGTGGAGCAGCAGTTGAAGCGCACCGCCAAGGATCGTAACCGGCCGCTTCTGCAGCGCGGCGACCGCGAGCAACTGCTGCGCGACATGTTCGCCCTGCGTGATCCGCTGTATCGCGCCACCGCGGACCTGGTGATCCGCACCGACCGCCGCGGGCCGCGCTCGGTGGTCAACGATATCGTCCGTCGCGTCCATCGCCTCCTCGACCCTCTCACCTGCAAGGCCTCATCATGAGCACTCCCACGTCCGTGAATCCCTTGACCTTGACCGTCGCCCTGGGCGATCGCAGCTACCCCATCCATATCGGACCGGGTCTGGTCGATGACGGAGCGCGTCTGGCCTCCTATCTCAGCGGTCGCCAGGTGATGGTGGTGACCAACGACACCGTCGCCTCGCACTATCTCGAGCGGCTGACCTCGGCGCTGGCAGCGGCCGACGGGCGTCTCAGGATCGAGACCCTGGTGCTGCCGGACGGTGAAGCCCACAAGAGCGTCGAAGGCGTCTCGCGCATCTGGGATGCCCTGCTCGAGGCCGGCTTCAACCGCAAGGCCACCCTGGTGGCGCTGGGCGGCGGGGTGATCGGCGATATGGTCGGTTTCGCCGCGGCGTCCTACCAGCGCGGTATCTCCTTTATTCAGGTGCCCACCACCCTGCTGTCCCAGGTGGATTCCTCGGTGGGGGGCAAGACCGGGGTCAATCATCCGCTGGGCAAGAACATGATCGGCGCTTTCTGGCAGCCCCGCGCGGTGCTGATCGATACCGCCACGCTCTCCACCCTGCCCGAGCGGGAACTGTCTGCCGGTCTTGCCGAGGTGATCAAGTACGGACTGATCCATGACCGGGACTTCCTTTCCTGGCTGGAAGACGAGATGGATGCACTGCGTAGCCTCGACGATGTGGTGCTCGCCAAGGCCATCGAGCGTAGCTGCGCGATCAAGGCCGAGATCGTCGCCCTCGACGAGACCGAGCAGGATGTGCGGGCGCTTTTGAATCTGGGGCATACCTTCGGGCACGCCATCGAGGCCTACATGGGCTACGGTACCTGGCTGCACGGTGAGGCAGTGGGCGTGGGCATGCTGATGGCAGCGGACCTGTCGATGCGCCTGGGCTTTATCGACCAGGCCGATGTGGCGCGAACCCGTCGAGTGATCGAGCGGGCGGGGCTGCCGGTGGCGGCACCCAGGGAAATGACGGTAGAGGATTTCGTGTCGCGCATGAAGCTCGACAAGAAGAATACCGATGACCGCATGCGCCTGGTGCTGATGCGTGCGCTTGGCGAGGCCTGCGTCTATGATCAGACGCCGCCGGAGCTGCTCGCCGAATGCATCGAGGCCTACCCTCGGGCCTGATGATGATGATGGCCTCTATCGTATCGATTGCGACGCCCGCCTTGCGCGGGCGTTGTCGTGTCTGGGGTATGCCGAGCTGCTAGGTCGGCGTCGGCAAGGAGGCAAGAGGCGGGTGTGGTATTGGTCGAACAGGGCTTCACCAGGTGCTGTATGAGGCGCGGTCGACGGCGTCGGGAGGGGGAAAGGGGCGTCGCTCATGCGTGGATCTGTATGTCGTATGCCTGATCGGCATGGGGTGTCGACAGTTTTTGCGACTAAAGTCTAGTGGCGAAAAGCGTACAGCAAGACTTGCTGGAAACGGCTTCCAAGTTGTTGACCTGATAAGGTTTTTTTTCGAAGGCTTGGTGCAAGCATCAGATTTACGGTGTTTTTTTATGGGACTTGCGTGGCGGGGAGATTGCGCGAGAGCAGGGGGCTGGCTATGCTGGGTACCCATTTTTCGTGCAGTTAGCGAAAGCCCTTAAGGGCTTAAAATCAAAAGAAAAACCAATAATAATATCGCGATTATGCTGTGACTACAACCCTTTCACCTGAGGCGCGCCCATGAACAGAGGTCTTCACCAGCCCGGCGAGTTCCGTGACAACTGCGGGTTTGGCCTGATCGCCCACATGGAAGGGCAGGCTAGCCATGAACTGCTCAGTACTGCCATCGAATCCCTGACCTGCATGACCCACCGTGGCGGTATTGCTGCCGACGGCAAGACCGGTGACGGCTGCGGCCTGCTGTTGAAGATGCCCGACGGCTTCATGCGCCACGCCGCCAAGGAAAGCCTGGGTATCGAACTGGGCGACAGCTATGCCGTGGGCGTGATCTTCCTGCCCGACGACGACCAGCGTGAGGAACGCGCCCGCCAGGTGCTCGAGGCGAGCCTGGCAGAGCGTGGTGTCAAGGTGCTCGGCTGGCGCGAGGTGCCGGTGGACCCCAGCGTGTGTGGCCCGATGGCGCTGGAGTGCCTGCCGCGTATCCGTCAGTTGTTCGTCGAGCCCGGTGACGCCGAGGAAGCCTTTGACGTCTCGCTGTTCATGGCCCGCCGCCTGGCCGAGCAGGCGCTGATCGACGAGCCGGACTTCTACGTCAGCTCGCTGTCCAGCGACGTCGTCTCCTACAAGGGGCTGGTGATGCCGGTGGATCTGCCGGCCTTCTATCAGGACCTGGGTGACGAGCGCCTGGAAACCGCCATCTGCGTGTTCCACCAGCGTTTCTCCACCAACACCGCGCCGCGCTGGCCGCTGGC
>DJIP01000389.1:9529-11690 GCA_002433675.1 Halomonas halophila
GGCTGGGCCAACTCGCGCAAGGAGAACTTCGTCTCCGAGCGGCTGCCCGACATCGCCAGCCTCGACCAGATCGTCAATACCACCGGCTCCGACTCCTCGAGCATGGACAACATGCTCGAGGTGCTGCTGACCGGCGGCATGGAGCTGCATCGGGCGGTGCGCATGATGGTGCCGCCGGCCTGGCAGAACGTGGAGATCATGGATGGCGACCTGCGCGCCTTCTACGAGTACAACTCCATGCACGTGGAGCCCTGGGATGGCCCCGCCGGTGTGGTCATGACCGATGGCCGTCAGGCCCTGTGCATGCTCGACCGCAACGGCCTGCGCCCGGCGCGCTGGGTGATCACCCGCAACGGCTTCATCACCCTGGCCTCCGAGATCGGTACCTACGACTACAAGCCCGAGGACGTGGTGGCCAAGGGTCGCGTCGGCCCCGGTCAGGTCCTCGCCGTGGACACCGAGACCGGCGAGGTGCTGCACACCAGCGACATCGACGAGCGGCTGAAGTCGGCCTATCCCTACAAGCGTTGGCTCAAGCAGGAGGCCCAGTTCCTGGAGTCTGCGCTGACCGAGCTCGCCGCCTTCAAGAACATGGACGCCGACACCCTTCAGGTGCAGCAGAAGATGTTCCAGGTCAGCTTCGAGGAGCGCGACCAGGTGCTGCGCCCGCTGGGTGAGAGCGGCCAGGAAGCGGTGGGCTCCATGGGTGACGACACCCCCATGGCGGTGCTCTCCGGCAAGCACCGGATGCTGTCGGACTACTTCCGTCAGAAGTTCGCCCAGGTCACCAACCCGGCCATCGACCCGCTGCGCGAAGCCATCGTGATGTCGCTGGAGACCTGCATCGGTGCCGAGCGCAACGTGTTCAAGGCGACCCCGGAGCACGCCCATCGGATCGTGCTGACCACCCCGATCCTGTCGCCGCGCAAGTTCACCGCCCTGGTCGGCCAGGATGATCCTGCCTTTGCCAGCCAGCGCTTGTCGCTGGGCTACGATCCGGAGCAGACCGGGCTCAAGGCGGCGCTGCTCGAGCTGTGCCGCGAGGCCGAGGCGGCGGTGCACGACAACAAGGTGATCCTGGTGCTGTCCGACGCCGACCTGCCCCAGGGACAGGTGCCGATCCATCCGGCGCTGGCGGTGGGCGCGATCCACAACGAGCTCGGTCGCAAGGCGCTGCGCCCGCGGGTCAACCTGATCGTCGAGACCGGCTACGCCCGTGACGCCCACCAGATGGCGGTGCTGTTCGGGGTGGGTGCCACCGCGGTCTATCCGTGGCTGGCCTACCAGGTGATGGCCGACATGCACCGCACCGGCGAGCTGTCCGGCAATCCGGCGGACGCCCGCGAAAACTACCGCAAGGGCCTGCAGAAGGGACTGTTCAAGATCCTGTCCAAGATGGGCATCTCGACCCTGGCGTCCTACCGTGGTTCGCAGTTGTTCGAGGCGGTGGGGCTGTCCTCCGAGGTGATGGACCTTTGCTTCACCGGCATGGCCTCGCGCATCGAGGGCACCGGCTTCAACGAGATTCAGCTGACCCAGGTGGCGCTGGCCAAGGATGCCTGGAAGCCGCGCAAGGGCATCTCCCAGGGCGGCCTGATGAAGTACGTCCATGGTCACGAGTACCACGCCTACAACCCCGATGTGGTCAAGGCGTTGCAGGAGGCGGTGCAGGAGGGCGACTACGCCAAGTGGAAGAAGTTTGCCCAGCTGGTCAATGATCGCGCCCCCGCCACCATCCGTGACCTGCTGAAGCTGAAGCCCGCCGCCGAGGCGCTGCCGCTCGAGGAGGTCGAGCCGGTCGAAGACCTGCTGCCGCGCTTCGACAGCGCCGGCATGTCGCTGGGTGCGTTGTCGCCGGAGGCCCACGAGGCCCTGGCCCAGGCCATGAACGAGGCCGGTGGGCGCTCCAACTCCGGTGAGGGTGGTGAGGATCCGTCGCGCTACGGCACCATCCGAAGCTCCAAGATCAAGCAGATCGCCTCCGGGCGCTTCGGCGTCACCCCGGCCTACCTGGTCAACGCAGAAGTGCTGCAGATCAAGGTGGCCCAGGGCGCCAAGCCCGGCGAGGGTGGTCAGCTGCCCGGTGGCAAGGTCAACGAGCTGATCGCCCGGCTGCGTTACTCGGTGCCGGGGGTGACCCTGATCTCGCCGCCGCCGCACC
>DJIP01000194.1:0-5410 GCA_002433675.1 Halomonas halophila
CATCCGCGCCACGGTGGTCTGACCAGCGAGTTCGATCATGTCGGCGGCGCTCATTTCGGAGAACCACTCGGCGTTGAAGCGAACCTCGGTCTTGTCGGGATCGAGGATCTTGAATACCTGCTCCTTGTAGGTCTGGGCGTTGGCCTTGACCTCGGCCTCGGTCAGCGGCTTGCGGGTGACGTTCTTGCCGGTGGGGTCACCGATGCGTCCGGTGAAATCGCCGATCAGAAAGATGACCTCGTGGCCGAGGTCCTGAAACTGGCGCATCTTGGTCAGCAGTACGCTGTGGCCCAGGTGCAGGTCCGGCGCGGTCGGATCGAAGCCCGCCTTGATTCTCAGCTTGCGCCCGGAAGCGAGCTTTTTCTTCAGCTCATCCTCCAGCAGAATCTCGTGCGTGCCGCGCTGAATCAGCGCAAGGGCCTCGTCCACATCGCTCATGGTATTCACTCCACTTATCAATTCGGCTTTCCAGCTCGGCTTGGCTTGGTCAATCGGCCCTTGCGCGGACATCGACGCCCCCGTCAGCAGGGGCACGTCGTCACGGCGCCGGCGCCAGGTATAGACAGTGGCGGGGATGTTACCATGAACCTTTCCACCGGTTGAGATGACAAGGCCCATGCAACGCTTCATTGGACTGATGTCGGGCACCAGCATGGACGGGATCGACGCCGCCCTGGTGCGCTTTGACACCTCAGGCACGGCAAGCCTGGAGGCCAGCGTCGGCATTCCCATGCCGCAGGCGCTACGTGAGCGGCTGTGGCAGTTGGCCCACGCCGATCAGGTCAGCTTTGCCGACCTGGCCTGGGCCGAGGAGGCTTTCTGCCAGTGCCAGGCCGAGGCAGTCCAGCGATTGCTCGAGCAACAGGGACTTGAACCCGAGGACATCGCTGCCATCGGTAGCCATGGGCAGACCATCGAGCATGCCCCCTACGGCCACCAGCCAGGCTCGCCCCCCTATACATTACAGCTGGACAACCCCAGCCGGCTGGCCGAGCTGACCCGCTGCGCCGTGGTCGCCGACTTCCGCCGCCGCGACCTGGCCGCCGGCGGTCAGGCTGCACCTCTGGCACCGATCTTCCACCAGCAGGTCTTTCGTCACCCCGATCGCTGGCGACTGGTGCTGAATCTTGGTGGCATCGCCAACCTGACGCTGCTGCCTCCGACCTCGGACCCGCGCGCTCCGCTGGGCTTCGACACCGGCCCTGCCAATGCCCTGCTCGACGCCTGGCACCAACGCCATCGCGGTACGCCCTTCGATGCCAACGGCGATTGGGCTGCCAGCGGCCAGGTGGATACCGCACTGCTCGAGCGTTGGCTGGCAGAGCCCTACTTTCACCGGCCACCGCCTCGCAGCACCGGGCGTGAGCTGTTCTCTCTCGACTGGGCAGAGGCGCAGTTGAACGGTTCAGAGTCACCACAGGACGTCCAGGCCACTCTGGCGGAACTGACCGCCACCAGCGTCGCCCTGGGCATCGAGATGGCGCGGGAGCACCTTGACGCCCCTGCCTCTCTCGACCTGGTGCCCTGTGGCGGCGGTTCTCGCAATATGGATCTGCTGGCGCGCCTGGCGCGCCTGTTGCCGGAGGCCACCCTGCTGGACAGTGAATCCCTGGGCTGGCCGGCCGACTGGCTGGAAGCCGCCGCCTTTGCCTGGCTAGCCCATGCCCGGCTCAACCTGCAACCCGGCAACCTGCCGTCGGTCACCGGCGCCAGCGCAGAGCGCGTGCTCGGCGGGCTCTACGCCCGCTGAGTGGTGATGGCTGGCGCTGAACGACCGCTTCACCCCCAACCTTCACCCTGAGGGCCCACCCAGCCCTCGTTCGGCCCGCCGCTCCAGCCGGCGCTTGGTGCGCTGTCGACCAGGGATTCCCGGGTCAGGCGGCGGGCGTCAGCCGGCGCCACCTCGCCACAGGCCACCAGTCGCGCCAGATCGGCATCCAGCGTCTGCATGCCGGCCTGGCCACCGGTCTGCATCGACGAGTAGATCTGGGCCAGCTTGTCCTCGCGGATCAGATGACGGATCGCCTGGTTGATCAACAGTATCTCTCGCGCCGCCACTCGTCCGCCCCGACTGCTGGGCAGCAGCGCCTGGGAGACGACCGCCTGCAACGACTCCGACAGCATGGTCCGCACCGCATTCTTTTCATCACCCGGGAAGGCATCGATGATTCGATCGATGGTCTTGACCGCGGAGGCGGTATGCAGGGTGGCAAATACCAGATGCCCGGTCTCGGCCGCGGTCATGGCCAGGCGCGCCGTTTCCAGGTCGCGAATTTCCCCGACCAGAATGACGTCGGGATCCTCGCGCAGGGCGCTGCGCAGGGCGACGGCGAAGCCCTCGGTGTGGCGGTGTACCTCGCGCTGGGACACCAGCGCCTGCTGGCTGTGGTGGATAAACTCGATGGGATCCTCGATGGTGAGGATATGGTCGCGACGGTGGCGGTTGATATGGTCGATCATCGCGGCCAGCGTCGTGCTCTTGCCGGACCCGGTGGGCCCGGTCACCAGTACCAGGCCCCGCGGCAGGGCGACCAGACGTTCGAAGACTTCGCCCATCCCCAGCTCCGAAAGCGTCGGGATGCGATCGGGGATGGTACGCAGAACCGCCGCCGCCCCGCGCTGCTGGACGAAGGCATTGACGCGATAACGCGACAGACCCGGTATCTGGTGGGAAAAGTCGGCCTCGTGGGTGCGCGAAAACTGCTCGCGCAAGTCGTCATCCATCAACGACTCGAGCAGCAATCTGACCTGACCGTCGCCCATCGGCGGACCAGGCAGACGCTCCAGTTCACCGTTGACGCGCATCACCGGTGGCAGTCCCGCCGACAGGTGCAGATCCGAGGCGCCCTGCTTTGCCGAGAGTGCCAGCAGTTCGGTAATATCCATGGGCTTACCAGGCTTGAACCCCCGACTCGGGGGCAGGGAGCCCCACGATAGGACAGACCCAGGCCGATGACCACGACGATTGCCGAATCCTTGACCCAAGCCCGGACACGCCTGAATCAGGCACTCGCAGAGGCGGGAAGAGCGCCCGACGCGGCCCTGTTGCTGGCGGTCAGCAAGACCAAGCCAGCCGACATGATCCGGGACGCCTATGCCCTGGGCCAGCGCGACTTCGGCGAGAACTATCTACAGGAAGCGCTGGATAAACAAGCCCAACTGGGCGACTGCCCTGGCATACACTGGCACTTCATCGGACCACTGCAATCCAACAAGACCCGAGACGTGGCCAGCCATTTCGACTGGGTCCACGGGGTCGATCGTGCCAAGATCGCCCAGCGCCTGAGCGATCAGCGCCCGGATGGCCTGCCTGAGCTGAATATCTGCCTGCAGGTCAACGTCAGCGGCGAAGACACCAAATCCGGCGTCAGCCTGGAGGAGCTGCCTGAGCTGGCGAGCCTGGCGGCGGCGCTGCCTCGCGTGCGCCTGCGTGGATTGATGGCCATCCCCGCCCCCAGTGAAGACCCTGGCGCGCAGCGCGCGCCCTTCCGGCTGCTGGCCGAGGCCTTGTCATCGCTGCGTCGAGAGCTGCCGGACGCACCGCTGGACACCTTGTCCATGGGCATGAGTGCCGACCTGGAGGCCGCCGTCGCCGAGGGTGCCACCATCGTACGTCTGGGCACCGCGATCTTTGGCTCGCGCCAGTGAGTCCATCGCCACGGCGGGCCTGGTGACGCTACCCTGTTTCTCCGATTACCCAATGCCCTACCCATCAAGGAGCCCCGCATGGCCAGCAACGTGACCTTTATCGGCGCCGGCAACATGGCCAGCGCCATCTTCGGCGGCATGGTGCACAGCGGCTACCCGGCCGATGCCATCACCGCCACCGCCACCCGTGACGCCACCCTGGCGCCGCTCGCCGAGCGCCTGGGCATCCATACCACCACCGACAATCTGGCGGCGATCGAGCACGCCGACGTGGTCGTACTGTCGGTCAAGCCACAGATCATGCGCCAGGTGTGCGAGACTCTACGGGAGTCGGTGCAAAAGCATCGGCCGCTGATCGTGTCGGTGGCCGCTGGCCTCGGCGCCGAGACCTTGGAACAATGGCTGGGTGGCGGCCTGGCGGTGGTCCGCTGCATGCCCAACACCCCGTCACTGGTCGGTGCCGGTGCCTCCGGGCTGTATGCCAACCCGCGCGTCAGCGACGAGCAGCGCGATCTGGTCGGCGAGCTGATGGCGTCCGTCGGCATCGTCGAATGGGTGGAAGAGGAAGCCCTTCTGGAAGCGGTCACCGCCGTCTCGGGTAGTGCACCGGCCTACTTCTTTCTGATGTTCGAGGCCATGGAGGAGGCCGCCGTCAAGCTCGGGCTGAGCGCCGAAAGCGCTCGCCGACTGGCGATGCAGACCGCCTACGGGGCCGCCTCGATGGCGATGCAGAGCGACCGTAATCCCGGTGAACTGAAACGCAATGTGATGTCCCCGGGGGGTACCACCGAGAGGGCCATCGAATATCTGGAGCAGGCAGGACTGCGGCAGGCGCTCGACGGCGCCATGCAAGCCTGTGCCAAGCGTGCCCAGGAAATGTCTGCCGAACTCGGCAAGGGTTAATCAAAGACGGAGGAGCCCACATGGGCAGTCAACTGGGAAACGCTGGCCTGCTGCTGGTCAACACCCTGATCAACATCTTCTTGTTCCTGCTGATGCTGCGCTTTCTGCTGCAGGCCTCAAGGGCGGACTACTACAACCCCTTGAGCCAGTCGGTGGTCAAGATTACCCAGCCGGTGGTGCGTCCCTTCCAGAGCGTACTTGGCCCGGTGATGGGCCGCTTTGACCTGGCCACCCTGGCCGCGGGCTTTCTGGTCAAGGTGATCAGCATCATTATCCTGCTGCAGCTGGCCGGTGTCGGCATGCCCAGGCTCGATGGCCTGGCCATCGCCGGCGTCGCCGCCCTGGCCAGCGCGATCCTGAAGATCTACTTCTTTGCGCTGATCGTGATGATCATCCTCAGCTGGGTCGCCCCCAACGCCAGCCATCCCGGCGCGCTGCTGGTGATGCAGCTGGTGGAGCCGATCATGGCCCCGGTACGCCGGGTGATTCCGCCGCTGGGCATGCTCGACCTGTCGCCCATCGTGGTGTTCATCGGCATCAATCTGATCGATGGCATCGTGGTGGGCTCGCTGGTCCGGGCCGCCGGCATCTCCGGGATGCTGGTCGGGCTCTAGGCTCGACCATCGCTCGCGAACACGGCCACGACAACACCAACTTTCACTGGACACACACGACTGATGCCCGAGACGACTCGCGATTCGGTCGGACTGGTGACGCCGCAGGTGGCGCACTTCGACGACCCACTGCCCCTGGTCTGCGGCAAGACGCTGCCGGCCTACGACCTGGTCTACGAGACCTACGGCACCCTCAACCAGGACCGCAGCAATGCGGTCCTCATCTGCCATGCCCTGTCCGGCCA
>DJIP01000194.1:5791-5961 GCA_002433675.1 Halomonas halophila
GGTCCCGGCAAGTCCATCGACACCGATCGTTTCTTCGTCATCTCGCTGAATAACCTCGGCGGCTGCCATGGCTCCACCGGACCTTCCAGCATCAACCCGGACACCGGTCGTCGCTGGGGGCCGGACTTCCCCATGGTCACCGTCTGCGACTGGGTCGACAGCCAGGTTCG
>DJIP01000194.1:6343-15051 GCA_002433675.1 Halomonas halophila
GGCATGCAGGTGCTGCAGTGGTCACTGGCCTATCCGGAACGCATCGCCAACGCGGTGGTCATCGCCGCCACGCCCAAGCTGTCGGCGCAGAACATCGCCTTCAACGAGGTCGCGCGTCAGGCCATCCGCTCGGACACCGACTTCCACGACGGCCACTACGCCGATCACGATACCCTGCCCCGTCGCGGACTGAAGCTGGCGCGCATGGTCGGCCACATCACCTATCTGTCCGAAGACGCCATGGGATCGAAGTTCGGTCGCGATCTGCGCAGCGAAGACCTCAACTTCGGCTTCGACGTGGAGTTTCAGGTGGAGTCCTACCTGCGCTACCAGGGCGACGCCTTTTCCACCTCCTTCGACGCCAACACCTATCTGCTGATGACCAAGGCGCTGGACTACTTCGACCCGGCCTCGCCCCATCAGGGCGATCTGGCCAAGGCCCTGGCCCCGGCGCAATGTCCGTTCCTGGTGGTCAGCTTCAGCACCGACTGGCGCTTCCCGCCGTCACGCTCCAAGGAGCTGGTCAACGCCTTGATTCGTGCCGGCAAGTCGGTCAGCTACGCCAATATCGACTCGCCCCACGGCCATGACGCCTTCCTGATGCCGGAGCCACGCTACCAGGCGATCTTCGCCGGCTTCATGGGCCGCGTCGCCGATGACCTCAAGCTGCCGTCACGCCAGGAGGCCGACCATGCGCTCTGACCTCACCCTGATTCACGGCTGGATTCCCGAGGGCGCCCATGTGCTCGACCTGGCCTGCGGCGACGGCACCCTGCTGCACGCCCTGGCACGCGACAAGGGCGTCAGCGGTTACGGCCTCGAGATCGATCCTGACGGCATCACCGCCTGCATCGAGAAGGGCGTCAGCGTCATCGAGCAGAACCTCGACGAAGGGCTCGCCAACTTCGAGGATGACGCCTGCGATCTGGTGATCATGACCCAGGCGCTACAGGCGCTGCGCCGACCCGACCGCATGCTCGACGAGATGCTGCGGGTGGCCCGGGAATGCATCATCACCTTCCCCAACTTCGCCTACTGGCGCCACCGGGTCCACCTGGGGCTGCGTGGCTACATGCCGGTATCCAAGTCGCTGCCCCACGCCTGGTACGACACCCCCAACATCCACTTGTCGACCTTCAATGACTTCGAGGCACTGTGTCGTGACAAGGGGGTGACCATCGTCGACCGCGCGGTGGGCATCAAGGATCACGAAGGTAGACGGCTGTCACGGCTGTGGCCCAACCTGTTTGGCGAGATCGCGATCTTTCGCGTGAGCCGCGACGGCTGACACCTGGCACGGGCGCGCCGTGGGCCCAGGCGCGGCAGGATCGGCCCGGATCAAGACGGTAATGGTCGGACGTCAGCAGGCAGGCCTGCTGC
The DNA here is from genome assembly GCA_002433675.1 of Halomonas halophila. Taxonomy (GTDB): domain Bacteria; phylum Pseudomonadota; class Gammaproteobacteria; order Pseudomonadales; family Halomonadaceae; genus Halomonas; species Halomonas salina_B. Next base: position 7,724 of record DJIP01000194.1, read on the forward strand.
CAAGGAGGAACAGATGAACGTCAAGCGCGCCAGCCACCGACGATACGCGCTCGCCTTGTCACTGCTGGCGCTGCTGGTATTGCCGACGGCGCCAGCCCAGGCCCAGCAGTTCGAGCGCTTCGGCGATATCGAGGCGCACTACAGCGCCATCACCACCGACTTTCTCCCCGAGGAGATGGCCCGCCGCCTGGATATCCAACGCAGCCCGCACCAGGGTCTGGTCAGCCTCAGCGTGCGCGACGCCGATGGCCAGGCCCTCAATGTCGCCACCGAAGGCAGTGTCTCGGTGGTCGGCAAGCCTGGCGAGACACCTCTGGCCTTTCGCACCCTGCGGGAAGGCGACGGCATCTCGCGCTACGCCACCTTCGCCATCGATACCAGTGCGCCGATGCGCTTTCGGCTCTCGCTGCAGCTTGACCGCAACGCTTCCCCCGAGGCAGTCAGCTTCTTGAAACGGTTCTATCGTGACCAGTGATCCCCTTTCCTCTTCGTCGCTCCCCGTCACCTCGGCGGTCGGCGACGCCCTGAAAGAATGCGCTCAGGGCGCCACCGGCGGCCTCGAGACCCTTGCCAAGCTGGCGGTGCCGCACCTGACCGCCATCGCCCGCCACTTTCTCGATGCTCCCGGGGATGTCGAGGACGTGATCCACGACACCCTGGTGCTGGCATGGCACAACGTCTGGCGCTTCGACCCCGCCGCCGAGTCCCCCCATGCGTGGCTGATGCAGGTGTTCGCCTCGCGACTGGCCAGCCAGCGCCTGGCGTTGGCCACGCCGGCCGATGCCACGCCCTGGCGGCTCGATGTCGACCGCGTGACCCTGCCGCCTCCGCTGACGGATGCCCAGCGCCCGACGCTGGACGCCTTGATGGCGCTGTACCAGCAGTTGCCTCCGGCGTCGGTGGATGGTGCCCTGAAGGCACGGCTGTGCAGCGCCATCAGCCTGCTGGATGCCAGCCGCGACATGCCGCTGACGCCCGGCGGAGAACCCGCCGACCCCAGCCTGTACGACCCCAGCCTGGGACCGCGCATGAGCCTGTCACGACTGGCCCAGCGCGCCAAGGGACTGGTCAATCGCTCCCTGACACTGCCGCTGGAGCACCTGGCCCTGCGCCTGTGGCTGGCCCAGGCCCCGGGCAGCCAGCCTCTCGAGACCCGCGGCCTGCCCCGGCGCGGTATCGAATCACGCTACGGCGAGGCCCTGGACGTCAGCGTCGACCCGCGCCGGCTGCTCAAGCAGATCCACTACCCACGATCCTTCCCGGATCGGCGTGAGCGTCACCGGATCAGTGATCGCCTGTTGTGGGACGGCGACTGGGATCTGTCGACGACCCACGCCCTGTCGAGCCGCCGCATGCACTTTATCGCCGACATCTGGGCGCACCGCCGCGACCCGAGTCAGAGCCGCAGCTACCACCAGCTGGCCGAACGCCTGGCCAGGGGCAAGCCGGTGGCCTCGCACTCCGACGGCATGGTGCTGGATCGCCCCGAACGCATCCTGGCCTATCTGCGCCGTTACCTCTTGTACATGGAGGCCATGGCCTGTTTCGGTTTCGACAATGGCCTCGGCAAGGACCGCCTGGGCGCGGCGGTGGATCGGCACGGCGAGCTGGTCAAGATCAACAAGGGGCTGCATCGCATGGCGATGGCCCAGGTGATCGGCATACCACGGGTCGAGGTACGCGTCCGCGGCATCCACCGCCAGTGGTGGCAACAGGTCAGCGAGGGAGCCAAGGGGGACACCGCCATGCAGCGCGTCCTCGCCGCCCTGCCCGACTGCCGCCCGTCCACAGCGGACTGAGCCCGCCCCACACAGAAGCGCCGATTCAGGCCTCGACGAACTGCGCCATCGGCCGCACCGGCAAGGGTGCATCCAGGGTCAGCGCCAGTGGCCTGCCCTGGTCGTCTCGCCGGGCACGGATGCGGTAGGCCAGCACCTCGACGCCCTCGGCCATCACCCGTCTCAGGGTATCGCCGTACCCCGGATCCAGGTGCATCGCCGGGGCCACATCGTCGATGCCCTCGTGGGCGACCAGGAACAGCAATACCGCTCGCTTCCCCTCGGCCACCAGCTGCGCCAGGCTTTCCAGGTGCTTGCGCCCACGTTCGCTGACCGCGTCGGGAAAGTAACCGTGGCCATCGCTTTCCTTGAGGGTGACCTGCTTGACCTCGACGAAGCAGCTCGGGCGCTCGTCATCATCCAGGCGAAAGTCCAGCCGAGCGTTGGCCACCTTGGCCTCGCGCTTGATCGCCGAATAACCCGTGAGTTCGGCCACCGTCCCCGAGCGCAGGGCCTCCTCGACGATCCGGTTGGCACGCCCGGTATGCACCGAGGCCAACGCCGACGCAGTACCGGCCTGGGCGTCGCCAGACGGCAGTTCGATCAACTCCCAGGTCCAGGCCAGCTTGCGCGCCGGATTGTCGCTGGGGGACAGCCAGACCCGGGCACCGGGGATGTTGACCGCGCGCATCGAGCCGGTGTTGGGGCAGTGGGCGACCACTTCGCGCCCGTCATCGAGGCGCACATCGGCCAGAAATCGCTTGTAGCGGCGCAGCAGTATGCCGCCAACCAGGGTGGGGTAGTTCATGCGCCCTGCCGTGTCAGAAAGCGTTCCAGGCGCGCCAGTGCTTCCTGCAGACGCGGCACCTCGGTGGTGAAGGCGATGCGCACGTGGTGCTCGCCGCCCTGCAGGGCAAAGTCGGTCCCCGGGGTAATCGCCACGTTCTCTTCCTCGAGCAGGCGCAGGCAGAACGCCTGGCTGTCGTTGCTGTAGGCGGAGATGTCGAGCCAAAGATAGAAGGCACCCTGGGGCGGCAGCGACGGTGCCAGGCCGAGCCGCGACAGCCCTCCCAGCAAGGCGTCCCGGCGCGTCTGGAGCTCTTGCCGGCGGTCCTCGAACAACGCCTGACACTCTGGGCTGAAAGCGGCCAGCGCCGCGTACTGGGCCGGCGTAGAGGCGGCCAGGAAGACGTTCTGAGCCAGCCGTGTCAGCGGCTCCACGGCGTCCTCGGGTGCCACCAGCCAGCCCAGGCGCCAGCCGGTCATGCCGAAGTACTTCGAGAAGCTGTTGACGATGAACGCCCGGTCACTGAGCGACGCCACCGACAGCGGCGCCATGCCGTAGTTGAGCCCCTGGTAGATCTCGTCCACCAGCAACTCGCCGCCGCGCTCGGCCACCGCGTCCACCACCGCGCCGAGCGCCGAGCGCTCGAGCACATGGCCGGTAGGGTTGGACGGCGAGGCCAGCATCGCCAGGCGCGTATCGTCGCGCCAGTGCCGATCGATCAGCTCGGCGTTCAGCTGCCAGCCGCTGTCGGGCCCCACCGGCACCGCGTCCACCCGGGCGCCGGCCAGCGCCATGAAGTGGCGATTGCAGGGGTAGTTCGGGTCGGCCATCAGCACCCCGTCTCCGGGTCCCGCCAGCAATTGACTCGCCAGCAACAGCGCCCCGGACGCCCCTGGGGTGACGATAATCCGTTCCGGCGCCACCTCGGCACCAAAGTGCTCACGATAGTGGCCGGAAATTGCCTCGCGCAGCGCAGCAATCCCGGTGGCGGGGGTATAGCGCGTGCGTCCCTCGTCCAGGGCACGGTGGCCAGCCTCGCGCACCGCCGGCGGGGTCGAGAAGTCCGGCTCGCCGACCTCCAGATGGATCACGTCCTCGCCGGCCGCCTCGCGCTGCTGAGCGAGTTCCAGCAGATGCATCACACGGAAAGGGGCGACCCCTTCGACCCTGGCGTTAAAGCTCATGGCTTCCTCTCTTGATCGCGGCCCGCAGCGAACCCGAGCCCTGCTTGATGGTCCAATGGAGGTATTGAAACATGGAACCTGGTCGCCGTCCGTCACCGTCCAGGACGCCAATCATTGATCCGGGCGATGAAGGCTACGACTTTCGGGGATAAAACTGGTAGTTATCGCGCAAAACTATTGCACTACGGCCAAATATCCGCTAAACAACCTTCCCTTTGGCGTGAGATACCTTAGCCTAGCGTGGGGTATTGATCAGCAGTCACTAAAGTAATGAGGCAATCCCATGCCAGTTGCACAGAAAAAACCGGAAGCGCCCAAGAAGTTCATCCCGTACGAGCCAGCGGCGGGTGAAGAATACATGAACGAGAAGCAGCTCGAGCACTTCCGCCAGATCCTGCTTGGCTGGAAGCAGGAGCTGATGGAAGAAGTCGACCGTACTGTTCGCCACCTGCAGGAAGAGGCCAACAACTACGCTGACCCGGCTGACCGCGCCACCCAGGAAGAGGGCTTCAGTCTGGAGCTGCGGACCCGCGACCGCGAGCGCAAGCTGCTCAAGAAGATCAACGAGACCCTCGAGATGATCGATGAGGACGACTACGGCTTCTGCGATGCCTGTGGCGTGGAAATCGGCATCCGTCGCCTCGAGGCGCGCCCCACCGCCACCCTCTGTGTCGACTGCAAGACCCTGGCCGAACTGAAGGAAAAGCAGCTCGGCGGCTGATCTCCCCATCGCCGGACCTTCGACAACGGGCACCTCAGGGTGCCCGTTTGCGTGATCACCTGCCCCCGGCTGCCTGTTCACGAGGGAGGCCTGTTCACAACAGTTGCCCGACCCCGCTAGCGCTGGAGCCCCCATGCACCACGTCCATGGTCGCTTTGCCCCCACCCCCTCAGGACCGCTTCACGCCGGCTCGCTGGTGGCCGCAGTGGCGAGCTATCTGGATGCGCGTAGCCAGCAAGGCCGCTGGAGCCTGCGCATCGAGGATGTCGATCCTCCCCGTTGCCCTCCTGGCAGCGTCGATACCATCCTGCGCCAGCTCGAGACCTTTGGCCTCGCCTGGGACGGCGAGGTGCGCTATCAGAGTCATCGCCATGACGCCTATGCGAGCGCCCTTGCGCGGCTGACCGAGCAGGGCATGGCCTACCCTTGCAGCTGCTCGCGCAAGCAGTGGCGGGACTACGCCATCTATCCAGGCTGGTGCCGTGACGGCGTCTGCCAGCCCGAGGCCCCCAAGGCCTGGCGCCTGCGCAGCGACCTGGGACAGCGCCCGGTCAGCTGGCACGATCGGCTGCAGGGGCTGCAGCGCTTCGACCCTGCCGCCCTGGGTGACGTCGTGCTCAAGCGCAAGGACGGCCTCTGGGCCTACCAGCTGGCGGTGGTCGTGGATGATATCGATCAGGGCATCACCGACGTGGTACGCGGCGCCGATCTGCTCGACAACACCCCCTGGCAGCTGCAGTTGTTCGAGGCCCTCGGTGCCGAACCGCCGCGCTACCTTCACCTGCCGCTGGTGATAGGGCAGGATGGGCAGAAGCTGTCCAAGCAGAACCTGGCTCGACCACTGCCCGAAGACCCTCGTGACGTACGCCGGCTGCTGCATGCCACCCTGACACTGCTGGGGCAATCCCCCGACCCGGCGGCGAGCGAGGCGCCGGTGGCCGAGCAGCTCGAGGCCGCCTGCCGCCACTGGCGTCCTCGTCAGATCCCCCGCGCAGACATCACCTCGCAGGGGCTGCAAGTGGACGGCGATACCGCTGCCACCAACGAGTGAGCCTGCCATGTACGTCTACCGCATCATGCTGCTGGTTGTGTTTTGCGGGTATCTGCTCTCGCCGCTGCTGATGACCGGCTGGGGCCAGCCCGGCACCGCCTGGTACCGCCCGTTCTTGATCTGGGGGGCGCTGATCGCCCTGACCCTGTGGCTCGAGCAGAAGCGAGCGCTGGATGAGCGCTGAGCTCGTCTCCCTTGTACTGCTGGGGCTTGGCTACCTGTCGGCGCTGTTCGCGACCGCCAGCGCGGTGGAGCGCCGCTGGATTCCACTACGCCTGGTCCACCACCCGCTGATCGGCGTCCTGGCCCTGGGCGTCTACGCCAACGCCTGGGCGGTGATCGGCAGCCTGGGCGTGGCCCACCAACGGGGGTTCGGCTACCTGGCCTACTACCTGGGCGCCGCCGGTGCCTTCGTGCTGGCACCAGTGCTGCTGCTGCCGCTGCAGCGCATGACGCGAACCCACCAGCTGTCATCCCTGGCGGACCTGTTCGCCTTTCGCTTTCGCTCCCGCTGGGTCGGCACCTGCGTCACCCTGCTGAGCCTGGTGGCGGTCATGCCGTTGCTGGCGATGCAGGTGGAGGCCATGGGGCACGCCATCCATCGCTACACCGACGCCGCCCCGGGCCTGCTGTCGCTGTTGCTGTGTGCCTTGATCGCACTGTTCGCGATATTGTTCGGCGCCCGTCACACTCACGTCCATCGGCGCTACGACGGCTTGACCGCCGCCATCGGCCTGGAGTCGCTGATCAAGCTGGTCGCCTTTCTCGCCCTGGGCGCCTTTGCGCTCTACGCCATCTTCGACGGCCCCGGCGATCTGCAGCGCTGGCTGGATGGCCCCGGCAGCGCTCACCAGGCACAGGCGAGCCAGTTCGATGCCGCCCAATGGCGCACCCTGCTGCTGCTGTTCTTCGCCGCTGCACTGCTGATGCCCCACATGTTTCACGTGACCTTCGCCCGCCCGCTCAGTCGCCGAACCCTGCTCAGCGCGGGCTGGGGACTGCCGCTGGTGCTGCTGCTGATGGCACTGCCGGTGCCGCTGGTGCTGTGGGCCGGTCAGCGCATGGGGGTGGCCAATGATATCCAGGGGGCCGCCTACGTCATCTTCGCGCTGTCCGATAGCCCCGCCGTCACCGCCCTGGCCTTTGTCGCGGTACTGGCCGCCACCTGCGGCACCCTGATCCTGAGCGCGCTGGCGCTCGCCGGGATGGTGCTCAACCATCTGGTGCTGGTCGCCCACCCTCCGGTGGAGCACCCCGACCTCTATCGCTGGCTGCGCTGGCTCAGGCGCGGCTTGATTGGCGCCATCATTCTCGCCGGCTGGCTATTCGCCCAGGCCGTCGACGCCAACACCGAACTGACCCGACTGGGACTGGTGGCGGTGGTTGGCATGGCCCAGTGCCTGCCGGGTCTGCTGGCCCTGCTGTACTGGCCCGGGGCCAACCGCAAGGGGGTGATGACCGGCCTCGGCCTGGGTGTGGCGATCTGGTGTGTCGGCCTGTGGCTGCCACTGCTCAGCGATTTGCCGCCGTTGCTGGCGCCGCTGGATGCCTTGCTCGGCCTTCTCGGCGACGAGGCCGCCCTCGACTCCCCTGCCTGGTATCCGGTCGCTCTGGTGTCGCTTGGCGTCAATGCCCTGAGCCTGATCCTGGTGTCGCTGATCACCCCCACCTCCGCCGGGGAACGAGCAGCCGCCGAGGCCTGCTCGGTGGATGCGGTCATTCGCCCCAAGCGACTGCCGCTGAATCTGGCCGACGGTGATGACGTCAGGCGGCGCCTGGCCATGGCGCTGGGCGACGAGGTCGCCGA
>DJIP01000194.1:15446-20081 GCA_002433675.1 Halomonas halophila
CGTCTGCGCGACCGTATCCAGGCCAACCTGTCCGGCCTGATGGGCCCTTCGGTCGCCCAGGACATCGTCGATCACTACCTGCCCTATCGTCGCGATGGGCGAGTGCCAAAGGAAGATATCCACTTCGTCGAAAGCCGCCTGGAGGCCTACCGATCTCGCCTCACTGGCCTCGCGCGCGAACTCGACGAGCTGCGTCGCCACCATCGCCGCATGCTGACGCGACTGCCTGTCGGGCTATGTGCCTTCGGTGACGACGGCGAGGTACTGATGTGGAACGACGCCCTGGCCGAGCTCAGCGAGATTTCCGGTGAGGAGATCATTGGTGCCCATCGGCAGGCACTGCCCGCGCCCTGGGCAGAGCTGCTCGGGACCATTCTGGAAAGCGACAAGGACCGGCTCTACCAGGAAGCCGTGACGCTGCCCCAGGGGCTACGTTACGTCAGCCTGCTCAAGGCCAGCCTGGTGGACGATGCCGCGGCAGACGCCACTGGCGGCACGGTCATCCTGGTCGAGGACCACAGCGAGATGAAGTGGCTGGAGAACGAACTCATCCACGCTGCTCGCCTCGCCTCCATCGGCCAGATGTCCGCTGGCGTGGCCCACGAGATCGGCAACCCCATCACCGGGATCTCATCGCTGGCCCAGAACCTGCGCTACGACACCACGGATCCCCAAGTGCTCGAGACCGCCGAACAGATCCAGACGCTGACCCAGCGCGTCTCGCGTATCGTTGGCTCACTGGTGGGCTTTGCCCACGGCGGTCGCCACATCACCGGCACCGCCTTCGCGCCGGTATCGGCCAGGCATCTGGCCGACCAGGCGCTGCACTTGCTCAAACTGGCCCGCAAGAGCGACGATGTTCGCTACGCCAATCGCTGCCCGGCGTGGCTCGACATCACGGGAGACGAGCAGCGTCTGCTGCAGGTACTGATCAACCTGCTGAGCAATGCCCGCGACGCCAGCCCCGCTCACGGCCTGGTGGTCATCGACGCCGGCGAGGAAGGCAAGCGTCACTGGCTGTCGGTCACCGACCAGGGCCCCGGCATCGACCCCAGCGTTCGTGAAAACCTGTTCGAGCCCTTCACCACCACCAAGCCACCCAGCCAGGGCACCGGCCTTGGCCTCGCCCTGGTGGTGAGCATCGTGGCCGAGCACCAGGGCCAGGTCGAGGTGGAGTCGCCTCTGCCGGGGCAATCCGGTGGCACCAGAATTCAGGTATGGTTACCTTCTCCTGATGTCCATCGATCTGCCGGGGATATGCCGATCCATGAGCCAAATCCTGATCGTTGAAGACGAAGCCATCATCCGCAGCGCCCTGCGCCGCCTGCTCGAACGCCACGACCATCGCGTGTGCGAATGCGAGTCGGTGGAGCAGGCTTGCGGGCAAGACTTTGATGACTACGACTTGATCATCAGCGACCTGCGCTTGCCCGGCGCACCCGGCACCGACCTGATCCAGACCGCCGCCCCCTGCCCGGTGCTGATCATGACCAGCTACGCCAGCATGCGCTCGGCGGTAGATGCGCTGAAACTCGGCGCGGTGGACTACGTCGCCAAGCCGTTTGATCATGACGAACTGCTGGAAACCGTGGCCCGGGTGCTGCATCGCCAGGCGAGTCAGCGCAGCACGCCGCCCGCCATCGCCGATGAGGGCGGACGGCGCCACACCATGATCGGCAACTGCCCGGCGATGCAGGCGGTCTACACCCGTATCCGCAAGACCGCCCCGGCGGACGTGACGGTGCTGATTCAGGGTGAATCCGGCACCGGCAAGGAACTGGTGGCCAAGGCCCTGCACCAGCAGAGCCGCCGCGCCGAGGCGCCGCTGGTCTGCGTCAACTGCGCCGCCATCCCCGAGACGCTGATCGAATCTGAGCTGTTCGGTCATGAGAAGGGCGCCTTTACCGGGGCCAGCGCCATGCGCACCGGACTAGTCGAGGCCGCCGACGGCGGTACCCTGTTCCTCGACGAGATCGGCGAATTGCCCCTGGACGCCCAGGCACGCCTGCTGCGGGTACTTCAGGAGGGCGAGATTCGCCGCATCGGTTCGGTGGAAACGCGTCACGTCGACGTCCGCCTGATCGCCGCCACCCACCGGGACCTGCGCGCCCTGTCACGCAGTGGAGACTTCCGCCTCGACCTCTACTACCGCTTGAACGTCATGCAGATCGACCTGCCGCCCCTGCGCGACCGCGAGGACGACATCCTCGAGATTGCCGACGTGCTGTTGGCCAAGGCCTGCAAGCGCCACGACCGCGACGGTCTGCGTCTGTCTCGCGCCGCACGTCGCGACATCGCCGACTACCCCTGGCCAGGCAACGTCAGGGAGCTGGAAAATGCCCTGGAGCGAGGTGTGATCCTTGCCGAAGGTCAGCTGATTCACCCGGACGACCTGGGCCTGGCGGCAACCTCCGTACCACGCCCGTCCAGCCCGCCCAAGGAGGCCTCCACGTCGCTGGAGACGCCCGCCCCCGAAAGATCCGATACGGCTACCGAGGACGACCTGTCGCTGGAAGACTACTTCCAGCACTTCGTGCTCGAACATCAGGACCAGATGAGCGAGACGGAGCTTGCCAACAAGCTGGGAATCTCGCGCAAGTGCCTGTGGGAGCGTCGCCAACGTCTGGGTATCCCACGCAAGAAGGCGGCCCGGCGCCACTGACTCGAGACCACAGGCACATCACACCGAGGGCCCTCGCCCCGCGCTTCGCCCCGGCCTCCCTTGGGCCACTCTTCGACTCACCCCTCGACTCACCCCTCGGCTCGCCCTTGTCTGCAGCTTCCTGCCATGCCCCCTGCTTTGGTTCATTCGACCATGGTGCAAGTGTCTGTAGCGATCAATACAGGCATTGTAGGCCCTGCACGCCAGCTACCTCTTGATGCACCGGTTGTTACCATCCCACACAGGGGAGTGCGCCAAAATGGGTAGCCCGAGGTAACACAAATGACCCGGCGGCTTGCTTCGAACCAACGACAATGAAGCAAGCGGCTGATAAAAAAGAAAAAAATCAAAGTAGGCACGACAACTGCAACGTATCTGGGCAAGAACAACAAATTCCGGCGATCGTGGGCAGCCAACAACAACAACCTGCACCGCCACGATCGAATCCGCCGCCCCAACAACAACAACAACGCTTCCAGGTGAAGCAGGCGGATTGGGCACTAGGCACCGCAGCCTTGACAACAACAATACGGACCTGCGGAGCTATCACTCGTCGAACAACAACAAGACGACGAGGCCCGGAGTACCAGGACGCGACGCGCCAACGATGACCGACCAACAAGAACAACAGGGTCGTCAGAGCGCACTCCCGGCAACAATGCCAATAATCCGGGAGGAGGCATGATCCCATGCCGTCGTGGTTGGACTATTGTTTTGAATACGAGACGGTCGCCGTCAGGAGCGCCAATAACAACAACATCATTGCTTGCCTGAAACTCCTTGGTGACTGTGGTGCGTATTCAAGGCGATGCGCCATCACGAAGAAAAATTAGCAGCAGGGACGCTGCATCCTGCTTTGATGGGGAGGCCCTTGGCCTCCCCTTCTGCTGTCTGGCTCCTTCGCGTCACGCCACTCGTTGCCCCACCAGGCAAGACAGCCCCCAAGGGCGCAATCGCCATCGGCAACCAGACCCTTTGCGCCTCTTCGCAGCTCGAACACTGCGCCGACTGCCGGCCTTGACACCCGGGCGGCTTTGTCCACTGCGCTTTGCAAGGCCGGGAGCGTCCGCTACACTCATCACCTTTCCGTACCCCGCGAGTCCAAATCGCCGCATGATCAAAGGATTTACCCGCTTTCTACAGAGCCCAGGCGAGCACTTGAAGTCGCTGTTCGGCGCTCAGGAAGCCGCCGCAGGACCGCCGATGCCCCGCGTACTCACTCGCGACGAACACCCCGTGTCTCGTCGTCAGTTCAGCGAAGCCTCCCTCAAGGTGCTCTATCGCCTGCACAACGCCGGCTACGAAGCCTATCTGGTCGGAGGCTGCCTGCGTGATTCCCTGCTCGGGATCACTCCCAAGGATTTCGACGTGGCCACCGACGCCACGCCGGAGCAGGTCAAGCAGCTGTTTCGCAATTCGCGCATCATCGGCCGCCGCTTCCGTATCGTGCACGTGCGTTTCGGCCGCGAGGTCATCGAGGTCACCACCTTCCGTGGCAAGCCCCGTGACGACCACGGCGAGCACGTCGCCTCCCAGTCCGATGACGGCCTGCTGCTGCGCGACAACGTCTGGGGCAATATCGAGGAAGACGCGCTGCGTCGCGACTTCACCGTCAACGCCCTGTACTACAGCATCGCCGACTTCAGCCTGCATGATTTCGCCGGCGGCGTCGACGACATCGAGTCGCGCACCCTGCGCCTGATCGGCGACCCCGAGACCCGCTACCGCGAGGACCCGGTGCGCATGCTCAGGGCCATCCGCTTCGCCGCCAAGCTCGACTTCGATATCGCCCCGGACACCGAGGCGCCGATCGCCGAGATGGCGCCGCTGCTGTTGCAGATTCCGCCGGCGCGGCTATTCGACGAGATCCTCAAGCTGTTCCTGTCCGGCGAGGGGCTTACCACCTTCCGTCTGCTGCGGGACTATGGCCTGTTCGCGATGCTGTTCCCCGAAGCCGACGAGTGCATGGCCGA
>DJIP01000194.1:20466-28656 GCA_002433675.1 Halomonas halophila
CGCCCGGTCACGCCCGCCTTCCTGCTGGCCGCCTTCATGTGGGGGCCGGTGCAGTTGCGCCAGCGTGAGCTCGAGGCCGACGGCATGCCCCCCGTTCCTGCCCTGCAGACCGCCGCCCAGCAGGTCATCAGCCGCGAGCTGCAGCACGTATCGCTGCCCAAGCGATTCAGCATGCCGATGCGAGACATCTGGGACCTGCAGCAGCGCCTGCCGCTACGTCGTGGCAAGCGTGCCTTCCAGACCCGCGACCATCCGCGCTTCCGCGCCGCCTACGACTTCCTGCTGCTGCGCGAGGCCGCCGGCGAACTCGAACCGGGACTGGGTGACTGGTGGACCGCCTTCCAGGAAGCCGACGAGCACGAACAGCGCCGGCTGCTGGGCAAGGTAGGCGCCGACCCTGCCGGCACCGCCGCCCCGCGCAAGCGCCGCCGCCGTCGGCGCAAGCCGCGTCCGCAACAACCGCCGCAGTCGGACGAGTGAGTCAGGTGGGGCGCCATACCCAGGCCTTCATCGGCCTCGGCAGCAATCTCGACGCCCCCCGTCGTCAGGTCGAGCAGGCCCTCGAGGAGCTCGACCGGCTGCCGTTGACGCGCCGTGTCGCGGCCTCTCGGCTGTACGCCAGCCGTCCTGTCGGTCCCCAGGACCAGCCCGACTACGTCAACGCCGTGGCCGAACTCCACACCCGGCTGTCTCCGCTGGCCCTGCTCGACCAGCTGCAGGCGCTGGAGCAACGTCATCGACGCGTTCGCCTGCGCCACTGGGGGCCCCGCACCCTGGATCTCGACCTGTTGTGGATGGACGCCGCCGAGTGGCACCACCCACGCCTTACGCTGCCGCACCCGGAATTGGCCAACCGCGCCTTCGTGGTACTGCCGCTGACCGAGGTCGCGACGGACCTGAGATTGCCCGACGGGCAGACCCTGGCCTCGCTGGCCGATCACTGGAACGGCGCCCTCACCTCGGGTGATCTGTCAGCGTTGAATGCCACCGAAGCGGATCGCTGAGCACCTGGACGCCTGGTGGCCCGAAGCGTCCCTGGCACTCACTAGACGCCGATCGACGGTTACCACTTTGGTCGCTGTTACCTTGAACCCTGCACCGCCTTGGTCAACGTTACCTATCGACACAGATTCACCCATCGGTAACAATCCGCGGTGATCACTCCGGGACGGTCACAGAAATCGCCCCACCGCCAACACGAGAACACGCCATGACTTCCGTCACCCTGAGCTCGCTGAAGGCTCGCAAGCGCGCCGGTGAACCCTTCAGCTGCCTGACCGCCTATGACGCCTCCTTTGCCGCCGCCGCCGGGCGCGCCGGCATCGACGTGCTGCTGGTCGGGGATTCCCTTGGCATGGTCCTGCAGGGGCACGACAGCACCCTGCCGGTCACCATGGACGACATCCTCTACCACACCCGCTGCGTGGCACGCGGCAAGGGCGACAGCCTGCTGATGGTCGATCTGCCCTTCATGGGCAACCCCAGTCGCGAGCGCCTGCTGGACAACGCCGCTGCCCTGATGCGGGCCGGCGCAGAGCTGGTCAAGGTCGAGGGCGAGGGCTGGATGGCCGACGACATCCGTGAACTCACCCGCCGCGGGGTACCCGTCTGCGCCCACCTGGGGCTCACGCCCCAGACCGTGCATCAGCTCGGTGGCTACAAGGTCCAGGGGCGCGAGGCCGAGGCCGCCAGCCGCATCCTCGAGGACGCCCGGGCGCTGGTCGAGGCCGGCGCCTCGGTGATCCTGCTGGAGTGCGTGCCGGCGAGTCTCGGCCGTGCCGTCAGCGAAGCCCTGGAGGTGCCGGTGATCGGTATCGGCGCCGGGCCCGACACCGACGGCCAGATCCTGGTGATGCACGATGTGCTCGGCGTGACCCACGGGCGGACACCGCGCTTCGTCAAGAACTTCCTGGCCGAGGCCGAGGACATCGAAGGCGCCTTCCGTCGCTACCACGAAGCGGTGCTGGCGCGGGAGTTCCCGGCCGCCGAGCACTGCTTCTAGGAGGTCTGCGATGCACGTCCATTCCGCCATCGCCGAGCTGCGCGAAGCGCTCGCTCCTCACCGCCGCGCCGGTGCCCGCATCGGCCTGGTGCCGACCATGGGCAACCTTCACCAGGGCCATCTGGCGCTGGTGGAAGCGGCCCGCGAGCGCTGCGACCTGGTGGTCGCCTCCATCTTTGTCAATCCGCTGCAGTTTGGCCCCAGCGAAGACCTGGACAACTATCCACGCACCCTCGAGGCCGACCTGGCCAAGCTCGAGGCCGCCGGCTGCAACATGGTCTTCACCCCGACCCCGGCGACCATGTACCCCGACGGCCTCGACGGCCAGACCCTGGTGCGGGTGCCCGAGGTCAGCGAAGGCCTGTGTGGCGGCGCCCGCCCCGGCCACTTCGACGGTGTCTCCACCGTGGTCAGCATGCTGTTCCATATCGTCCAGCCGGACGTCGCCTGCTTCGGCGAGAAGGACTACCAGCAGCTGGCGGTCATTCGCCGCATGGTCAGCGATATGCACATGCCGATCGAGATCGTCGGGGTACCCACGGTGCGCGAGCCCTCCGGTCTGGCGCTATCGTCGCGCAACGGCTACCTGAGCGAGGCCGAGCACGCCACCGCCGCCGAACTGCAGGCCACCCTGGTGACGCTTGCCCGCAGCCTCGAGGCCGGCGCCGACATCGACGCCACCCTGGCAGAGGGCCGCGTGCAGCTGGCTTCCCAAGGCTTTGCTCCCGACTACCTGGAGCTGCGCGCCCGCGACCTCGGCGCGGTGACCGCCACCACCCGTGACGCCATCCTGCTGGTGGCCGCCCACCTCGGTGCCACGCGACTGATCGATAACCTCACTGTGACGCTACCTCGATAGGAGCCCCTTCCATGTACACCATCATGCTCAAGGCCAAGCTGCACATGGCTCGCGTGACCCACGCCGTGCTCAACTACGAAGGCTCCTGCGCCATCGACGGTGAACTGCTCGACCTCGCCGGTATCCGCGAAAACGAACAGATCCAGATCTACAACGTCGAGAACGGTCAGCGCTTCACTACCTATGCCATCCGTGCCGAGGAAGGCTCCCGGGTGATTTCGGTCAACGGCGCCGCCGCCCACCTGGCAAGCGAAGGCCAGCGTGTGATCATCTGCAGCTACGCGCACTACAGCGACAGCGAACTCGACCACCACAAGCCCGCCCTGGTCTACCTCCAGGAAGGCAACGAGATCAGTCACACCAGCAACGCCATCCCGGTCCAGCTGGCCTGATCCAACCGCACCATCGCACCACCCGACAGGAGCGCACCACCATGGCATCGCTGAAGGAACAACTCGGCTCGCTGGTCTACTCCACCGAACACGGCGACATCTGCCCGGACTGCCGTGAACCGAAGGACGCCTGCCGCTGCGACGAGATCCAGGACCAGGCGCGCCTGGCAAGCCTGGATGGGGTGGTGCGAATCCGCCGGGAAACCAGCGGGCGCAAGGGCAAGGGCGTCACCACCATCGACGGCGTGCCGCTGGCCGACACGGAGCTGAAGGCCCTGGCCAAGGAGCTGAAGAAGCGCTGCGGCACCGGTGGCGCACTGAAGGACGGCGTCATCGAGATCCAGGGCGACCACCGTCAGGTGTTGAAAGACGCCCTGGAGAAGAAAGGCTACAGGGTCAAGCTGGCCGGAGGCTGAGCGCTGGCGTGTCTGAATAGTGGCAGGGCCGGCGCCTAGCCCAGATCCCGCACCAGCGCTTCCAGCGCCTGATCCACCGGGGCCTCGAGCTTGACGTCGAACAATTCATCGGCCCGGGTGCGCCCCAGATTGATGCAGGCCACCGGGCGTCCCACCTTCACGCTTTCGCGCACGAAGCGAAAGCCGGAATAGACCATCAGCGAGCTGCCGACCACCAGCAGAGCGTCGCTGTCCTCGAGCAGCCCTCGAGCGCTGGCCAGCGTCGCCGCTGGCACGTTGTCGCCGAAGAACACCACATCGGGCTTCCAGATACCGTCGCCACAGCGGCCACAGGAGGGCACCCGAAAGCTCGAGAAGTCCGCCTCCAGGTCCGCATCTCCGTCCGGCGCCGGTCGCGCCGGCGACGAATGCGCCACCCACTGCGGATTGCACCGCGCCAGCTCATCGTGCAGGGCATGGCGCATCTGGCGCGCACCGCAGCTCATGCACACCACCAGGTCCGCCCTGCCGTGCAGATCGATGACCCGCCGGGAGCCCGCGCGCTGGTGGAGTCCATCGACGTTCTGGGTGATCACCCCGGAGACCTTGCCGCGCTGCTCGAGCTCGGCGATGGCCCGGTGCGCCGCGTTGGGACTGGCCTCGTTGAGTATTCGAAAGCCGATCATCGCCCGCGCCCAGTAGCGCTGACGCGAGGCGTGGCGAGACATGAAGTCACGGTGGTCGATCGGCGGCGAGCGTTTCCACTCGCCCTGGGCGTCGCGATAGTCGGGGATACCGCTGGCGGTGCTGATGCCGGCGCCACTGAGCACCGCGATGCGCCGGTGACGACAGACGAGGTCGAACAGCATATCCATCGCCGACGCTGACGCTTCTCGGTTGACGCAAGATCGTGCCTCGCTACCGCCGCCGACATTCGTCATTGCTCCTCCCCTCGTGACCACTCGCCAGCACCCGGGGCAGGCCCGTCAGCCTTGTCCCCATGGCCAAGACTACCCCCGGGCGATCGATAAGACCAAGGGCGCCATGGCCCAACAGGCACGTCGTTGTCTACAATGGACGGGATTCTTCACGGGCAAGGAGTGCCGATGGCCTGGCTGGACTACCTGCTGCCGCTGTTCTTTCTATTCCCCCTCGCGGCGGCCGCCACGGTGGTGGTGGCACTCCGAAGCCTGCACGACGCGCGAGTACGCTCGCCGTTCGACGCCCACCCGCTGCGTGAGCCTGGACAGGCCCTGCGCGACCGGCTGGATCGCGCCTTCGCCACCCTGTTCCTCAACGCCGCCCTTGGCCCCGTGCTGGTGCTGACCCCGCTGGTCTACGGCATGGGCAGGATGCTGTTCTCGCGCCACCAGAACTGGATCGAATGGGCGCTCTACGGTGTGCTGTGCACGCTGCTGGCGATCGTGGTCAGCTTCCGCCTGATGCGTGACTACCAGCGTATCCGTCGCCTGAAGCTGGGGCTCGCCTGCGAACTGGCCGTGGGCCAAGAGCTCGAACGGCTGATTCGCCCCGAGGCCCATCCCTACTTCGTGTTTCACGACGTGCCCGCCGACACCTTCGTGATCGACCACGTGGCGATCACCCCCCACGCCGTCTTCGTCATCGAGACCCGTGCCCGCACCCCCGCCATCAGTCCCGCCGGCGAGACCGAGGACACCGTGGTGGTCGAACACGAGCGCCTACGCTTTCCCGGCTGGATGGAGCGACGCCCCCAGCGCAAGGCCCGCCAGGCCACCCGCTGGGTCGCCTCCTGGCTATGTCGCGAACTGGGGCAGCCGGTGCCGGTCAAGGGCATCCTCGCCCTGCCCGGCTGGAAGATCGAACGTGAGGTCCCCGACGACGATCTTGCCGTGGTCAGCGGCGAAGGCCTGGCCGCCCATCTGACCGACGCCTGTCCAGCTATCGCGCCGATGGATCCGACGCTGCACGACCGGGTCATCGAGGCCTTGAACCGGCGAACACTGACGCGGGAACTTGGCCACCTGGAAGGCCCGTCCATCTAGGCTCTGTCCGAAAAGTCGACGAGCGCAGGCACTTTTCGGACGAGCCCTAGAAGCGGCGCAGCTCGATCCGGCTGGGGCAGCGTCCATGATCCACCGGAGCGAAGCTCTTTCGGGCCGGAAAGTCATCGATATGCTCCGCCTCCAGGCCGATGCGCACCTCGGTGAGCAGTCGGTTGCCCGCACCACCGCACTGCAACGACAGGGAGCTGCCGGTACCCCGGCCAAAAGCCTCCTCGAAGGCGGCGATCAGCGCATTGCGCCTGACCGTCGAGCCTCGATTGTCGCGCATGAAGTCCCCCAGCGCCCCGGCGTTGACGATTTCGGTCAGCGCCAGGGCACCGTCGAAGAAGTCATCATCGCTGATCGACAGGCAGACCCCGTGCTTGGCGTACTCGTAACGGTCGAGGCAGCTGGCCCTGCCGGGCATGGCGTCGTCGAGCTCCTGCTCAAGCGATGAGCCGATATCGATGGCAGGCCCTGCCTGGCAGAAGTCGCCCGCTGGCCTCGGACGTTCGAGAAAGCAGCCTTGACGGCGCCACTCGCTGACGCTGACGCCCTGGGAGATCAACCTGAGGGGACGTGACGGCCACAGCCCGTGGATCACGAAGCCCTCGTCGGCCCCGACCATCAGCGATGGATCCCGGCACTCTCGTGGCGGCTGACGACGGCTGGCGCAGAACCCGGGATGCCAGGTCAGCGCCAGCACATAATGATCGAAATGCTCTCGCTCGAGATCCTCCAGTGCCTCACGCTGCTCGTGCGGCTCGTGGGCCTGGACGCCAGCGATCATGGTGAGGGCCAGCAGCACCGCAGCCAGCCCGCGCCACCGCTGCCGTGGACGGGCTCCCCGGCCCCCCTGTCGCCTTGCAATCGGCGACCACAGTTGGCAAGGTGCGCGGCCTCGCTTCAATCCTCTTTCGTCTTTCTCGGATGACTGTCTCATGAACCTGATCACCTTCGATCCGTTACGGAGTCTGGGGGTCCCGGGGGCGCGATACATCAAGCCTGAGCACATGAACGACCATCGCCAGGCCCTGGCCGATGCCGACGCCCTGCTGTTCCCCGAATACTGGCAGATCAATGCCCTGGCCTACGGCCTCAATCCACGCGTCTTTCCCAGTCTACCCAGCTATCACCTGGGTCACGACAAGATCGAACAGACCCGCGCCTTCCAGGCCTGCTGCCCTGAGGCGACGCCCGATACCGCCATCCTCGGGGTCAATTCAGAAGCCATCCACCAAGTGGAGGCGCGCTTTGGCTACCCGTTCGTGGTCAAGCGGGTGCGCAGCTCCATGGGCGAGGGCGTGCGCCTGATTCGCTCCCGCGAGGCGCTGATCGACCACCTGTCCAGCGAGAATCTGCTCTACGCCCAGCGCTACCTGCCCATCGAGCGCGATCTGCGCATCGTGGTGGTCGGGCGCAGGGTGCTGGCCGCCTACTGGCGCGAGAGCCCGCTGGGTGACTTTCGCACCAATGTGGCACGCGGCGGCGAGATCCGCCACGACCCGGTGCCGGCCTCTGCCATCGAGCTTGCCACCACCCTGGCACGGCGCCTGGGCATCGATCACGCCGGCTTCGACATCGCCATGGTCGATGACGCCCCGGTGGTGCTGGAGTTCAACCGGCTGTTCGGCAACCAGGGCATCGACTCCCCCGAGACCAGCGTGGGAGAGGCGATCCTCGAACACCTCGAGCAGGATAGCTGGCGTCAGGCGGCCTGACCCGGCAGTGCTCTCGGGTGGTGCTCACGCAGTGCCCCTTTCGGCAAGACAGGCCACAACAAGTCAGCCCAAGAAAAACGGGCCACCGTCGCGATGACGGTAGCCCGTGATAGTCGGCGCTAAACGCTCACTTACAGCCGTGAAGGATGGCTTGCCGGGTCGCCCTCCAGATGGGGCTTGTCGTCATGGTCGACACCGTGGTGCTCCCCTTCCGGCAAATCCCAGGTTCCTTCCTCGGTCCAGGGGTCGTCCTCGGGGAATTCCTCGATATAGATTTCCTTGTCGGTGTAGTCCGGCTGGTAGCGCAGGTCGTAGTGGGCCGCCCGAACGGTCGAGCTGCACAGCAACAGCGCCACCACCAGCAAGGGCACGCCCCCCACCACAGAGGCCGTCTGCAGGGTCTCCAGTCCGCCGATGAACATCAGCACCGCCGGCATGAACGACAGCGCAAAGGCCCAGAACAGGCGATTCCAGCGCATCGGCTCCTCATCGACCTCCTTCTGTACCACCGCCGCCAGGATGTAGGAGATGGAGTCGAAGGTGGTGGCGGTGAAGATCAGCGCCAGCAGGGTAAAGGCAAAGATCACCAGATAGCTCAGTGGCAGCGTCGACAGGGTAGCGAAGATCGCCGCCGTGGGGCTCTGCTCGTTGAGAATGGTGACCAGATCCAGGGTGCCCGACAGCTGCAGGTAGAGACCGTAGTTGCCCAGGATGATGAAGAACAGGGCGCAGCCCAGGGTGCCGAAGAAGATCGAGCCCGCGACCATGGAGCGGATGGTGCGGCCGCGGGAGATGCG
>DJIP01000026.1 GCA_002433675.1 Halomonas halophila
GTTCAGCGAGGCAATGAATCGCTGAACTCTGTTCTCGTTCCGCTAGGCGATACTGCCTCGCCGGAACTGCCCTCGCTGGACTTCGAGCGGACCCAGGTCGCCGAAGCCATCGACCTAGCGCTGGATGCTACCAGCCAGCACATCCCGATTTCCCAGCTCAAGGCCAGCGAAATCGTCGACATCGACTTTGTCGACGAGGCCCACGCCGACGTCAAGTTCGAGAACGCCATGCGTTCATCGTCGGGACTACCTCCTCTGACCTTACAATCCTCTCGCACGCTTCCTGGCGCCGCTGATTCATCCTCCGCGGCGCCAGTTGCGTTGGACGGCAATCCACAGCCGCCCGCCTTCAAGCTCGACGAAGGCTCGCTGCATATCGCCGTGGTGCTCGGCACCGTGGCCAGTGGACTGCTGGAGCAGCAGTCGCTGGACGTCGCCAGCGACGCCACCTCCTACGAGGATGTCAGCGAAGACGAGCTCGAACTGTTCGATGAAGGCCCGATCGTGCTCGAGGAAGAGATTGCGGCCAACGAGCCGTTCGTCCCGACCTGGCAGACCTATCGCGTCCAGCAGGGCGACACCTTCGCCGAAATGGCCGAAAAGACCCTGGGGCTGGGCTACAGCGAGGTCATGGCGCTGCTCGAGGATCTGCCCGACCAGAACGTGTTGACCCGCTGGCGCGTCGGTAACACCTTCGAGTATCAGCTTGGCGAGGACGGTCGACTGCTGGCGCTGCGCATCATGAAGAACGTGCGCGACGGCTACCTGATCGAACGCCAGGATTCAGGCTTTGACGTGGCGACCATCGAGCGTGCCGGCGAAGCCTCACAACGCCTTTACGCCGGCACCGTGAGCGGCAGCTTCGCTCGCTCCGCCGAGGCCGCGGGCCTGAGCCGTGCCGAAGTCTCGGAGATGGCACGGGTGCTCGAGAAGAAGCTCGACTTTCGCCGCGACACCCGTCGCGGAGACAGCTTCCGGGTACTGGTCGAGTCCGACATCATCGACGGCCAGCGCCTGGATCCCCGCGTGCTGGCGGTGTCCTACGACGGCGAGCGCATGGACCTGACGCTGGTGCGCAATCCCGAGGACAACAACTTCTACACCCCCGAAGGCCAGAGCCTCGATCCGGCTTTCAACCGCTACCCGTTCTCCGGCAGCTACCGCATCAGCTCCAACTTCAACCTCAACCGCCGCCATCCGATCACCGGCCGTGTCAGCCCGCACAAGGGCACCGACTTCGCCATGCCGATCGGTACCGGCATCGAGGCTCCGGCCAATGGTCGCGTGGAAAAGGTCGGCAACCACCCGGCAGCGGGTCGCTACATCGTGATTCGTCACGATAACGGCTACAAGACACGTTACCTGCACCTGTCGCGCCCGCTGGTCAGCACCGGACAGCGCGTAACCATGGGCGAACGGATCGCTCTGTCGGGCAACACCGGTCGCAGCACCGGGCCTCACCTGCACTACGAGGTCATGGTCAACAACAACCAGGTCAACGCAATGCGCGTGGCCCTTCCGGAAAACCAGAGCCTGTCCGGTCAGGCGCTGGCCTCCTTCCAGCAGGAAACCGGCCCCACCCTGGCCGCGCTTCAGACCGCCAAGCCCGGCTCCGAAGTGGCGCTGGCCAACGACCTGGCCGCCGACAGCGACAGCTGATGCTCCGCTGCGGTTGATCACGACCAGACCCTGCAACAAGGCCCTGCTATACAGCAGGGCCTTGTCGTTTCAGCCCAAGAGATAGGGGCAGAGGAGACAGAAGCACACGAGAGACAGGGGCAGAGGAGACAGGGGCACACGAGAGACAGGGGCAGAGAAGACAGGCTCAGTCGGTTCGGTGCCAGGCGCAGCAGCACCGTACCGCGGGTGGTACTCCCCGCCCGCCGGCCTCAGGCGCGCCCGCGCCAATAGTCCATACGCCGAACCAACTGGTCCTTCCAGTGTTGCGCCAGGTCTTTGACCCCGTGTAATTCGGCCATGGTATCCAGGGGCGTCCTGCGATCTTCCAGCACCCGCCAGCAGGCCTCCACGCTCCACCTTTCATCACCGCGCTCGACCACCTCGATGACAGGCCCCGGCGCGATCCATCCTTCCTCCAGCACGCGGTAGAGCCAACCCATCCTGGCCTCCTGCATAAAGGCCCGGGCCAGCCCCGGCTGGCCGGTGCGGGCATCGACCTTGGCGCAGGGTTGCCTGGGTTGGGTCACCTGCACCAGCGCTTCGCCGATGCGATAGACGTCGCCGATACGCACCTCGCGCTCATCGGCACCACGACTGGCAATGTTCTCCCCCAGCACGCCGGACTCCAGCACCACCCCGGCGTCAGGATAGCGCGCCTGCCAGTGGGGGTAGTGATCGGCGCAGTAGTGACACAGGGCGCGGTCCACCCCACCGTGGTCGACCTGATTGGCCTGGCTGTCATTGGACAGCCCCAGCCGGGACAGCCATTGGGGCTCCGCAGCTGCGACCTTGTAGATACCACTCTTCTCACCAAAGCCCGGCAGCATCTGGGGCTCGCTGATAAAGGGCCCCCTGACATTTGAAAATACCATCCTTGACCGCATCCTCCTTCTCCTGTCGCTATTCGCCGCCCATGCTTGAGCGCTTGTCGTGCTCCGTGCCCCCGCTTGCAAACGCCGCCGGGGAATCCTCCGGCTCTGCTTGACGCCCTGCATCACGACGCGCCGATATTCAGCCGCCACGTGCACCTTCATACATGATCATCCAGGCGACGCCGAAGCGATCTTTCACCAGGGCAAAGCGCTCGGCCCAGAAGGTTTCCGACAGGGGCAACATGATCTCACCACCTTGAGCAAGCCCGGAACAAAGCCGTTCGGCCTCTTCGCACGAGTCCACTGAAAGCGCCAGAGAAAAGCCCTGAGGC
>DJIP01000270.1 GCA_002433675.1 Halomonas halophila
CAGCGCGTCGATATCAGCAGACAGGAGGCTCCCATGACAGATCCAATGGTAGGCAAGACGTTTGAATTCAGCTGTGACGGCACCACCTGGGGCGTCGTCTTCGAGAATGCCACTCGCATGCGCCATCGTCTGGGCGGCACCTCCCTGGGTGACGCCTCATCGAACCAGGAGTGCCAGGACATCAGCTGCGCCTACCTGGCGACCCCGGTCGATGAGCACCGGATCTTCGTCTACGGGCTCGAGGAGCAACAGCTGGCGCTGCGCTACGTGCTGGATTTCAACGATATGACCTTTGTCGGTCATGGTGCCTTTGACGGTCTGTCCTCCACCGCCAGTGGCGAGTTCCGCCCGTCCTGAATCCTGGCGGCCGCGCCTTGCATGACCATCTCTCACCAGGCACTGGGCAACAGTCTAGAAAGGCATCAAGCACCAACGGACATCAAGGACCGTCCCGAAGCTCAATCGGTCACCGGTCCTTGATGCCTGGGTTTCTGAATCTGGGTTTCTGGACCTGGCACACCGCCTAGCCAAGACGCTGTTCCAGACGAGGATATGCCTCCCTGTCTTACTGCCATTCAAGCGGCAAGCACTGCACAGGTCCAGCGCCTGTCACTGGCGACGACCGGACTGTAGAAGACCGACCCCTGCCAGAATGGCGACCATCGCTACCAGATCCAGTGCTCGCACCGGCTCCCCCACCAGCAGAACACCAATCATCAACGCCACCACCGGCGGGAGATAGGTCACTCCCGAGGCTACGACCGCCCCCAACCGATCGACGATGAAGTAGTAAAGGACATAGGCGACCCCTGTCCCGAGCAGTCCAAGCCCGACCACCATCGCCCAGGCTGCGCGAGGATGGTCGAACAGCTTGCTCACCCCGCCAAGGTCGACGCCAAGCAACAGCACAAGCAGGGCGAGGCCCGTCTGATAGGTCGCCAGTGCCAGTGGTGGCAATCCCAGTGGACTGACGAAACGGCGCGCGTAAACGAACGACAGTCCCACGCTGGCGGACCCAAGCACCATATAACCAACGCCGGCGGGTGACACTTCATTGACCGACATTCCCCAAGGACTGGCAATCAGTAGAATGCCGAAAAAGCCCAGCAAGGTACCGCCAATGGAGCGAGGGTTCAGCGGCTCGCTGCGCAGGAAGAGCCAGGCGGCGACAAAGGTAAAGAGCGGGATGGCACCACTGAGCATGCCGGCAAGACTGGACAGCAGAAGCGCAGTCCCCTGAGCGAAGGCAACGTAGTAGATCACCGTTGCCAACAGCGCCATCACCACGAAGTGATGCAAATGGCGCAGGTGCGACCAATGCAGAGAACGGGTGACCAGGCCGACGATAAGGATCGGCAGGAAGCCAAAGCCCACCCTCAGCAGCGCCACCTGAGCGGAGGTGATCCACTCGGAGGCCCATTTCATGAACACAAAGTTGCTGCCCCAGATCACCCCGAGAGCGATAAACGCCAGATAGGCACTCGCTGCCAAGCGGGTATGGTCGGTCATGAGCGTGTACGGTCTGGCCATGAGGCCTCCTTGCGGCGAATCAAGTGCGTTGTGATTCGTTCAAGGATGGCGGCATTGACCTCACGCCGAAAACGTTATCTCCTTGCTTCAGGATGTAGAAAAACTACAGGCTGATGGCGCGATGACACGACAACCCAGACTCGACTCCCTGCGCATGTTCGACGCTGCGGCACGCCACCTGAACTTCCGGCGGGCCGCAGAAGAACTGACCTTGACCCAGAGTGCCGTGGCCCAACGTGTCCGTCAGCTCGAAGACGACCTGGGCGTCGCCCTGTTTGTCCGCCAGGCGCGGGGATTGGTCCTGACCCGCAAGGGCCAGCAGTACCACCGCCGACTCAAGCCAGCACTGGCGATGATCGATGAGGCCACGCGACAGCTCTTCGCTGGCGCAGGCCCGCTGAAGATCAGCGTCACCCCGTCCTTCGCCAGCAAGTGGCTGCTGCCTCGTCTCCCGCTGTTTCGCGACACCTACCCGGAGGTCAACCTGGAACTCGAGGCCAGCGAACGTCTGGCGGATTTCTTTGTCGACGGTGTCGACTTCGCCATCCGAATGGGCCGCCCACCGTTCGGTGAAGGCTTGCAGCATCACCGTCTCGCCGGCATCGGGCTTTGCGCCCTTTGCAGTCCGGACTACCTGGCAAGGCAGGGCGGCACGATCGACCTGACGGACTTGTCGACGCAAACGCTTTGCAGCGATGTGCATCGCCTCTGGGGCCGCTTCGCAGATCGATTGCCGGGGCAGCAAGAAGCACGCCAACTGCGCTTCAGCCACACCAGCCTGGCCATCGACGCGGCGGTATCGAGCCAGGGGCTGGTGCTGGCCCCTCGACTGCTGGCAACCGCGCACCTCGAACGTGGCGAGCTGGTCGAACTGTGCGCCTTTGACGACGACCAGCAGGGCTTCTATCTGGTGTATCCCGACTCGCGTCAGCGAGAAGCCAGTCAAGTCCTGCTGCCCTGGCTATCGACTCAACTGGCCAGCTGACAGAGCACGCTGGACTCGACTCCCCCCTTCCTCACAGGGCGTCGCTCCCAGGCCCGGAAAGGGCCGTACCGACGTCCCCGCCAGCGTCCGTCCGCTGCCTGCGATCAGCCCGCGCGGTGGCGTTCGGCCAAGGCGACCAGCCCGGCCAGGGTGGCCTTGTCGCTGTCGACTTCCTCGACGCGAATGCCCTGGCGCTCCAGCGCCTGGCGGTAGAGCGGATTGAGACTGGACGAGCCGACCAGTACCACCGCGCCCTGGTGGTTCAGTAGATGCTCGCGTTGGGCCAGCACCTCGGCACCGATCAGCACCCCGGACAGAAAACTGCCCACCTGGTGAGCGCCAAGCCCTGCGTACAGGTGGCGGCTTCGGCCTTCGAACAGGGCGTGCATCAAGCCCGCCGGATGGTCCGCCGCCGCCAGGCCCTGGGCAAAGCCATCGGCGTCGTGGGCATCGCTGCCCCTGGCCGGCTCTCCCGGCAGGGTGTGAAAGCGCACCGCATGGTAGAGCTCGCCGGTCATCACCGTGGAGAAATCGATCAGCCGTTCTCCTTCCAGACGGGCCCACTTGCTGTGGGTGCCCGGCAGACAGCAGACCCCGGCGGACAGGCCCAGCAGCGCCAGTGCGCCGAAGGCCTGGATCTCCTCGCCGCGCATCACGTCGACATGATCCTCGCGCACTACCTTGAGACCGGGCACGATCCAGGCGTTGTCCAGCCCCGGCGCCGCTACGACATTGTCGGCCAGGTCTCTCGCCGAACGCGGCACCTCGAGCTGCGGTGCCTCGCTCCAGCCGCGAGCGGAGCCGACCATGCCCGACAGGTAGACCGGCACTTCACCACCCTTTCGCCAGGCCCCGACCTGGGCCTCGCAGTAATGCGGGAATTCTTCCGTGCTCAACGACTTGAGCCCGGCATCCGAGCGCACGCTATCGACACACTCGCCACTGTCGCGGTCCACCAGAAAGGCGCGAAAGTTGCTGGTTCCCCAGTCAATGGCGATCAGCCGCCGGCTCATGCGCCACCCCCTTGCTGGCCTGCCTGGTCAGCCGCCAGACGCTGCCATTCGGCCACCAGCTCCCGTGCGATCTCCCCCACCTCGGCGGCGCTGCGTCCGGGCTTGTAGAGGTTGCTGCCGAAACCGAAGCCGGCGATGCCGACGGCATGCCACTCGGCCATGTTGGAGCGATCGATACCGCCCACCGCCAGCACCGGCAGTCCCTTGGGCAGGATCGCACTGATGTCCTTGAAGTAGCCGGTGCCCAGGCGTGCCGCCGGGAACAGCTTGAGCGCCGTCGCCCCAGCCCGCGCCGCGGCCAAGGCTTCGGTCGGGGTCATGCAGCCGATCATCGGCGCAAGCCCACGCTCGGCACCGAGTGCCACCAGCTCGGCCTCGGTGTTGGGGGTGATCATCAGCGGCGCCCCGAGCTCTGCAAGCCGTGCGGTATCGTCTTCCTCGAGCACCGTGCCGGCACCGATCAAGACGTCGTCGGGACAACAGGCCACGGCGCGCTCGATGCTGACCCAGGGCTCGGGTGAATTGAGCGGAATCTCGATCAGCCGGAAACCGGCCTCGACCAGGGCGTGACAGACCGGCTCGATCTCGTCCGGCGTGATACCACGCAGGATCGCCACCAGCGGCGTCTCGGCCATGGCAGAGTCCAGCACGCGACGTTGAGCGTCGTTCATCGCAAAGTCCTCGAAGTCGAAAAGAAAGAGAAGACAGTCTTATGATAAAGCGAAGGGCGGCTGATGCCGCCCTTCGCCGTCAGGGTCTAGACCTAGTTGACAAGCCACATTGCCATTTCGGGCCACACCAGCAGCGCCGCGAGTACGCACAGCTGCAGGGCGATAAAGGGCAGCACCGCGACAAAGATGTCCTTGAGGCTGATCTCCGGTGGCGCCACACCCTTCAGGTAGAAGGCTGCGGGACCGAACGGCGGCGACAGGAAGGACACCTGCATGTTCACCGCGAACAGGATGCCGAACCAGATCGGGCTGTAGCCCAGCTGCACGATGATCGGCACGAAGATCGGCAGGGTCAGCATGGCCACCCCGATCCAGTCGAGGAACATGCCGAGCACGATCAGGATCGCCATCATCACCAGGATGATCACGATGGGCGAGACGTCCAGATCCATGATCATGCCGGAGATGAAGCGGTTGCCGCCCATCAGGTTGTAGACCCCGACCAGGGC